>JBBQTY010000015.1:0-33887 GCA_038234445.1 Lysobacterales bacterium
GTTTTCTCGGCGTCGGGGACGCTCTCGTTCTTTGACGCGGCGACTCGGCAGGCGCTGCGAAGCTTCACGCTACCGTATCCGGTTCGTGCAGCTACGGTGCTAAACGGCGATGTCCACTTGCTGCTCGCGACCACTGACGAAACAATTTCCCTGGTAGACGGCGAAACCGGTGCTGTCCTGGCTGAAACCGAAAACCTCGGGCCGTTCGCGGAATTCGGGGCCCGCATTTCGGCGCTGCCCGATGGCCCGCATCGCTGGCTGATTGCCAGCGGAAGTGAGCCCGCATTGTTCCGCTTCCGACTGGAGCTACTCGATACGATCTTTGTCAGTTCGTTCGAGTAGTTAAATTGAAGACAAAATTCGGTTTCTAGGTGATCATAAGTTGGTTTGAGTCAGTTAGGTATTTGCGTAGCTGTCGAGCTGGAGTGCACGGCTGGCGCGGAAGCGAAGCGGGAATATTCCTGATTGCATTGCGGTACCAGCCATCATCGTCGACCGTTTTCGCCAGAGCCTCGAATCGACCCTCACGATTGCTCGCCGCGCCGCGGCCTTTGATGCGCACACGGAGGTTCAGATTTTAGGGATATTGCGTGGCCATGCATGGATTATGGGCCGGGATGTCTCATCCTGAGAGAACGTCCTGTCTGCATTCGCGTACTACTGGCGGATAAGCCGAACTCAGTCGTCGACGCCATCCGCGAAGATCGGGTCGAGATCGAGACGCCAGAGTCCGTCTTGTGTCGGCGTGACAGGTGCTTCAAATACCAGCCATCGACCCAACGCAACGATACCCTGAACCGAATCTGCCCTCGAACCAGGGCCAGGTAGTTCAGGTGAGCCAACCACGGACTTTGAGCCCGCGACAGTCCCGTCCGTTTGAAACAAACGCAGCCCGCCTTGGAAATAAAGTCCGATCTGCAGATAGCTCAAGCTCGTGCCCGGAACGGCCGTTCCCTTCTTACCGCAATCGAACTGGTGGTCTGCAAAGGTAAGTACTTCATGGGTTCCGCTACGACTCCCATCCGTTACCCAAAGCTGCGCTTCGTTGTTTCTATTGGCAATAAAATGTAATCGCCCTGAAGCGTCATCCGAACAGGGATACCACCGCTCAATATTTCCATCCAGCAAGGCGAAGGTGCCTGCGTCGGTGCCGTCCGTGATCCAGGCGGATCCAAGCACGCCATCGACGAGAAGCAGTTTGTCGCCGACCGTCTGAAACGAAACGCCATCCATCAGCGGCACGCCGTACCCACTTGGTAGCGGCCTCGGGACGCGAGTGCCCTGCACCGTTCCATCCGTGCAATTGAGCTCCTGCCGGACGTCCATAGTGCTGTAGTGCGTAAACGCCTTGAGGCAGGCAATCCGATTTGCTGCGCCCATTCGATGTGGGTAGTCCCAGTAGGTGCTTGGCGAGGGAACAGGGATCTGAAACGGTTGGGCGCCGGTTCCCGGCAGACTATTGACCGAGTATTGGGTGTTGAAATTGGAGATGATCAATGCGTGCTGGTTTGTGGTTGCCCACTCCATCCCGCTGCCTTGAAACAGGCCCATCAAGGTAGCGGCACCCGTGTTGCCGTCCAAGCGCCAGGCCGCGGTCTGTTGAGGGGGCCCAGGGCGCGAGAGCAGCACATCATTGCCTATAACACCCTTCAGCCAGGTTGCCTGCACGGCCTCCTGGGTGAGTGGATGTGCGCTCGCCTCAAGTCCGGTGGTTCGAAAAACCTGCAGATTCCCGTTACCGTCGTATCCGGTATAGAACATGCCCACATCGCGTGACACCGCCTGATTGCCTGATATTTCGTTGCTGGCCGCGAGATGCGTACCCGCAGGCGTTCCGTCAGTCACCCAAAGCGTCTTTGACTGCGGATTGCTCGATGAGAGATTGAAATAGGCAGCGGGTATGACGTCACCGGCACTATCTATTGCCTGGCCCCTGACAAAACCAAGATAGTTGTTGTTGCCGGAATTGGCCGCAGGAAACGCCATAAACACCTCGGGGACTGCGACTTCCGCTCTGGATTCACCAAGCGCAAGCAGTCCAACGACGAGAAGTGCAAAGGTTCGTGAACGCGGCATCCATTTCCTCCAGATCAGAGCTGAATTGAAATCAGGGTGGTGGGCAACGTGAATATAGGGTGTCGAGTTCAGATTGTCCATTTTTGGAGAGATATTGTTTCGGGTGGCCATCTGGCGGCGAATACCACTTGGACAAAAACCAAGTCCTGCAGGAAGCTGGAATCCGCTCGAAACACCCGCTGCTGAGCCATCGCACGTTTTCGGGTTCGCGGCAGGAAAGCGTTCAGTCAGTTCGTGACCCCGTTAAATGAGAATGATACTGTCGTCACACTGACACGAAAAATGATCGAAGTCAGAATTCCATCGGAAATACACGACGCTACTCCTGGCGATCCTGCGGGAACTATTCGGACGAAGAATTCAAGTTCAGGTCTTGGATGAATTCACCGCGCTTACCTTCTCATACTGTTCGTGGCTGCACCCTGCATGGCTGACGAATGCCCGATACCCGGTGACACAATTCATAAGTCGAACTTCGAAGTACGTTCGGGAACGGTTCGTCATGTGGCGATCAATGGCGATAATGCGAATGCAGCACGGTGCAGTCGCCTTGGGGGCAGTTGCAGATCGCAACCGATCGTGTGGTTGCGATCAGTACAGTCTGCGCGCGTGATGGCAGCTACAACGAGTTGTTGTCAGCTACGGCAGGCGGCGCGTATTTAGCTGGCGAATTTTTTCGATGCATTTCCTGGTGAGCAACCGATTCTTGATGGAACCGGCTCGCCGATTCCAGGAGGCCAATGGGGACTGATCACACTGGAGTATGTGGAGTGCGTTTTTGTGCGCGGGTTTTAGGTGCGCAACTACAGCACATCGACTTCTTCTAAAGTACTTATTAGACTTTTATGTACCCGGCAAGCCCAAGGGCATTTTCGTGCTCGACAATATTATTCATGACGTTAAGACGACCGCCTTGAGCTGCGCGGCCAACGCGTTCGGTCTGAAGGTTGACGGTATGCGCATGGCGACGTCGATCGGCGGCCCTTGATTCGAGTCGGGCGGTTGAGGTCGTCGGGATTCTGCGGGGCCATCGGCGAATTATGAGCCGAGTGGTCTCAGCTTCGGAGATCGCGGTTGCCGTTTGCGGATATTTTCGTGTGCAGGCGTTCGCTTTCAGCTGCTTGGCGCATTCTCGATCTCAGGAACGCCGGTTTCTGGCGCTCACCCTTTTCCGGAGATCGTCCTGATGAAAGTGAATCCTCGCCACCTGGCCCTGTGGCTGCTGACATCCGCAAGCCTCGTGACGTTCATGCCAGCGCTTGCGACGGTCATTCAGGTGTACCCCGAGGGCGTCGATGGCTGTCATCTTCGTGAAGCGATCACCGCCGCCAATAGCAACACTGCCACGATCAACTGCCTGGCAGGGTCAGCCAACGACACGTTGAATTTGCGCAAATACCCCGACCACAAGGTGTTTCTCGCGGACAACTTTCCCGATAGCGATGAAGACAACAATGTGTCGGGTGATTTCGATGTTTTCAGCACGATCACCATTCAAGGGGTGAGCCCGGCCGATACCATGATTGTCGCAACGGCGCTGGATCGCGCCATTGATGTGCGCAGTCCAGGCAACCTCACCCTGAACGATGTCACCGTGATCGGCGGTAGCGTCTTCGGCACCAGTGCCAATGTTGGCGGTGTCATATACAAGCGAAACGGCGCGACAGTGACCATCAATCGTAGCGTGCTGCGCGGTGGCAACACGACGATTGGCGGTGGAGTCTATGCAACCGGCACCGGTATCTTGACGCTGAGTGAGACCACCATCCAGAACAACAATGCGAATACCGGTGGTGGCATCGTCGTGGCTTCGCAACCCGCTGGAAACGAAGCACTCTTCGAAAATCTCACGGTGAGTGGCAACACGGCAACGTCGGTCGGTGGCATCTATGCCGATAGCGGATTCAGTCTGCGCAATTCGACCGTTACCCATAACAAGGGAGGAACGGCTGGCGGCGTCGTGTATGGAGCACAGGGCAATACCAACACCATCAATTTCGCCAACAGCCTGATTGTCGGAAATACCAACAATGACAACTACCCCGCGGACTTGGCCTGCTACGGCAACTATCAGCTAGGCGTACGCGCCTACACCATCATCGGTGCCAACACGTTTTGCAGGTTTGTGTTGACCATTGGCTTGCCGGGCAACGACGTGCGGCTCTCGCCACTGTTCGATTTCGGCTCCGGTCGACCGACTCATGCGCTGCTGGCTGGTAGTAGTGCACTGCACGCGGGAAATCCATACATTTCGACGCCAATGACCGACTGCATGAATACCGATGCGCGGGATGTATCCCGCTCGCGACCGTGTGACATCGGTGCTTACGAGGAACACTTTGATCTCACCGTGAACTCCTTCGTCGACCTGCCGGACCTCAATCCGGGCGATGGTATCTGTCAGGCCAATGGCAATATTTGCACGCTGCGCGCCGCGATGATGGAGGCCAGCGCAACGGGCGGACGCTGGTTCGTGCGCTTGCCGGTCGGCACCTACACGTTGAACCGTGCACTGAATCCCTACAACGATGGCGAGGGCGGAGATATCGATATCGAAACCACCAGCACCGGCGTTCCGATCCAGGTGACCCTGATGGGCATGGGCGATGCCGATGACACCCGCATTGTCAGCACCGGTGCCGATCGCGTGCTCGAAGTCATCGGCCGCAGAACCGCGAGCCTAAATCCGTACACGTACACGGTCTACCCGGTCGCGTTTGCGCTATTCAACGCCACTCTCAGCGGCGGCGACTTGAGCCAGGAGCAATATGGAGCAGACCTTGATTTCCTGACTCCGATAGGCGGCGGTGGCATCCGCGTGCTCGGTGGCAAGACCTTGTTCTACAACGTCGTGGTCAAGGACAACAGGGTTGAAAGCAATCCCGACAAGGATGTCATGGGTGGCGGCGTGTATGTCGATCTTGTCAGCAACTACAGCGGCTCGACGGCGCCTCCATACTCGACCAGCAGTCAGTTTGAACGCTTTGCGATCATCGACAATGCAACGACCGCTACTGTGGGCGGCCATGGCAAGTCCGTGGGTGGCTTGTATGCGCGAGGCCCCAATTCATACTATCCGGACGACAGAATTATATTGAATAATGGTACAATTGCCGGAAATGTCAGTCGCGATGGCGGTGGTGTGGTATTGAGCAACAAGGTCGACGCGAGCTTTCTTACCATCGTCAACAACATCAGCGAATCGCACTACCAGCGTGCGGGTGGCCTCACCGTCAGCGAACAGGATAATCACATTCGCAATGTGCTCGTTGCTGGCAATCTTGCCGATGGAGTCGCCTCGGATTGCGATGCGGACGCAAATGGCTTCGGCGCCAGTCTGGTCAGCCTTGGTTACAACCTGATCCAGTCTCCGGGCTCGAATTGCGTCATCTCAGGCGATGACACCAGCAACCTGCTCAATGTCGATCCGCAGCTTGAAGCCGTGCGAAGCCGCGCAGGCATGCCCTACATCGCAACCGCATTTTCGAGCCCGGCCGTCAATGCGATTCCAGTCGAAGCCTGCCCCGACGCGGCTGGTCTTGGCGTGCTAGTCGATGCCCTCGGTGGATCGCGACGTTATGTCGAGAGCAATCTGGCCTGCGACATTGGCGCCGTCGAAGTCAGCGAGCTGCCGATCTTCGCGGATGGATTTGATCCCTGAAAAATGTTGGCTCTTCGGGAGAACTCCTTGGAGTGGCTTCATCCGCGTTACGGATTGATCGATTGCGAGAACGGCAGGTCAGGCGATTCGTTGCGGCTGATGATCGAGCGCGCGGTTTCGATTGAGACATGCGTCGGCGGTCGCGGCGTTGTTCCTTCCTTCCTCGCGATACCAGCCATCGTCCTCGATCCACTTTGCGAGCGCCTCGAATTGCCCCTCACGATCTCTCGCCGCGCCGCCGCCTTTGATGTGGGCTGGGCGGTTCAGATCATCGGGATCGGGCGTGTGCATGGGAGGACTATGAACCGTGGCGTCTCACGACCAGAGGTCCCATCGGGTCGCGGCGGCGGTGGCACGAACGCGTTGTGCAAGACTCCGCAATCGATTCGCGAACCACCAGCGATGCACGGACACGATCTGGCGATTGGCATACCATCCGCGCATGACCGACACCTCGCATACGGAATCGACCGCAACCTTGCTTTCATTGTTGCGCCAGGGTGACGACTCGGCGCGCGAGCGTCTGGTCGCGCGTTACCTGCCGATGCTGCGGCGCTGGGCGCACGGAAGATTGCCTACTCGAGCGCGCGATCTGAACGACACCAACGATCTTGTTCAAATCACCCTTCTTTCGGCATTGAAGAACCTGGACCAGTTCAGATCCCAGCACGAGGGTGCCTTGCTCGCCTATCTGCGCACAACGCTATTAAACGCGATCCGTGGAGAAATCCGGCGCGTCGGGCGCGCCGGCGTAGTCGAGTCGTTGCCGGAAAACACGGACGTGCTCGGCGAAGATCCGCTGCTGCCGCGCCTCGATACGGGCCAATGGCTGGACTATGAAAAGGCATTGGCCAAGCTTCCCGATCTCAAGCGCGAAGCGGTTTTGCTGCGACTGGAGTTCGGCATGAGCTATGCCGAAATCGCCGCCGCGCTGGATCGACCGAGTGAGGCCGCGGCCAGCATGATGGTGTCGCGGGCCCTCGTCGAATTGGCCAGTCACCTCGAATGACAGCCGAGACCGACGCCGCTATCGACATCGCGCGGCGCATCGCGGATGGCGAAGCCGTCGATCTGGGCGCTCTGCATGCCAAGGATCCCGATCTCGCGCGACGACTGGGAAAATTGCAATCCTTGGCACGGGCGATGAACAACAGCGCGGAAGGCGGCATGCGCTGGGGCCACCTTCAGCAACTGGAGTTGGCTGGCCAGGGCGGTTTCGGAGCGGTCTATCGCGCCTACGATCCCACCCTCGATCGCACCGTCGCATTGAAGCTGCGTCACGCACACGGTGCCGTGCTGCTGCCGAGCGGCGTCGATTTCGTCGCCGAAGCGCGGCGCCTCGCACGCGTACGCCATCCCAACGTTCTGGCCGTTCACGGCGCGAGCTATCACGAGGCTCGCGCCGGACTATGGACTGACTGGATCGACGGCGAAACCTTGAGTGCGAGACTTGCTCGCAGCGGCCCGTTGAGCGGCGATGAGCTGCTGCGCGTGCTGCGCGAACTTGCCGAGGCGCTGGCTGCCGTTCACGAGGCAGGGCTCGTGCATGGGGATGTCAAAGCCAGCAACGTGATGCTCGACGGGCAGGGTCGCGTGGTCCTGATGGACTTCGGCGCAGGCTTCGAATCGAGCGGCGAAGGCACAGCGATCAGTGCCGGTACGCCTCGCTATATGGCGCCGGAAATAGAAGCCGGCGGCCCCGCGACCTTGGCCGTGGACCTCTACGCCTACGGTGTGCTTGCGCATCTGCTCGCCACGAATCGCTATCCGGATTGCAACTCGCTTCGCGGCACATCGTGCCCGCGAGGCTTGCGTCTGTTGATCGCACGCCTGCTCGATCGCGATCCGCTGGCCCGTCCACGAACACAGGAGTTGCGCCGAAATCTCAAGCACCTGATCGATCTACCGAGGCTTAGGGTGCGACGCTGGCTGCTTGCATCCGTTGTGGTCGGTTTGTCCGGCATCGCTGTGGCCACGGCGATCGGACTGCAGCGCGAACAGATGCAGCGTCAGCGCGCCGAACGCGTTTCGGATTTCCTTGCAACCTTGTATCGCGAACAGGATCCGCTGAGCCGCAACAGCGAGTCGGCGCGATCACCGGCGGCCCTCGTGGGTGAAGCAGTCGCTCGCGTCAAAACCGAGCTGGCCGACGATCCATCGAGTCAGGTGATGTTGCTGCGCGTGCTCGGCGAAGCACAGTTGAACCTCTCCGAAGTGGTTGCGGCGAAGGAAACCCTCGACCTTGCGGCGAGCAAGCTGAGCGGTGATCAGAATGTGCTGCTCGGCGCGGAGATCGATGCGTTGCGCGGAGCCGTCGCGCGGCGTCAATTGCGCAATGACGATGCCGAGCGCTATTTCGCCGGATCACTGCGGCAGGCCAGCGCAGCGGCAGGCACCGACAGTGTAGCCGTGGGTCGCATCAACGCGCTTTCCGCAGCGACTTTCGTTGGTCTTTCGCAGTTCAAGGAGGCTCAGACGGTCGCCAAAAGCGCCTATCTGCTGCTCTCGAAAAAGCTCGGCGACGAAGACCCGGAAACGATCAGTGCGCTGGTTTCGCTGGCTTCGGTGGAAGAACAGCTTCGCCAGGACGAGGACGCGCTTGCCCATGTGCACAAGGCCGTTGGCCTGATCGAGAAGCGCTTTGGCGCGCAGGATGCGCGCCTGATCCGGACTCTTCTGCTGACCGGAGAACTGTTGCGGCGGGCACGCGATTTTACCGAGGCGCGCGCCGCGCTTGATCGAGGCGCCGCGATTTCGCGTCAGCGCCTGGGTGAAATCAGTGTGCAACTGGCCGACATCCTGACCACGCGAGCGAGGGTCGAAAGTGAAGCCGGTGATTTTCCCGCAGCGATCGTCGCGCTCGATGCAGCGCAGCGTGCGCTGCCGCCGAATGAAACCGGAGCACTTGCACAATTGCTCGCTACGCGAGGCAAGATCTGGATCGAACTCAAGGACGGCAAGCGTGCCGAACCCGATTTGCGCGAAGCCTTGAAGCTGCGTCGTGAAACGGGCGGACTGCGCACTGGCATCGCCTGGTTTTCACAGGCTGAACTCGGTTGGGCGCTGGGCTTGCAGGGACGTTTCGACGAAGCGCATGCCCTGCTCGACGAAGCCGAAGTGAAGTTGCGTGAACTGCTCGGGCCCGACGCCTATCAGAACGCGCTGATTTCGGTTCGTCATGCGGCCGTCTATCAACTGCAGCAGGATTGGCCCAAGGCGGAACGTTACTTTCGTGAATCGATACGTATCGAGGAAAAATTCTTCGGTACGGATCACTATTTGAATTTCTCATGGAGCCTCGCACTCGCCGGAGTATTGTCGAAATCGAGCGATGGCTACGCCGAGGCCACACAGCGGGTGGATGCCTTGATCAAGCGTTGGGGAGAGAAGGACGAAATTGCCCGCGACTACGCCGAACTCATGCTGCTTCGCTGCGACCTGCACGCCGCCAGGCACGAAGACTCGGCCGCGCGCACGCTGGCGATGAAGACCTTGCAGCATCCCGACCTTATCGCCACTCCCGAACAACTCCAGGCGCTCAAGCGCCATGCCGGTTCGGCGTGAGCCGATGCCTCGATCGGTGATCCCCGACTACGGCCATCGAAGCAAAGGCGCTCAGCAATCACATGACGAACATGGCTCTGCGATATGGATTCCGCGTCTTTGGTCGGTAAGCAGTCGCGCAGGCACGATCGTTCGGCTGTCTTAGCAAGGTGTATCGAATCCGTTGCCGAAGATCGCGATGTTGTTCTCGAATGCGCCCCTATCCACGCTCGCGCCGAAGATCCGATTCTGTCCGTCGAGATCGACTTTATAGAACGCGTAGAACCCTATTTCACCGATGTCGCGTAACGGCGAATCGGAACCCAGCCTGATCATTTCCGGAGTGCCGACCGATACACCGGTTCGACCGGCTCTGTTGTGCGGCCGCACCGTGGATCTGGCAGCCGAAATATTTTTTTGCGCGATGTTTGAATTGGTCACCGATCGGCATTGAAGAAGGGAGCCCTTGTGGAGTTCCCGTGATGACCGCCTTGTCCATAACCGCGCCAGCGTCGGCGAGAATCGTCTTGCTGCTCGGCGCTGCGCTTGGTCTGTTTACGCCTGATCTTATGGCGGCGACCTGCACCTGGAACGCAACACTGCCAGCGCAATGGCACACGCCGGCCAACTGGAACGGTTGCGCAGCGGGGGACGGCTCACCGGCAGGAACACCCGGGCCATCGGACCAGGCCGTGCTTCCCTCGGGTACCGGCGCGGCCCTGCTCAACAGTCAGTTCACGACCGTTTCCAGTCTGGCAATCGCTGCCTGTGCCGAGTTGGGTGTCGTCGAGACGCAGATCGATATCCGCCAGCTAACCATCACCGACAGCTTTTCCCTTTCGGCGGCTACGCTGTCCGGCGCCTTGCCACCGCCGGGTGGACCTTCGCCCGCATTGCTGTCGATCCAGCTGCCGGCGAGCGCGGTCTTGAATGTATCCGGCACGAATCTGTTTCGACGCGCGATCGTCACCAATGGCGGAGTCGCCAGCTTCAGCGGAGGCAGCGGCGTCAGGCTCAACCTTGATCTGAATGGCGGCTACAACAATGCAGCGACCGGCACGACGACGCTGACTGGCGACTACGTGCTCGGCTATACGACCTCAGGTGCGATCAGCAACCTCGGTAATTGGATCAATCAGGGTCCAGGCATCGTCAGCATCGAGCGCAGTGGTGCGGGCGGTGGGCAATTCACCTCCAACGGTGGCACGTTTGAAATCCGCGATGCCACGTTCAAGTTGCTGAATCCGCCGGCCGGGTTTCAAGCGAGCTTCAATAGTTCGGTACGTCTGCACAACGGAACATTTAATGGAGGGACGGTCGAACTCGCGATTGTCCAGGGAAAATTCCTTACCGGCAACGGCACGGTCATCGGCCCGTTCCGCATATCGGGCACGCTGGATCTTGAAGCAGCGGATGGCGGGCCATATGGCCTCTTGAATGTGATCGGCAACGCGCAATTACCTGGGACAGAGATCGTGCTCGATATCGGCGGGCCTTCGTCCGCGCTGCATGATCGCCTGAGCATCAGCGGGTCGGCGCAGTGGTCCCAGATCAGACCGCGTGTACGCATGTTGGGCGGCTATGCGCCGGGCATCGATACGAGCATTACCGTCGCCACACACAGCAGCCTGATCGCACCAAACGGATCCATCCACGATCGCGTCTTCAGCGACTATCCGCTCAGTCTCGCCCTGCGTGCATCAAGCACGCAAATCGACCTGCGCGTGGTGCCGACATTGACTGTGGTGGATACAGAAATCATCGAAGGCAACAACGGCACAAAGATCATGCAGGTGCCGGCTACCTTGTCAGCCGCAAGCACCGTGACGATCAGCTTCGGCTACACGACAGCACCGGGCACCGCGGTAACCATCCCCGCGGGCGGAAATGCCGCCGATTACCTCAACACGCTGGGTTCGGTCTCCTTCCCGCCCGGCACGGTCGCCCAGCAGATCCCGGTGACGATCAATGGCGACACCTCGGTCGAGGCCGATGAGGCGTTCTCAATCATCTCAGGCGACGGTCAGAACGCGATGACCCTGCAGAACGCCAGCTTCGGCAACAACCGCAGCTTCTCGATCAACTCGGAAGGGCTGATCCGTGATGACGATAGTCCGCCCGGTACGCGTTACCTGTTGATCGGCAAGAGCACCAACCTGCCCACCGCAACCGGACAGATCAGTTTCGTGCGCCGCTATACAACGGCGGGCCTCGCTGTCGATGGCTGGGCAACCCTGATGCAGAACAGCTTCGGCAACATTGCCACGGGATTCTGCCGCGCGCCGAACGGCGATGTCCTGAGCACCCGTTTCAACACCAGTCAGGGGCCGGTCTTGATGTCCGCCTCGGGCACCGTTCTCGACGCCAGCTTTGGTGGACTCATTGGCAATGATGAGTCCTGTGCCTTCGATGAGGACGGCAATGCCTGGATCGGCGAAGCCGTCTCGTTGTCGGCCACAGATGCACTCCTGCGCCATATCGCTGCGGATGGTCGCATCCTCGACACCGTGCAGGTTCCGGTCGGCGAGCGTGGCACGGACTGGATCGAACTCGATGCCAATCAGTGCACGCTTTTCTACACTTCGGAAGACTCCGACGTGCGTCGCTTCGATGTCTGCACGCATGAGGTCATGGCGAATTTCACGAGCCTGCCCGACGAGCCCTGCTACGCGGTGCGGCAACTGCCGAATCACGACCTCATGTTCACGTGCAGGAACCATATCTATCGGTATGACCAGAACGCCGCGTTTGTTCGCGAGTACACGCGGGAGAGTCTTGGCGAGACCGACTCCAACGGCCTCTACGCGATTCAGCTTGATCCGGACGGCCAGACTTTCTGGACCGGCGGCGTCATCAGCGGTCGCGTCGTGCGCGCGCGAATCGATGACGGCACGGTTGTCACCAGTTTCACCACCGGCTCCGGTGGCGTGAACGGTCTGCTCGTTCAAGACGAATTCGTCGCCGGAATCGACGTCATCTTTAAAGACGGTTTCGAACCGTGACAGCCAACCCGGCTTGAGTTGACGTTCCGCAGCGTTTGCCGCGTGCCTGCGGCCCAAACCCATGGAGAAAAAGATATGAAATCGCTTCCTTGCTACATCACACTGATGGCCTTGGCAATGACGACTAGCGCCGCCGTCGCTGCCGAATTCTGCGTGACCACCAGCGCAGAGTTGCAACAGGCCTTCATGGCGGCCAGCAGCAACGGTCAGGCCGACACGATTAAGATCCAGGCCGGCACGTACGCTGGCACCAGCGGCGCGGTCGCGTTCGCCTATTACACGAGCGAGAACTTCTCGCTGATCGTGCAAGGTGGGTGGGCCTCGAATCCGCCGACCCTGTGCACGCGGCAGTTCCCGGTTCCGACAGCCACAGTACTGAGCGGCTCCGATGTACGCCAAGTGCTGAAAATCAACGGCGCCAATGGTACAAGTGGTGCGTTGAGCCTTTCGAACCTGACTGTGCGTGATGGCTTTTCGTCGCAACAGGGTGCCGGTCTGGATATCGGCGGCGGGGCAGGTTTCACCGGCAATGTGCTCGTTTACAGGGTCATCGTAGAGCGCAACGTTGGCACCCAGATCGGCGGTGGCATGAGCGTTTCATCGGCCGGCATTGTCAATATTCGCAACAACCTGTTCCTGCTCAATCGCTGCACAGTGAGCAACTGTGCGATCAGCGCGACGGTCAACGCCACGGATCAGACCATGGTACGTGCCCTTTTCGGCAACAACACGATCGTCGCCAATCAGTGCAATTCGGGTTCGTCGTGCAACCATACGGGTGCCCGCTTCGGTGGAACGGCGAACGCGTTGTTCTACAACAACCTGTTCGCCGCCAACAGCAACGGAGATCTCGAACTGTTCAGCTTCGGGGGCGGCATCGTCAGCGTCTATTACAACAACCTCGTGTCGATCACCGGGACGGCACCGGGATTTTCAGTCGGCAACATCGCGTTTGCCAATCCGCAATTCGTCGACCTGCTCAACGACGATTTTCGCCTGAAGCTCGGTTCGCCAATGATCAATGCGGGAACCGAAGAATTCGTGTTGCAAAGCACCGATCTTGCGGGTGAGCAGCGCATCAACGAGGGGCGAGTTGACATCGGTGCCTACGAAAACGTTGATCGCATTTTTGCCAATGCCTTCGACCTGTTCGAATGAAGTCGCCGCGCCGGAGAACTACCATGCGCAAACGAATATTGCTGGCTGGATTTCTCGCGCTTTTGTTCGGAGCGGCTGACGCGTCCGCCACGGTGTTCTGCGCAACCACGAGCACCGAACTGCAACAAGCGCTCACGACTGCCGCGAGCAATGGCGAAGCCGATACGATCAAGATCGAGACCGGCACCTACCAGAGGGTGGGCAGCCCGGCTGCGTTCAACTACAACACGAGTCAGAATTTCTCGCTGTTCGTGGAAGGGGGTTACACTTCGATTCCACCGCTGCGGTGTGTCCGCAAAATCCAGAATCCCGCGGCCAAGGTGCTCAGCGGCTCCGATGTCCGCCAGGTACTGCGGCTCGAGGGCGCAAGTGGAACCAATGGCGAACTGAGTCTATCCAATCTGACCCTGCGCGGCGGCTTTTCGCCGCAACTGGGTGCAGGTCTCTTGATCGGAAATTTTTCAGGCTTCAGCGGTCGCATCTACGTCCTGCGGGTCATCATCGAGCGCAATGTCGGCACCCAGAGCGGCGGCGGGATGAAGGTCGCCAGCGAGGGCGACATCAATATCCGCAACAACATGTTCCTGCTCAACCGCTGCAGCGTGAGTAGCTGTGCGTTCATCGCAACGCTCAACGCCGTCGGCGCTACGCCCCGAGCCCGCTTCGGCAACAACACGATCGTCGGCAACCAATGCACGTCGGGGTCGTCGTGCACACACACGGATGCGCTATTCATCGGATCCGCGGATGCCATGTTCTACAACAATGTGTTCGCCGCCAACAGCAACGGGGATCTCGATCTGTTGAGCAGCGGAGGTGGCACTGTCGATCTTTACTGCAACAGCATCGTCTCGATTACCGGCACTGCGCCAGACTTCAGTCTGGGCAACATCGCATTCGCCAATCCGCACTTCGTCGATCTGCTCAACGACGATCTTCGTCCGACGCTGGATTCGCCACTGGTCAATGCGGGTACCCACCAATTCGCCTTGCAGGGTCCGGACCTTGCGGGCATGCCGCGCATCAACGGAGGCGTCGTCGACATCGGTGCCTACGAGAACCGCGATCAAGTAGTTGTCGATGCATTCGAACTCCTCGAATGAGATTGCAGTTTTGGAGAAGTAACATGCACGATCGAATGGCGGTAGCTGGTTTTCTCGCTCTTTTCCTGATGGCGGGTAACGCGTCCGCTGCGGTTTTCTGTGTCGCCACGAGTTCAGCGATCCGCCAGGCGCTGATTGTGGCCGGATCAAATGGCGAAGCCGATACCATCCGCATCATCATCGGCACCTACTCGGCACCCAGCGGTGCGATTGCGTTTCCTTACACGTCCAACGAAAACAATGCGATTACGCTCGAAGGCGGCTACACGTTCGGCTGCGGAGTCCGGGTCGACAAAGCGTATCTGACCGTGTTGAGTGGTTCCGGTGTCCGCCAGGTCATGCGTTTCTACTCGCAGGGTAATGGCACGGTGTCGGTAAAGAACCTGACCATCGCGGACGGCGACTCCGCGGCAACGGGCGCGGGCCTGTCGATCGAAGGCCCGACCGGAGAATTTTTCCTCGGATTCAAGGGCAGCGCGATCATCGAACGCGTGGTCTTTCTCGGCAATCGCAGTGACGCAGAAGCGGGCGGCCTGAGGATTGCGACCCGTGGCGGCAACATGACGGTTCGCGGCAGTCTCTTCGGGTTCAACCGCTGCGGCGAAAGCCACTGTGCGGTGTGGCTCGAGAACAGCGACAGTTCGCCAGACACGGTCCTCTTCGGCGGCAACACGGTGGCCCTGAATACCTGCAGTCTCGGCGCGCCGCTTTGCGAATCGGGTGGGGCTCGCTTCTCAGGCGAGCAGAACGCCGTGATCTACGACAACCTGTTCGCGCTCAACAGCAACGAGGATCTCCTTCTTGAGGATCCCGAGGTCGAGGCGGATCTCTACTACAACAACATCGACGAGATTGCAGGCAGTCCGGATACGGAAATCGGCACGCTAAACGTGGCCAATCCCGAATTCCTCGATGCGCTGGCGGAGGACTTTCGCCTCAAGCCCACGTCGCCGTTGCGCAACAAGGGCAATGCGCCGTTTCCACTGCCCAGCGTCGATCTCGATGGCAGGCAGCGAATCGTCGAGTCCGCGCCGGATCTCGGCGCCTATGAAATTCCCGACGACCTGTTCGTCGATGGCTTCGATGAGGAGTAATGAGATGAAAAGGACGAACCGCACTTCGTCTGCATTGCTGCTGGCATGCACATGCCTGCTGGCGTTTTTGCCGGTGTTTGCCGCGACCATCAATGTGGCGCCGGATGGTCTCGTCAATCCCTGCCATCTGCGCCAGGCGATCCAGGCGGCGAATACCGACACGTCGGCCGGAGGCGCCTGCACGGCGGGATCCGGAACCGACACTCTGGTTCTTCTGCAGTACGACAACTTCCCGGTCTTCACGCCGAACAACCTTGACGGAAACGACGAGGACAGCAACGCCTCGGGTGATCTGGATGTCAGCAGTCCGATCATCATCCAGGGCACCAATCCGGAACAGACGATCATTGTCGGGCCTGCCTTTGACCGTGCCTTTGATGTTCGCAACAACGGCTCATTGACGCTCAACGACCTCACTGTGATCGGCGGTAGCGTCGTCGGCGCCAGCGACAACGATGGCGGCGTCGTGCGCAAGAACACCAATGCCACGCTCACGATCAACCGCAGTGTTTTGCGCGGCGGCAACGCCGACCGCGGTGGAGCCGTCTACGCGACAGGCACCGGCGTGCTCACGCTCGACAAGGTCAGCATTCATCACAACAACGCCGTCTCCGGCGGCGGCCTCGCCCTGCAACAGACCTCGGGTGTTGAAGCGATCCTGAGCAACGTCACAATAAGTGGAAATTGGGCATCGTACACTTCAGGCGGCATCTATGCGACGAGCTGGTTTCGCATGCGCAATTCGACCGTCGCCCGCAATCGCTCGGCCGGTGTCGGAGGCGTGCAGTACGGACTGGCCGGTAACACGACAGGCGTCAATTTCGCCAACAGCCTGCTGGTCGACAACGTCAATGGAAATGGTGATGCATTGGATCTCTACTGTTCCGGCGGTACCGGCAACAACCAGCTTGGCGCACGCGCTTATACGATGATCGGCGCGATCGTCAATTGCACATTTGCTTCGTTCGCCGGCATTCCGACCAGCAGCGATGCACGCATCTCGCCCTTGTTCGATTCCGGATCCGGTCGACCGACGCATGCCTTGCTGCCCGGCAGTGCAGCACTGAACGCCGGCAACCCGAGCACGGTCAATCCGCTTTCCGCTTGCCTGAGCACCGATGCGCGCGGCGTTTCGCGATCGACGCCCTGCGATCTCGGTGCCTACGAGCAGCGTATCGACGTCACCGTCAATTCCTTCAGCGATTTCCCGGATCTGAATCCTGGCGATGGTGTCTGCCAGGCTACGGGCAATGTCTGCACCTTGCGCGCGGTGGCCATGGAAGCCAGCGTCACGGGCGGGCGCTGGTTCGTCAATCTACCAACCGGCACCTACACGCTGAACCGAGCCTTCAACGACAACGTTGATGCCGATGGCGGCGATCTCGATATCAAGCGCAACGATCACGACAATCCATTGCAGATGACGCTGATGGGCATGGGTGATGCCGACGACACACGCATCATCGGCGGTGGTTTCGATCGCGTGCTCGAAGTGCGCGGACGCAGCACCACCGGTCCGACACTCGTCTATGTCAATTACCCACTCGCATTCGCTTTGTTCAATGCGACCCTGAGTGGCGGCGAGCTGACCGAGGATCCGTTCGAGCAGGATCCGAATGCACAACTGGAAGGCGGCGGCATCCGCGTGGTCGGCGGCAAGACTCTCTTTTACAACGTGGTCGTGAAGGACAATTATGTGGAATCGCTGCCGCCGAGCGAGGATTCGGCGGCAGGAGGGGTCTTTGTCGATGTGCGATCGACGTCGAACGGTTCGTCAGCCATTCCCTATGCTGCCAGCAGCCAGTTCGAACGTTTCGCGATCATCGACAATGCCACGACCCTGACCGGCGGCGGCTACGGCGCGCGCGCAGGAGGCCTCTACGCGATCGGAGCGTCCCCCTGGGATAACGTCAGCGATGGCATCACTTTGTACAACGGCACAATCGCCGACAACGTGAGCCGTGACGGCGGCGGCGCAATGCTGTTTGGAATCTTCGACGTGAGCTTCCTCAGTATCGTCAACAATGCGGGTGGCCCACTGGCGCCACCCGGCTTCACGCAGCTCGCAGGCGGCGTGTACCTCGGCGGCCAGACGAATCGCGTGAGCAACGTCTTGATCGCCGGCAACACCGCCGGCAGCGAAGATTCGGACTGCGAAGTGAACACCTTCAGCTCGAGCCTGGTCAGCCTCGGCCACAACCTGATCGGCACGGCGGGGGCGGGTTGTCTCATCTCGGGTGATACCACGACCAATCTGCTCAACGTGGATCCGCAACTCGGCGGTCGTGCGGTACTTTCAGGAATGCCTTACTACGCGTTGTCACTAGCGAGTCCGGCCATCGATGCGATTCCAGTGGGTGCCTGCAACGACTCGGCTGGCTTCCGCGTATCCCTCGATGCAGTCGGCGCATCTCGACGTACGGTTGCAAATCCACTGTGTGATATCGGCGCGGTCGAAGTAAGCGAACTGCCGATTTTCACGGATGGTTTTGATCCGTGAAATGGTGCGCAGAACATGCTCGACTGAAGCGTTCGTCCTCGAAATGTCGTCGAGTGCACGACTCGAATTCTCGTCGATGCACATTGAAGTCGGGAGTTTCAGCAAATCAATTCAGCCATGCGTTTGTGTGGCCGGAGATGCCGATCTGGAAGTTGCGCCATCAGATCGTTGATCCGCGATGGCTCATGACAGGCTCGGCTCCTCAAAAACGGAAATTGATCTTGTCTTCCTCAGCGGGCAAGCGGCTTTGGCTTGATAGTCGCTGCGCGAACAATCAGCGAGGCCAAACGCGGCGAAAGGGAGTCGGGAGCCAATGCGGCTTCATGACGAACTTGCGCCAGAAGCTGATCAGCATCCGCGCTATTGCCACGTTGACGCTGGAATACGGCAAGTGCGGCGCGTGCCTCGATGCGATTGGTGGAAATTTCATTCTCGGCAAGCGGAACCAACGCAATCGCTTCGCGCAACGTTGTTTCGGCGCGCACAACGTCACCGTGTTCTCCGAGTGCGCGCCCAAGTCCGATCAGGGTGACTGCGCGCCACTCGGTCGGCGCATCGGGAAGTTTTTCCTGATACAGGCGATTGCTGGTTTCAAAGGATTCCTGTGCCGCGGCGAGCCGCCCCGAATGCAGTTGCAAGCCACCGCGTTTTTCCAACGCCGCGCAGATCTCACCCCAATCCGGTTCGGCCTGCGCCTGCAGGGTCGCGATTGCGGTATCGATGAGGGCCACACCTTCGGCGAGTTTGCCGCTGTAGCCGAGGCTTGCCCCGAGTTGTGACTGATAGATCGCGCTGCGCCGCTGGTTGTCGGGAATTTTTTCCGAAATGGCCAATGCGACCCGATATTCGGAAATGGCTTCGGGATATTTTTCCCTGCGCAAATAGGTATATCCGAGCGTGGCATGCGAGGTAGCCAGGCCCGGATGCGACAAACCCAAGGTGACCTCATTCATTGCGATCACGCGTTTGCCAAATGCCTCGGCCTCGTCGAGCTTGCGTTCGTCGATCAGAACCTGCCAAACGGTATCAAGCGCATCGGCGCGGCGCACATGCGGATCCGGAACGCTGGCCTCGACCGTTGCCAGTGCCGAGCGCGCCAGTTTTTCCGCCTCGTCGAGTTGACCCAGTCTGCGGTGTGCGCGCGAAAGCAGCTGTTCGGTATCGGCAATGGCGACATCCGGTCCGGAGTAAAACGCCTTCTGCAAGATCAGTGCTTGTTGCAATACCGAGATCGCCTCGGCATCTTGCGCAAAACTTGCGAGTACCAGACCACGCACCGAGAGTGCCTGGATGCGCGCGCGCGCGCTGCATCCCGATTCGCATATCGCAATCGCCTGCTTTGAATCAGCGAGCGCGCGCTCGCGCTCGAATCGATCGACGGCGAGACTGTTGGATCCATCGAGCAGACGCACGCGAACATCCACCGGCAGATCGTTCGGGGCGTGCTGCAGCATTTCGTCGAACATGGCACGCGCGCGGTCGAGTTTGCCGTCAGCCATCAAGGCCTCGGCCTCACCGATTCCGGCCAGAATGGTCGTCGCCTGGTTGGGGCCGAACGCGCGCCTCGCAGCGTCGTGATTTTCCGCAAGCAGCTTCAGACTACCCTCGGTGTCGCCTTGCTCGCGCAGCACCGTTCCAAGCGCCTCGATCAGCTCAACGCGAACCGAGGTGCTCAATGTAGTCGAGCGTTGCGCCTCGGCGATCGACACGCGCACGACATCGGCCACCGATGGCGGTGCAAGGCGCGGACCGGCCGGTTCGGCCGCGTGAAAGACACGGAGCAAGAAGTCGCGCACGCTTTCGGCGCGCTGCGCCTGGGTTGTCGCCAACGCGGTCTGTGCATTGGCACGTGCCGCCTCATTGCGGGCCACACGCGCTTGCCACAAGGTGATCGCGAGGCTCGCGATCAAGGCAATGGCGAACGCTGCCGTCAGGGTGACGCCGCCGCGATGGCGTTGGACGAACTTGCGCGTGCGATACCAGTTTGATGGCGGATGCGCAGTGACCGGCTGCGCCGAAAGATAACGCTCGATATCGTCGGCCAGATTCGCCGCCGAGGCATAGCGTCGTTGCGGTTCGATCGCCAGCGCCTTGAGCAGGATGTTGTCGAGGTCGCCACGCAGCGCATTGCGCAGGCTCGCACGCGTCAGCTTCCTCGTGTCGTCATCGGCCATCACGCTCATCGAGGGGCGGCGCGGTTCGCTGTCCCCATGCACCGGACGGACACCGAGCAGCAACTCGTGCATCAACACGCCGAGTGCATACACGTCCGTCGCCGTCGAGATGATTCCGCCGCTGTACTGTTCGGGAGCGGCGTAACCGGGCGTCATCGCGACAGCGTCGGTGCGGGTGGCGCCGTCGATGTCGTCATCTAGAAGTTTTGCGATGCCGAAATCGAGCAGTTTTACTCTTCCGCTGGCATCGACAAGGATGTTCGCTGGCTTGATGTCGCGATGCACGATCAGGTTGTGATGAGCCGCCGCGACCGCTTGGCAGACCACCACAAACAGGCGCAGCCGCGCACGCAAACCCAGCTGCTCGCGGGTCGCGAAGTCGGTGATCGGAACGCCATCGACATACTCGAGCACGAGATACGGAATGCCGGCCTCGGTCACTCCACCGTCGATCAGGTGCGCGATATTCGGATGCGCAAGACTGGCCAGGGCCTGGCGTTCGCGTCGGAACAAACGTTGCTCGATTTCCGAATACAAACCGCGCCGCAGCAACTTGATCGCAACCTGTTGCTGGAAATCGCCATCGCGGCGCTCACCGAGAAAAACGGCGGCCATGCCGCCTTGCCCGAGCGAACGAACCAGGGTGAACGCACCGATCTGCCGCCCGATCAAATCGACCGGCTCGAATTCACGCTCACTGCCGATGCGCTCGGCGCGCTCGGCCGATGGCGTATCGAGCAGGCCGCGCGCCGACTCGGCGGCGAGTAGACGCAGCACGGCACTTCTCTGCGCTGGATCGCCGACATGCGCCTCGATCCAGGCACTGCGCTGATCGGTCGGCTGCTCCATCGCCGCCTCGAACCAGCTGCGTAGTGAGTGCGAGCCGGGATTGTCAGAATCGTTGGAGTTCATGGGAATCCGGGGCTGGCGTCAGTCAGCGGTGATGGCGAGTAATCAAAGTGTCCGTGGGCGTAGACGGCAAAACGCGGCAAATTGCGCCATGCGGAACGGCTTATCCAAGTTCGGCGTGCAGGAAGGCACGCGCGAAACTCCAATCGCGATCGACTGTGCGGCGGGCCAACCCCAGCATCTGCGCGACTTGTTCCAGCGAGAGACCGGCGAAATAGCGCAGCTCGACCACGTGCGCGGCGCGCATATCGACCTGCTCGAGTTTTTCTAGCGCGGATTCGAGCGCCAGCGCGTCATCGGCGCTTTCAAGCGCCAGACGCTGATCATCGTCGGCCAGGGTGGTCGCAATCCAGCCGTTGCCGGCGCGGCCAATGCGATTGCGCGCGCGATCAATCAGCAGGTTGCGCATCGCGCGGGCCGCATAGCCAAAAAATCGACCCTGCTCAATGCTGGCCAATTCCGGACGCTCGCCAACGCGCAAATACAACTCATGAACCAGCGCGGTGGTATCGAGCGTGTCGCCCGGCCCACGCCGGCGGCTCGCCATCGCTTTCAGCCGATCATAGACTTCAACGAACAAGGCATCGACGGCGCCAGTTTCTGGCGGAGCAAGGTCGAGTTTCGAGGCGATGTCCGGTTCGTTCATGATGAGCGCAAGCCTACTCCGCAGCCGTCGCTACCGCACGTTAAAGGACGCGCGGAGTTGCAAAACATCGCATCGGCCAACCCAGCAGTTGCCAGTGAAGCCACGCCGTGGACGGCGCCCATCACATTTTTGCAGATGGCATGGCGCAAATTCCCGCCGAATTCCGCCTTCGCCAGTAACCGGAATGCTCCGGACTGCCGAGGAAGCCCTGATGACCACGCCATTCATTCCCATTCTGCACAGATTAAACGTCGTCAGTCTGATTGTTCTAGCGGCGGCGACGCTGTTTTCCGGCGAGTGTCTCGCGGCCGTTTACACGGTAGGCGCGACTGGGACCGGATGTACGCACACCACGATCCAGGCAGCGATCAACTCCGCTGCGGCCAATCCAGGAGCGGACACCGTGCGCATCACGCGCTCGTTGAGCTACACCGGACAACACATCACCGTGAATGAAAATCAAGTCTTGTACATTGTCGGCGGCTTCGCGACCTGCAGCTCGACCGTATCCGATGGCCAGAAGACTGTAATCAGCGGAGTGGGAACGGCGGGTCAGGTATTCAACATTGGCAACACGGACACCTCGACAGTCTATCTGCAGCTGCTCCGTCTGACCGGTGGCAATGCGGGATCCGGCTATGGCGGTGGAATCAATTTTTTTGGCGGTGGCGGTCTACAACTGACCGAGATGGCGATCGACAACAATAGCGCCTACTACGGTGGCGGCATCTACTTTGAAGGCAATAGCAACACTGCAAAATTGATCATCAGCAACGACAACCTGATCAGCCTCAATGCCGCCAATGTCAGCGGTGGTGGAATCTATCTTCAACATGGCGAGATGACGATGACCGCGCCAGGCAGCTCGATCATCTACAACACGGCCGTCAACTACGGCGGCGGATTGCGGATTTACGGTACCAACGGATCTGTCGGAACGCGGGCTACCGTGGGCAGCAATGGATACTCCAATATCCCGGCGATCTACGGAAACACTGCGCGCTGGGGCGCAGGCGTCGCGGTGCAGGGACTCGAAAACGACGGCAACGGCAATGGGTATTTTACTCTTAACAACGGCGCTAGCATCGCAGGCAACGCTGCCAGTGAGAGCGGCGGTGCACTCTACTTGCAGAACTACTACGGCATCGGCGACTACGGCGACGTTGACGCGGTAGTCAGCGGTGTTCTCGACTCGAACAGCGCCCCGCAGGCGGCGGCTGTATTCGTCGGTCATGACACCGCTGCTCTAGGCAACTCGCGCGGCAGTCAGTTCTCGATGAGCGGCAGCCTGGTCGGAAATGTTGCGATGGATGCGAACAACAATCCCACCGGCGGCGCCATCGTGGTGGCAACGGAAAAGGCGCGCGCCAATTTTTCACGCACCCTGATTCAGGGAAATGTGGGTGGCGCGATCTTGCTGGCGGACCAATCGGATTCGGCCGTCCCGCTCAGCCTCAATCATTCACTGATCAGCGGCAATACCTTGCAGCGCGATGTCGTGGAAATATCCAATAGTGGTCCGATAAATATCATCGGCAGCACGATCACCGGCAACACCATCGCCGGCACGAACGTACTCTCGCTCGCGGGCAGCGTCACGATGACGCAATCAATCGTGTGGCAACCCGGCAAGCAAACGGCCCAACTCGGTGGTTCGAGCGCGTTGGACGACATCATTGCGAGCGAACTCGCGAGTATTGGCGGCGGTGGCGAGTCGATCATTTACGCCGATCCGCGCTTCATCGATCCGGCGCATGCCGACTACCATTTGCAAGCCGCATCGCCCGCCGTGGATTTTGCCGGCGTGATCAATACCACCGACCTCGAAGGCCACATTCACAATAAGGACATGATCCTCGTCGCTGACCGTTACGGCGTCGGCGATATCGGTGCCTACGAGTTGCAGTCCATCGGCAATCTGGTTCTTGATCCCGGTTTCAGCGTTGATCTGCGCCTGTGGAATGTGATTACAGGAGGTGTGTCGACCTGGACCAGCGGCGGCTACAGCAGTGCCGGATCGGTCACGATCTCGCAGAATCCTGCGCCTACCGGCGAACTGATCGGCTTGTCCCAGTGCATCCATATCCCCGGACCGGGCGCCTATCAACTCAATGGATTTGCCTATGGCGATGGACCCAACAATACCGAGCGAGATCGGGTACGACTGGGCTGGAAACTGCGTCCAAATCCCGGCGACGAAGCATGTAGCGGCACGGTACCGACGGAAGGCGCCGTCAGCTTTCCACACGGATCGACTTGGGCTGCATCTTCGGCTCCTGCGATCATCGATATCCCGGCGGCGCTATGGTCGCGCTATTCCTCGGTCGAGGTGTCGCTGATCGTGCAGGAGGCGGGATTCCAGGTCCCCGCATCGACGGCCGGATATTTTGATGGAATCACCTTGCAAGCGATCGACGTCATATCGGATCGGATTTTTGCGGACTCTTTCGAATAACTGTCGTTCGCGTGGGCCAAGCCAAGGCCCGCGCGAACAAACCGGGCGATGCAACGATCCATTTGACCAACCGGTTTGGTGAGATCGATCAAGATCGCGCGCGATCAGAGACGCAATGCCAACGGCGAGACGTTGGCAGTTCGGCAGAACTCGAGAACGCAGTTGCGCCGGTGGCTGCACCCGAGAATGCGACGGGCCACTCGACAGGGCTTGCGGCCGCGATGCTATCGTCGGCGCAACGGTATTCGTCATCACGATGCCAGCCGACCCGAGGCTTCAATGATTCGACCTGCCGCCATCCTTCTGCTTTCATTTGTCGCGATACCCGGCGCGTGTCGCGGATGTCCAATTCCGGGCGACACGATTCTTGAGAGTGGCTACGAAATCCGTTCGGGCACCACTCGATACGTCGCGATCAATGGCAACGATGCGAATAGCGGAGCGGCGCTATCACCATGGCGGCATCTGCAATATGCGGCCGATCATGTCGGTCCGGGTGATTCGGTTTGCGCACGCGGCGGCAGCTACAACGAGTTGTTGTCGATCACCGTTGGCGGCTCAGACGCCGCGGGCGAAATTGTTTTCGAGGCGTACCCAAATGAACAGCCGATCCTCGATGGTTCGGGTTTGCCGATTCCCGGCGGCCAGTGGGGATTAGTCACGCTGAAAGATGTCGATCGAGTGGTCGTGCGCGGTTTCGAGGTGCGCAACTACAGCATCGCTTCTTCATCAAAGGTTCCGATCGGCATCTATGTAACCGGCGCGGGCAAGGGCATTCGTCTTCTCGACAATCGCATCCATGACATCAAGACGACGGCCTCAGGTTGCGCGGCCAACGCGTTCGGTCTGAAAGTTGACGGAACACGGCTCGCCACATCGATCAACGAGCTCATCATTGCCAACAATGAAATCGATCATCTCGTACTCGGCTGCAGCGAATCCTTCTCGCTCGATGGCAACGTCGAGCAATGGCAGATCATCGGCAACACTGTTCACGACACCAACAATATCGCGATCGGTGCCATCGGCTTTGAAGGTGTCGCGCCCGACCCGAGCGTCGATCAGGCGCGCGACGGGCTGATCGCCGGCAACACGGTTTACAACATCAGCTCATTCGGCAATCCGGCCTATGGCAATGCGTACGCTGCCGACGGAATCTATGTGGATGGCGGCACACGCATCGTCATTGAGCGCAATCTCGTTCACCACGTCGACATTGGTATCGAGGTCGCCAGTGAGCATATCGGGCGAACGAGCAGCGACGTGATCGTGCGCAGTAATCTGATCCACTCGGGCAACTCGGCCGGTATTTCGATTGGTGGCTATGCGTCCAACGTCGGCGGCAGCGAGCGCGTCAACATCGTCAACAACACGCTATTCGACAACGATCGTTCGAATTCGTACAGCGGCGAATTCCAGATCCAGTTCCACGCCACTTCGAACGTGTTCAAGAACAATATCGTGCGCGCCGGTAGTCAGGGACTGCTCGTCAACGCGTTCACCGGCGACACGACGATTCCGGCCGACATGGATCGCAATCTCTATTTCACGAGCGCGAACACGCCCGTCTGGATCTGGAAAAACATCGAGTTCAACAGCCTTGCGAGTTACAAAACCGGCAGCGGCGAAGATGCCAGCGCGCTTGCAGTCGATCCGCATTTCATGGATATCGCAACGCCTGATCTGAGGGTGCAACCGGGTTCGGCCGCGATTGATGCCGGAATCAACTTCGGGTCGATCATCCAAGGCACGTTGGACTTTGCCGGCAACGATCGCGTCCAGGGCGCGCAGATTGATATGGGTGCCTATGAATCGCGAGCCGTTGCGCGACTGGCGCCGCCACGCCGCGGACAAGTCCCGCAGCTCAATGCTGAATGAAACCCGCTTTCAACCGGGCGCATCGGGAAGCCAAGTCTCGGTTGTAGCGGTTGTTGCGACACCATCGCCGAAGCAATGATCCGCAACGAAGGCGCCGCAGCGGTGATCGGTTTGATCGTACGCCCCCACGAGCGTCGAGCCGCCCTGGAAGAGAGGGACTAATGGCGGCAATGGGTGAGCCGCCTTTGTTGATTCGGCCCCTAAACAGTAAGACTTCGCACTAAAAAAATTGACCCAACCTCAACCGTTCGCCCCCAGATCAAGTCCAGGGCAGGCTCTGAGCCTGTCAAAGGGTGGTTTCAAGTTGCCGAGCCGTGCGGGCCACTTCCAATCATGGTTCCCTTCGACAAGCTCAGGACAGGCTCGGCTCACCACGAACGGAAGTGGATGCGGCATCTCATCAATCTTTCAAGCCCGCCATGGATGCAACGTCAAGACTATTTAAGGGCCCAATCAATAGCGCGTACACTCGATCTCGAAAGACCCCTAACCCAATCAGCGAGAAAGCAATGCGCAATTCCGGAAAAGCTCCAACGATGATCGTGTGGGTTATCTGTCTTGTCCTCTATGTTGTCGCGTTGGCCGCGTACTTTGGCATCATTCCGATTGATGCCCGAATTGCGGTCTGGTCATGGATCATTGGATTGGGCCTGCTGCTGGTCGCGTGCCGGGTCAGAGGGCTATGACGTTCGAGGCTTGATGGATTTGTACCTTTTCTAGTCGAAAGATCTCAGGCGATGGACGCGTGACCGGTCCATCCGACTAGCGATGTGCGGAAGCCACTCGGCGGCCATCGAGAGCGTCGCTGCTCAGGATGCCTCGCTGGTAGACGATTCGCTGCTCGCCACCATTGCAACTGCCGACGATCTTAGCGCCCGTCGAAGCATCTTTCGCGATGGTCTCGAGCGTGTAGGCATTGACGCCGTTCTTCTCGATCTTCGCAGCGATTTCGGTCTTCAATTCATCGCAGGATTTGCGCGCAGAAGGGCTCTGCGCGTTGGCGGCAAATGGAAGAATCAGGGCAAGCATCAGCAGGGATTTCATGGGTGCTCTCAGGTCGCGGTTGAGTGGGAAGGGTCGTTCGCGAACCCTCATGGATTCGCGACGACTTCCATTCTCATGGACGCTCGAGGCGACGTTGTGCCCGAATTGTGGCGGTTTCAAGGCAATTGAAGAGGAAACGCATCAAGCTTCGAATGCCAAGCCGTGACGCTGCGGGATGGCCATGTCCGCAAGGATCTCGCATGGCGTCGGCGGAGATTCAAGTTTCAAGAATTGACTCCAGGCTTCACTTCAAGCGGGAGGTTCTTGCGTCTGCTTATCGCTCAATCGTTACTTTCCGCGCGATGCAGGCTCAACCGACACATCAAGTTTCATCAATACGGCACCGAGCGCGTCGTCGCTCACTTTTCCCCACGCCTGCGCGTCAACATCGATCGGATCGGTGCTGAATACCAGCGATGTTGCCGTTTCCTTGCTGGCGGTGCCGGCGCGAACCGCGGCCAGGGTTTCCTTCGGAATGCTCCATCCCACCGCCTGCATCTCCCGCTCCAGTTGATCGACCAATGCCGCCAGCGCAGCGGTTCGATCTGCGGCACACCAGACGTCGGCTGAAAAAATGATGCTCGGATCGCCGCCGCTTTCGCTCAACAGCACTTGCAGATCCGGCTTGTGCCCAGGCCCCATGCCCGCGAGACCATGCTCCAGCGTACACATGTAGATGACTCCCGGAATGCTCATGACGGCCTCTTGCCGGTGTCCCGGGTTGAGCAGGTCCGCTGGCGCTATCCAACCTTGCTGTTGCAGAGTTTTGCACATTTTCGGCAATGCTTTGGAGAACGCCTGAACGGGCGCAGCGCGAGCGTCATCAATAGCGACGACGGATAGCGCAACGAGTAGCAGACGACTGATCATGGGATTCATGCGGCTAGCCTGGCAAGGAATCGATCTCGAATATGGCGACGGCGACGGCGAGGGAAGAGCGGAAAGACACACATTCGCGAAAGCGTGATTCAATCCCTTCAGACTGGGATTGATGTCGCGCATATGGGCAATAACAATCCGCAACCGCTTCGCCAACTTCGTCTCCAATCAAAGCTGCCCTAAAATGAGGGATAACTTACAGCGTCAATGTCTCAGAGATTGTAGTCGGCTCGGGGATCATTGCGCCTCTGGTGTTGTCTTTTCTACGATTTTCATCGAAGTCGCGTTCCTACGTTTTCACTCGTTCCGCTCCGCGTCCGTCATGCGAGATTGGTGGCGGATCCAGCATCGACGCGTCAGTGTGCAAAAGAAACGGGTCTTCATTTGAGTCTTGAGTTCTCGAAAGCCTTTCAAAATGGATCGGGATTCTGACGACGCCTATTTTCTGCGATCACGCATATTAGAATCTTCACTCCTCGGGCCCTCTATCGGCCTCAATCGGAATGCTCATCATTCTGAGAGTCCCCGGGAATTCAACGGCACGAACCAAAGATGGCGCCAGTTCCATGAGTCTTTCAATCTGGTCATGGGACGCAAAACACCCCACGCCGCTTATGTAAAGGCCTGGAGATTCAGCGATCTTTGCCTGATAGGCATCGAGGACTCGAAGGTTTTCCTTGAACCAGTAGCTTGTCCGCTCATCGGTCTCATTCGCGAGCATCCTTTCGACGCCACTTTCTCGCTGCGCGATCGACCGTTCCAATTGCTTTTTAACGGAGGACTGCGCGTCCTTAAGTTCTTGTTGACCTACCGGAAAAGCATAGATCTCTTCGCCAACCGAAACCTGAAGCTCTTCAATCGCTATGCCGAGACTATCCATCTTGCCAAGGACGCTGCCAGCTGGAACCAAGCTGTTGAATGAAAGCAAGATCTTGAGTTTCGATCGGTCCCCGGAAGCCCTGGCCTTCGAAAGACTGGACTGAAACTGCGCCATCGAGCTTTCCGCCCGCCGTTGTGAGGCTGCACTGAACTGCTGCGAGTAAGTCTCTTGCGCGAAGACGCTAGAAATCAGTATCGGACTGGCGACGGTAAGCAGAGCACAAGCGATCCGTGCAAGCATGATTTTTTCTCTCTGTGCATGAGGTGTGTGCGGGACATTTGGCGTGCGTTCGATCGAACGCGTGAATGGTGTTGATCCTTGTCGGCCACAAGCGTCGAAATTTTGAAAATGTTGTGCGCACTCCCGAATGCGGCCTGCTTGGTCTCGCAATTTCGGCGAAGACATGGATCCATCTTCATGGCCCGCGCAGAAGGTCGATATGACCGGCGTTGATCAGCCAGGCAAGAGTGCCAAGGTTCATCGTGACGACTAGCCAGAAGGTGATCTGGAACGACAGCTTTCGTGTCTTGTGATGGAAACTGCCTTGCGCGATCAAGGCCCCGGGCCAGCCGCCGAGAAGTTCAAAGAGATGCAAGGTACTTTCCTGGGTTCGCCAACGGCGGGTTCTCGCGGCGGACTTGTCGAGGCCGTAGGCAAAGAATGCGATCAGGCTCATTGCCGCGTAGAACAGCAAGACGGGCAACGGAATGTGATCTGTAAACACGGCAAAGGCGATGGCCGACAGAGCAAGCACGCCGAGTATTCTGCGCGGCAGCCAAGGGCGTTGAGGTTGCGTCGGCTTCGCCGGAATCTTGACGGGGCGGATGCGCATGGCATTCAGGCGTTGGCGCTCGTCGCGCTCGGGTTCGTAGGAAATCAGCTCTCCATCGAGTGGTCGGCGGCTACCCTTCCCGAAGGCTTTGATGTGGACGAAGGCGCGCTCGCCGCCGCCATTTGGGCAGACGAAGCCATAGCCTCTTTCGTCATTCCATTCGGTAAGCCGACCGACATAGCGCATCACTGTTCATCCTGACGAGTGCTTGAACAAGATTTGCCATTATGGATAGCCGTGACGCGTATTGCGAGGCGTTGGACAATTGATCGTCGTAGTTCTCAGCGATAAGCCAATACCTGGTTCGGGCAGCGAAAGTCGGTAGCTGATGGTGAGTTTCAATCTGGCTGGATGATGCCCGCATCTTTTTCAAGCAGCGGTCGCACCAACCACGTCGAAGTCCGGCCGCGCCGCCGCCCGCAATGCCGCATGCAACTGCTCGCATCAGACGATGATCGTATCCACAGATTTCTTTGGATGGCGGGCCACACTTTTGGTCGCAAGACTGCGTTGGTCGCTGGTTAGGGCGTGAGGATAGGTTGGGGATGCGCGTCATGTGCGCCAGCTGATGCCGTTTCACGGCCTCGTTTCATTCGCCACGAGGTTCAATCATGTGTAGATCCAGAGTCTCACGCGCGCCGTTGTCGCGCCGCTATTCCTGTATGCGTCTCGACGTCACCAGCCCCATTGGATTCACTCACGGGTTCGCTGCAGGAATACGTTGTCATGAGAACACACGGCCGCCTTTTACCCGACCCATCACCGCATCGTTGCACTCGGAGCAAACGAATCCACGTTCAATGCCAGACCGAGGATCCGTATTCTCGTGGATATTCACGGGCGCTCGAAGGTCAAAGCGAACGCTCAGCGTCTTGATGTCGAGCCTGACATCAAAGTAGACCCACTCGCGACAGTTCCTTGACCACGGCATGCCGCGGGAGGTCTCGGTGGCTCCGCTTTCGACAAGCGCACGCTCTAGCGCGGCGAGGTGACTGCAGACCATTTTTCCATTGCCATGATGAGTGGTTGCCGCTCAGCGGTTGAAAATCCGAATGCCTGCGAAGATTGATCGCACGAAACGCCAGACAAGCATCCCTATTCGATCTGAAAGTCTGCCGCATCGGCGCCTGATTCGTTGAAGCGAATATCAATCGAGTAATCTTTGCCTTGGCAAGTGACGATCCATTTTTCGTGCCAAACCCGGGAGCCGACTTCGCCGGCCGGCATTGAAATCACATAGGGCTTCGACGAATCGATTTTGTTGCACCCGAGTGTCGCAGACTTGCCCGAGACGCCCAGCATCGCGTCCTGAATCAGTTTGGGATTGGCAAGCGAACCCTCCTTGATCGTACCTGCGGGTAATTTCATGGCCTGTCCACAACCTGAGTAAGTGAGCATTGTTGCGCCAACCGCGATTGCGAGTAGCAGTGATGATTTGTACATGATGAGTCTCCTTGGAATTTGACGCTGACGTTGGTCGGCCCTAGTTCGTGCCGATGCAACGCATACCGGCAGGGCTGGCTTCCTCTGCTGCATCTGAAACGCGGAACGGCGGCATGAGTGGACAGCAAACCAGACGATGGCTCGCGCAATAGTCGAGCAGGCGCCGCCCCTGTGTTCCATTTCCTGCGGTTTCGGCAAGTAGCCTCGTCAATCACCTGCGTCCTTTTCCGAAAGCAGCTCAAGAACGCTAAGCTGCGGCGGTCGCCTACTGTCGGATTTCAAGCATGCCTCAGATCAACACACGTACAAGCCTGCAGTCGCGCAAGCGCGCCCTCGGCCAATCGCGCCTCGAATCCTCGCCGCTTGCGCCGTTGCAGGAGGGCGAGGTGACGTTACGCATTGATCGGTTTTCGATCACGACCAACAACGTCACCTACCTTACCTTTGGTGAGGCGCCAATTCACTACTGGTCGTTCTTTCCGACCGCTGACGCGGAATGGGTGCAGATGCCGGTGTGGGGGTTTGCCGACGTCGTCGAGTCGAGCGTGGCCGGGATTCCCGCAGGTGAGCGCTACTACGGTTTCTTTCCAATCGCCGATGTCGTGCGCATGCGCCCGCAGCGGCTCAGTGACCGTGGCTTCTTTGATGGCACGCCGCATCGATCGGCACTGACGTCGGCTTACAATTTCTATACGCGATGCAGCGCCGATCCGGGGTATTCGCCGGAACTCGAAAACTATCAGGCGCTGCTGCGCCCTTTGTTTGTAACTTCATGGATGCTCGCCGATCATCTCAAGGACAACGGCTTTTTCGGTGCGAAGCGCGTGGTGGTATCGAGTGCATCAAGCAAGACGGCCTACGGTGCCGCCGCCTGGCTCGACGAACACGCCGATATCGAACTCATCGCGCTGACCTCGACAAGCAATCAGGAATTTGTCGAGAGCCTCGGCCTTTACGCGCAGACGTTTTCCTATGATCAGCTTGAAGACATCGCCAGCGATCAACCGACGTTGTACCTGGACTTCTCCGGCAATGACGATTTGCGATCGCGCGTCCATCGCCATTTCGGCGACGCGCTCGTCCACGATTGTCTGATCGGATTCACCCAGACCACCGAGATGCTCGCCGGCGCAGCGCGTGAACTTCCGGGCCCGCCGCCGAAGTTCTTCTTCGCCCCCGAACAGATTCGCAAACGCACCGCAGACTGGGGACCCGCGGGCTTCAACGAGCGTTTCAGCGCGACTGAAAAAGCGTTCATTGCCAAACTCAGTGATCCCGGCAACGACTGGATGAAGGTGGTCGAACACCACGGCATCGAGTCCGCACAGACCCTGATCGCCGATCTGGTGGCCGGCAAGATGGATCCGCGTGCCGGACATATCGTGCTTCTCGATCAACCGTAGATACTTGATCGAAGTCCTCGTGATTGGACCCGCAAATACGCAAGCCGGAACCAACGCAGGTGATGCCGCCGTTCCCGAAGAATGCGCACGGTCTCGTTGGTGGAACATCGTTCGGCGAAATCCGCTGCGCGGGTTCCGCCCTACGGGAGAGCGCGAGCATCATCGAGATTCCGCTTGTTCATGGCGTACTCTCAGTCGAAATCACAACGCACGGCGGCATCAGCGGTAAAGTGAGTCATCCAATACAGGAATCTCGCCGATGCATACAACGCGAATGAACCTCTGTTTGCTGATGTCATCACTATGCATGCTCGTTGCCTGTGGTTCGTCCTCGATGGCAAACGAACCAGAGACGATCAAGCAATGGACCGATGCCCACCAGCACGCCTTGCTCGATGAGTACGAGACATTCCTGCGCATGCCAAATGTCGCGACCGACCTCGTCGCTATCCGACACAATGCCGATGCGCTGGTGCAGATGATGCAGCGCCGAGGCTTGTCGCCGCGCTTGCTGGAAAATGCCGATCGCAGCGCACCGCCCGCCGTTTACGGTGAGTGGAAGATGGCCGGGGCGACGCGCACGCTGGTGATCTACGCCCACTACGACGGTCAGGCAGTCGATGCGAGTGAATGGGCGAGCAATCCGTGGACGCCCGTCTGGCGTAGTGGCCGACTTGATGTTGCACCTGAAATCGTCAAACGCGATCCTGCGAAACCGATCGATCCGGATTGGCGGTTGTATGCGCGTTCGGCGTCGGACGACAAGGCCGGTATCTTCGCGATTCTGGCGGCAACCGATGCACTCAAGGCGGCGGGCCTTGCACCGAATGCAAACATCAAGTTCTTCTTCGATGGCGAGGAAGAGCAAGGCTCGCCACATATCGCCGAGCTGCTACGCCTGAATCGAAAGCGGCTGGGTGCCGATGCCTGGTTGTTTTGCGATGGGCCGGTGCATTTGAGCGGACGTCGCCAACTCGTTTTCGGCGTGCGCGGCGATGCCAACGTCGACATCAGCGTATATGGTCCGAAGCGCCCATTGCACAGTGGGCACTATGGCAACTTCGTGGCGAATCCCGCCTTGCGTCTCGCGCAACTGCTGGCCTCGATGAAAGGCGAGGACGGTCGCGTGACGATTGGCGGATGGTATGACGATATCGTTCCGCTTGATTCCGCGGAGCTGGCCGCGCTTGCGGCATCGCCCGATGAT
>JBBQTY010000016.1:0-33267 GCA_038234445.1 Lysobacterales bacterium
GAGCACGCGGCCTTCGACATGCTGCATGACATAAAAAGCACGTCCGATAATCGACTCGTCTTCGCACAGGCAATGCATCTGCGCGACCGGCACATCCGTTCCGGCGAGCGCCGACTGCACGCGGAATTCGCGCTCGATCGCGTGCGCGGAAGGCAACAACTCGGCCACTGGCGCAGGCTTGGCGCGCAACACGTATCGATGTGAGGACGATTCGAGCAGGAAGGTTGGATTCGACTGACCACCCTTGAATCGGCTGACATTCAAGGAATCGGCGATGCCGTCGACGCGTCCAGCGAGATACATCCGCAGCGCATCAATGGAGAAAGGAACTTCGACGCGAGCCGCAGGCGCATTCATGCCGCCGCCCTCACCAGGCAACCATCGACCAGCGTCGGTACGACATCGAGCGTGTCGTGATGGCTCGCGTAGTCGACTTCGACGCCGAGATCATGCGCGAGCATCATCTGGCCGACGCGTGAGGCACCGAGTGCCGACCGCGTATCGCAGCCGCGATAGGCATGCAGCGCGGCCAATGCGGCGTCGGTCATTGTGTAGTCGCCGCGTTGCGTGAAATGCGCCACCAGATGACCGGCGCCATGGAAATCTTCCAGATTGAAGCGATCCATCGAACCCGAGCAGATGATCAAGACCGAGGCTTCCGCGTGATGCGCGCGCACATGTTCGACCAGCGCCTTGCCATTGAGCATCGAGCCGACATAGACGTGCGCCGCATGCGTGACAGCGACCAGTGCCTGGGTGCCATTGGTCGTGCAATAGACGATCTCACTGCCATCGAGACCGACCGCAGCCAACGCGATCGGCGTCGCAGGTGCGAATCCATCCATCGATTGCGCGAGATATTCACCGGCAAGCACGCATGCAGAAATCCCGTTGGCAATCCGAAGGCCATCCTCGCGGTTGCGCACCGGATGGACGCGGCGCGCGCCCTGCGCAAACGCATGCACGATCGTCGTCGTGGCGAACAGGATGTCGAGCACGATGATGACCTTGCCCTGCAATCGGGATGGGTCGAGCTCTTCTCTTTTGAGCAGGACATGGAGTTTCGACATGGACTGCGACACGCTCCAAAGGACACGATAGTTTTGCGATACGAAACATTGTTTCTCGCTAATGAGGCACTCTAGCTCGCTGGCAAGTACGAAACAAGTCGGGCCATTTCTTTGGAATCGATGATGCAACGCAGCATTTTCGCCAATAGCATTCGGCTTGCGTATCGCCATGGACCCGCTTAGTATTTTGCTCTGGATGAAACAGTGTTTCGTCTGTCGAAATTAAGTCCAGAACTCTGATCAGGAAGGCGCATGGATTTTTCCTATTCATACAAGGTCGAGGAGATGCGCTCTCATCTGCAGGGTTTCTTCGACCGCCACATCACCCCGAACGAGGCGCGCGTCGAAGAGGAAATCGCCGCGAATCGGCGTGCGGGTGATCCATGGATACCGATCCGATTGTTCGAAGGCCTGAAGGAAGAAGCACGTTCGCAAGGACTGTGGAATCTGTTTTTGCCGCAATCGGAACGTGCGCCGCAGGGGCTTTCCAATCTCGAGTACGCGCCGCTCTGCGAAATCATGGGGCGCACGCTGTGGGCGCCTGAGATTTTCAATTGTTCGGCGCCCGATACCGGCAACATGGAAGTGCTCGAGCGCTACGGCACCGAGGAACAGAAGGATCAGTGGCTGGAGCCACTCCTCGCCGGCAAGATCCGTTCTGCGTTTCTCATGACCGAACCCGCGGTGGCCTCGTCGGATGCCACCAACATTGAATGCGCCATTCGCCGAGAGGGCGATGAGTATGTGATCTACGGGCGCAAGTGGTTTTCATCGGGCGCCGGGGACCCGCGCTGCGCGATCTACATCGTCATGGGCAAGACCGACCCGGACGAATCCAGGCACCGCCAGCAATCGATGATCCTGGTACCCGCGAACACGCCAGGGGTCGAGGTATTGCGCCCGATCACCGTGTTCGGCTACGACGAAGCGCCGCATGGTCACATGGAAATCCAGCTGACCAATGTGCGCGTGCCGGTATCGAACATGTTGCTCGGTGAAGGTCGAGGTTTCGAGATCGCCCAAGGTCGACTCGGCCCCGGCCGTATTCACCATTGTATGCGCACGATCGGCGTCGCCGAACGTGCGCTGGAAGCGCTGTGCAAACGAATCAGCTCGCGTATCGCATTCGGTCGCCATATCAGCGAGTTTTCGATCTGGCATGAGCGCATCGCCGATGCCCGTTGCATGATTGAACAGGCGCGTCTGCTCACGCTCAAGGCTGCCGACATGATGGACAAGGTCGGCAACAAGGCCGCGCGCAGCGAGATTGCGATGATCAAGGTGGTCGCGCCGAACATGGCCTTGCAGATCCTCGACTGGGCGATCCAGGCCCACGGCGGCGCGGGCGTCAGCGCCGATTTCTTCCTGGCACATGCGTATGCGGCAGTGCGTACATTGCGCCTTGCTGACGGCCCCGATGAAGTCCATCGCGGCACGATTGCGCGCCTCGAACTGGCGCGGCATGCCGTGCTCTCCCAACAAGCCACCTAGCCCGAGACCATCGACCATCATGGGCAGTCCACGACGCGCAGCCGGCAGCTACGGCCATTCGGTCAACGAGGATCATCCGCAATACGTGACTTCGGTGGCGCGTGCGTTTTCGATCTTGCGCTGCTTCGAGCATGGTGAACAGTACCTCGGCAATCAGGACATCGTGCGCCGAACGGATTTGCCGAAACCGACCGTATCACGCATGACCTTCACGCTTTCGGCGCTCGGCTATCTCGAATATTCACCACAATTTGAAAAATACTCACTCGGCCCGGCGATCCTTTCGCTGAGCCACGCATTCATGAAAACCCACGATGTCGTCACCGTCGCACGTCCGCTGATGCGTGAGCTGGCTGAGTACACAAAAGCCGCCGTGATGCTTGGCGCGGCCGATGGCATGCGCATGGTCGTACTCGAAGTCTGCCAGGGCGATGCGACCTTCCACCTCAAGCTCGATCCGGGCGCACGCGTTCCGCACGGCTCGACGGCATTGGGCCGTGCCGATCTTGCCGCACGCCCGCTGGACGTCTTTGAAACGCATCTCGCGACCCTTGAACAGGAATGTGAGCCCGAAGTCTGGCCGAAGGTTCGTGCAGGCATCTTGCGAGCGCGACAGGATTACGAGAACTACGGTTTCTGCTTCTCGCTCGGCGACTGGAACCCGGACGTCTTTGCAGTCGGCGTGCCGATGATCTCGGCCGATCGCAGCCGCGTCCTCGCCTTCAATTGCAGCGGCCGCGTTTCGGCAATGACCCGCGAAAAACTCATGCACGATTTCGGCCCGAAGCTGGTGGCTTTGCGCAATACGGTGTTTGAACGAACGGAGGGACGGTTTTAGATGAAGTCCCTGTCGCCGAAAGTTGGCTTTTCTCTTGATTGAATTTCACTTTTTCGAGGATCAAGTTTGCAAATACTTTCAAATACGTATTCTGCACACCTACCACACCGCTCGTCGCCCCTGCGCAGGCAGGGGCCCAGTGCCTTTGGCTTTCCATGCAATTCCCAACGACTTCTCACGAACAAACCCGATGGCTGAATAGGCACTTGAAAATCAAAAGCAGAGGCACTGGGCCCCTGCCTGCGCAGGGGCGACGATCAAAAGAGGAAAAACATGAAAGCGATTATCTGCGACCACTGGGGAGAACCGTCCTCCCTGCAACTGCGCGAGATGCCTTCGCCGGAGCCTGGCCCGAAGCAGGTGCTCGTGCGTGTGCGCGTGGCTGCCGTGAATTTTCCCGACGCGTTGATCGTCGCGGGCAAGTATCAATTCCGCCCTGAATTTCCGTTCTCGCCGGGCGGCGAGTTGTCAGGTGAGATCATTGCGATGGGCGCCGAGGTCAAGCATCTGGCGGTCGGCAACAAGGTCGTAGGTCTCGCCAGTTATGGCGCCTATGCGCAGGAAGCGCTGGTGGATGCCACCCACATCGTGCCGTTGCCGAGCAACATCAGCGATGCCGATCTCGAACTGGCCGGCAGTTTCATGCTGACCTATGGCACGTCCTTCCACGCACTCAAGGATCGCGCCGAAGCCAAGCCCGGAGAAACGCTGCTCGTACTCGGCGCGGGCGGTGGTGTCGGCCTTGCCGCGGTCGAGATCGGCAAGCTCATGGGCTTGCGTGTGATCGCCGCGGCTTCGAGCAAGGAAAAGCGCGATGCGGCGCTTGCGCTGGGCGCTGACGAACTCATCGACTACAGCAGCGAGAATCTGCGCGAGCGGATCAAGACACTGACCGAAGGCAAGGGTGTCGATATTGTCTATGACCCGGTCGGTGGCAATTTTGCAGAGCCGGCGCTGCGCAGCGTCGGCTGGCGAGGCCGTTATCTCGTCGTCGGTTTCGCCGCTGGCGATATTCCGAAGATTCCAATCAACCTGTTGCTGCTCAAGGGCAGTGCGCTGGTCGGTGTGTTCTGGGGCGAATTCGTGCGTCGCGAACCCAAGCTCAATGCAGCCAACATGGCGCAGCTTTTCACTTGGCTCAACGAGCGCAAGATCCATCCGTTGATCTCGAAACGCTATCCGCTGGCGCAGGCGCCAGCTGCACTCGATGCGCTGCTCGCACGCGAGGCGGTCGGAAAGCTTGTAATCCTGCCGCAGACGATCGACTGACCTGTCATTCATAAATTTGATTTATCCATCTTGCCGGGAGGGCATCGACGATCATGAATCTGACCCATTGGCCACCGGGCATTCCGAAGCATCTCGAACTGCCGAACACCTCACTCTGCTACAACCTTGAAGTCTCGGCTCAGCGCTATCCGCAACGCGCCGCGACGCTCTACTACGGCGGCGAGTTGAGCTATGCAGCGCTGAAAAATGAAGTCGATGCACTGGCCGGCTACCTGCAGCAGCATTGCGGCGTGCGTCGCGGTGACCGTGTTGCCCTGTACATGCAGAACAGTCCGCAGTTCATCATTGCGATGCACGCGATCCTGCGCGCCGATGCGATGGTGGTGCCGATCAACACGATGAATCTGAATCAGGAAGTCGCCCATATCGTTCGTGACAGCGGCAGCAAGGTGGCCATTTTCGGTCAGGAGTTGGCGACCCATATCGCGCCATTGCTCGGTGCCGATCTCGATCACGGGATCGTTGCCACCTACTCGGACTACATCGATCCGGATACCGATCTGCCGCTTCCCGATATCGTCAGTGCAGCTGCCGTGGACATTCCGGCGGCGACCGCGTGGCGAGCGGCATTGGCGGAGGATTGTGAACCGGCGCCTGCACTTGTCGGTCCGGAGGATCTTGCGGTGATGCCTTACACCTCGGGCACCACCGGCGCACCGAAGGGATGCATTCACACCCATCGCAGCGTCATGCATACAACGATTGCGGGCCCGGAATGGTGCTTCGTGCCTAAGGACTGCATGGTTCTCGCATCGTTGCCAATGTTCCATGTCACCGGCATGCAGAATGGGGTGACGTCACCGATCTATGGCGGTGTCAGCATCGCCATCATGACGCGCTGGGACAAACGTTGTGCGGCCATGTTGATTGAACGATTCCAGGTGACCACATGGACGGCTATTCCGACCATGCTGTTCGATTTCCTCAATCAGGCGGATCTGGCCGAACGCGATCTTTCTTCGCTGTATTGCCTCACTGGCGGTGGCGCGGCGATGCCGAAAGCGGTTGCGGAACGCATCCATGCGCTGTGGGGCATCCATTACATCGAGGGCTATGGCCTCTCGGAAACGATGGCGCCCACGCATCTGAACCCCACCCATCGACCGAAACTGCAATGCCTCGGCTTGCCGATCTTCGATGTGCATGCGCTGATCGTCGACATCGAGACACTCAAGCCATTGGCGGTGGGTGAAGTCGGCGAAATCCTCGTCGACGGTCCGCAGGTATTCAGTGGCTATCACGAGGATGCCGAACGAACGGCGGTCGCCTTTGTCGAAATCGACGGCCGCCGCTATTTCCGCACCGGCGACCTCGGTTATGTTGACGACGAAGGCTATTTCTTCATGGTCGACCGGCTCAAACGCATGATCAATGCCTCGGGCTACAAGGTCTGGCCGGCCGAAGTGGAAGCGTATCTTTATGCGCATCCTGCGGTACTTGAGGCCTGTGTGATCGCCTGCCGCGATGAACATCGTGGCGAAAGCGTCAAGGCACTCGTGGTGCGCAGACCCGGCCAGGAGGTCGACGAGGCCAGCCTGATCAGCTGGGGCCGCGAGCAGATGTCCGCCTACAAGGCACCTCATGTTGTCGAGTTCGTTGACAGTCTGCCGAAGAACGCAGCAGGCAAGGTGCTCTGGCGGGTCCTTCAGGAAAATGAGTTGGCTAAATCCCCATGAAGGCGACCGAACACAAAATAGAATGTGGACTTCTTGAATCTGCTGGCGCAAGGATTCAATTGCGCGATGTGGAGCGACCCGATGACTGAGCGCAACAACGTGCCGGAGGGTTTCGAACCGATTTCACGAAGCAGTCCCTACGCCGATCTGCTCGGACCGATCTATCAGAAGCTCGAAGGACGAGACCGGATATTTGCGATCCGCGCCGAGCAAAAGCATTGCAATATGCGTGGGCAAGTTCACGGCGGCGTACTCGGGACGCTGGCCGATATCGCGATGGGTTACAGCACGGCATTCTCGACCGAACCGCCCACGCCGATGGTGACGGTCAGCCTCAGCATTGACTACGCGGGCAAGGCTGATCAAGGTGACTGGATCGAGATTCGCACCGACGTGCAGAAAGTCGGGCGCAGCCTGGCCTTCGCCAATTGCCACTTCCACGTCGACTCGGCGCGCATTGCGCGCGCCAGTGCGGTATTCAGCATTCCAGCGAAAGCCTGAGACAACGGATGCGCCGCTTGCCCGCCAATCCGATTCGCACGATTGGCGAGATCGAATGACATTCCACCCCTGCACAGGAGCAGCCATGAACATTCCATCACTCGAAGGAAAAGTCAGTGCCGAGGAATGGCAGCTGCGTTGCGACCTCGCCGCCTGCTATCGCCTCGTCGCGATGTACGGCTGGAGCGATCTCGTCTTCACGCATATCAGTGCGCGCTTGCCGGGCGCGGGCCATCACTTCCTGATCAATCCGTACGGCCTGTTGTTCGAGGAGATCACGGCTTCGTCGCTGATCGCGATTGATCAGGAGGGCAACAAGCTCAGCGAATCGCCGTTCAACGTCAACAAGGCCGGCTTCGTCATTCATAGCGCGGTGCATGCGGCGCGCGAAGATGCGCACTGTGTACTGCACACGCATACGCGAGCCGGGGTCGCGGTCAGCGCGCAAAAGGCCGGCGTATTGCCAATTTCGCAGCAGTCGACTTTCGTGCTCGCTTCGCTCGGCTATCACGACTACGAAGGCGTTGCCCTGCGCGATGACGAAAAGCCGCGGCTGCAAGCGGATCTTGGAAAGGCCAATTTTCTCATGTTGCGAAATCATGGACTGCTCACGGTGGGCGGCTCGATCGCCGATGCATTCCTCGGTATGTACATTTTTGAGACGACCTGCCAGATCCAGATCGCCGCGCAAGTCGGCGGTGAACTGACCACAGTCGATCCGCACATTCTTGATGGCGTCGCCGAATCGATGCGCAAGCAAACCGAGGGCAGCGGCGGTGCGTTTGTCTGGCCGGCGATGCTGCGCAAACTTGATCGGCAGGATGTGGGGTATCGGAGTTAGTGGCGGATCCACATTGCTCTAGCAATTCGTCGGAGTTCGATCCGGCTGCTGATCCATTAATTGGTTATCTATGGATAGGTTTATTACAGCGCGACTTGCACCATACAAGCCGCTTGTGGTCCCTGCGCAGGCAGGGACCCAGTGCCTCTGTGGTTTCAGAGGAGGGCCAAAATCCTCGCACGGGCGGTTCCATGTGCTCACTCTCGCAACTGAGCATCAAACGCAGAGGCGCTGGGTCCCTGCCTGCGCAGGGATGACGAGCCTGTTGGATGCGGCGTCAATCGTTGTTCTGACGAACTGCAGTAAGAGCGCAATACGTAGTCAAGAAACAGGCCTTCGCAGGGGCGACGGTAATTGGTAACGGAGCGCGAAGACTAGCGATTTAGAACTTCGCCGTAGGTAGAAATCATTACAACTCCACCACCGGGGAGAGGCATGAGCAATCAGGCGACAGGTTGGCGTTGGGGGCCGTTTACGATGCGCGTGCCATTTCTGCACACGCGTCTGCTTTGGCCCGAATTCTTGCAGGGTATCTTTGTCGCGACCGCGACCGGATTGGCCCTGGTTCCGATTCTCCAGGACTACTTTGGCATGAGCTTCGAGCAAGGCGTGACCTGTTCGCTGCTCTACAGCCTTTTCATCGTGGCTTCACTGCACACGTTCGGCGAGCCGTATGCGCCCGGTTGGAACACGCCGGCGCTACCGCTCGTCCTCGCCTATGTGATTGTCGGCTATCCGGATCCGGTGCAGCGATTCCAGGTGATGACGGCACTCTCGCTGATGTTTGCCGGTCTCGTCTTCGTGCTCGGCGCGTCCGGGCTTGGCACCTGGCTGATGCGCTGGCTTCCTTCGAGTCTGCGCGCCGGGATCATCCTCGGCGCGGCACTCGCGGCATTCAAGAAAGTCTTCATCGACGACGCCAGCAAATACCTGCTGCAACAACCGATCTCGACCACGCTGGCTTGCGTGGTCTGCCTGATCCTGGTTTTTTCGGTGCCGTTCCAGGTGCTTAAAGCCCGCCATCGAAGTCTGAGACTTCTCGCCGCTCTGGGACTATTGCCCGGTTTCATCGTTGCCGCAATCGTCGGCCCACTGGTTGGCGAAGTGCACTATGACATCCAATGGGCATGGCTGATACCGCCGCTCAGCGAGACGGTTGCGAAGATGTCGCCGTTCTCGATCGGCTGGCCATCTGCGCAGATGTTTCTCTCGGCCATTCCACTCGTGCTGATCACCTATGTAATCCAGTTCGGCGACATCGTCACCGGAACCGAAGTGCTCCGTGACGCCCAGCCTTCGCGCGCCGATGATCCGATCGACATCGATATCCGTCGCTCGCATCTCGCGCTCGGCATTCGCAATGCATTGTCCGCGGTGATCGCACCTTTTTTCAGCACACAAGGCATGCTCTGGACCGGCGCGCACGTGGTCATCGTGCAGCGCTGGAAGGAAGGCCCGAAGGCGATGTGCGATCTTAATAGCGGCCTGATCTCGTACTACCTGATGGGCGTGCCGTTGATCTACTTCATGCTGCCGTTGCTGACCGGCCTCAAGCCGCTGCTGGGCATTGCCTTGTCGCTTACCCTGCTGCTGACTGGCTTCGCCTGCGCCTACATTGCGATGTCGATTCCAAAGAGCAACGCCGCGCGCGGCACCGCCTTGCTGATTGGTGCGGCATTGGCGATGTTCCCGCCATGGATTGGACTTGCCGTTGGCATTTCCGCGAGCTTGTTGCTGGTCGGTCTTGAACGTGAGGATGCGGCGCAACCCAAAATTGCCACGCCGATCGCGGATTCAGAAACCGGAAACAAATCATGAATGAACGCGCCGACTTCATCCATTTCATGCCGATCGCGACGCGCTGGAAAGACAACGACATCTACGGGCATGTCAATAATGTTGAGTACTACAGTTATTTCGATACTGTCATCAATACGTATCTGATTGTCGAGGGTGGGCTTGATATCCACGCCGGCAGCGTGATCGGCGTCTGCGCCGAATCGCACTGCAAGTACTTCGGTGGATTTGCCTTCCCGGAGACGATCGAGGCAGGCTTGCGCGTCGAGCATCTCGGCAATTCAAGTGTTCGCTATGGGGTTGGACTGTTTCGTCGAGGCGAAGAACATGCAGCGGCCGTTGGCTGGTTCGTGCATGTCTTCGTCGATCGCGACGCGCGCAAGCCAACCTCGATGCCCGAGCCCTTGCGCCGCTCCCTCGAGTCCCTGCGCAAGGAGATGCCAACATGAAGGTGCGTGCCGCCGTGCTGCGCGAGATGGGCAAGTTGGCGCCGTATGCCGAATCGCAACCGCTATTGATCGAGACGTTGACGCTGTCGCCGCCGGGCGTCGGCGAACTTCTTGTGCGCGTGCTCGCGGCCGGGCTCTGTCATTCTGATTTGTCGGTGATCGATGGTTCGCGGCCACGACCCATGCCGATGGTGCTCGGTCACGAAGCCACGGGTGAGGTCGTCGAGCTCGGCGCCAACGTTCACGACTTTGCTGTTGGTGATCGCGTGGTGTTCTCTTTCGTACCGATGTGCGGGCATTGCTTGCCGTGCGCGAGTGGCCGACCGGTGCTCTGCGAGCCCGGTGCGAAAGCGAACGCCCAGGGTCATCTGTTGGCTGGCGGGAGCCATTGGTCAGACGCCGACGATGCAACCGTGCTGCATCATCTTGGCGTATCGGGTTTCGCTGAGTACACGGTCGTTTCGGCACGCTCGGCCGTGCGCATCGATGCCGATCTGCCAGCGGAAATTGCGGCGCTATTCGGCTGTGCGGTGATGACCGGCGTCGGCGCGGTGATCAATACCGCGCGCGTGCAAAGCGGCGAAAGTGTCGCCGTATTCGGACTCGGCGGGGTTGGACTGTCATCGCTGCTCGGCGCACACGCAATCTCGGCCTATCCTCTGATTGCCGTGGATGTGGTCGCGGAAAAACTTGAAATCGCTCGCACGCTCGGTGCCAGCCATTGCATCGATGCGGGGCGCGAGGATGTCGTCGCAGCGATCCGCGAGATAACGCGTGGCGGCGTCGACTACGCGATCGAATCGGTTGGCGACGAGAACGTGCTCACGCAAGCCTACGCGGCGACGCGACGCGGCGGTACGACGCTTACCCTCGGCCTGCCTGCACCGGGCCGCATGTTCTCGATACCTGCGGTCAGTCTGGTTGCCGAAGAGCGCACGGTGAAGGGTTCGTACATGGGCTCAGCGGTGCCGAGCCGCGACATCCCGCGCTATATCGCCCTCTACCGCGCCGGCCGCTTGCCCATCGATCGACTGCTGTCGCATCGCCTCAAGCTCGATGAAATCAATGCGGGTTTCGATCGCCTCGCTCGCGCCGAAGCGATTCGCCAGGTCGTCGTGTTCGACAACTGATCGACTCAATCAACAGCCGACATTACCTGGTTTCGACCACCTCGTTTGGCTCGGTACAGGGCGCGGTCGGCTGCTTCGATCCAATCGCGCAGGCCCTGCGCGGGATCGGGTTCGCCGACGACACCAATGCTGACCGTGCAAGACATTCCCGGCGCTTCCGGGAATGCGAGTTCGGATGTTCCTCGGCGGATCTGCTCGGCGAGAAATTCAGCATCATGCATCGGCAACGGGATCACAATCGCGAATTCGTCGCCGCCAAGGCGACCAGCATGACTTTCGTTCGGCAACTGGCGCCGGAGCAGCCCGGCGAGTCCACGCAGCACGTCGTCACCGATCGAATGGCCGTGTTGATCGTTGATCTCCTTGAAGTGATCTATATCCAGAAGCAGGACGGAGAGTCCTGCGAAGTCTGCGCTCCTGCGTCGCATCGAATCCGCTTGCGCCTCCCAGTGACGACGACCCGAAAGCCCGGTCAGCGCATCGACACGGCTCAGCTCCTCCAGTTGCTGATTCTGCTTTTGCACACGACGCACGAGCCGGGAGCTGCTCAGGCTCACCGCCAGCGTGTGGATGACCATGATTGGCAGGCTCGCGGCGATCACCTGCATACTCGTATGCGGCGCAAACGAAAACCCGGTCAGTACACCGAATGCCAACAAACTCAACACAATCGCCGACAGCGAATACAGCCAGAGCCGACGCACGCCGGTACTGACCTTGTCGGCCGTGGTCACGCCAAGCAGCATGACCGATGGCAACAGGTTGAAATGCATCAGCGGAATCCAGCTTGCCGCGATCGCCGAATCGATGACGAAATTGTGCAACTCGGTGCGGAATGGATCCCGGTTGCGCATGGCACGCGCATACGCCAAATGCGGCCAGACCAAACAGGTCGCCAGCATCCACGACAGAACAATCCAGGACGAGTGCAATTCGTGTGCGACGGCCATCAGCGGCAGCGTTGCCAAGCCCATACCGAGCACACGAAAGCGATAGGTTTGCTTCGGCAACGACAGTTGCCCTTTTGTCCTGACGGTGGTCGACCTACTCACGACGACATCATCGGCGGGCACCTTGTTCATTCGCTCGGATCATTCATGGTACTGCGAGCATAGCGACCGATCCGCTGGGACGGAATGCCCCGCTGCGTTTGTTGACGATTCATTTCGCGCACAACGTCGGCTGCCGCGAGTATATGAGTCCTTGCCGCGCGAGCACCGATCGACCACCGCAAACGCCTGGCGCCGCGCGCAAAAGCGCCATGGTCAAATGACCGCTCATCGCAGAGCCGCATGCCCGATCATCTCGCGCGACCGCGCCTGGCCGGAACGACGCATCTTGCCTGTGCCTCGCGTGGGTGGCGGAATTAGTGATGCCGGCGTGGTCAGCGTGTTCCGTGGTCGCACGCATACGGCCTTGCAGCAAAGCCTGGGCGGGAATTCGCCACCCGGTTCAAGCCCACCCGGCCCAGACGCCCTGTTTTCCGCGATTCGACCCAGTGGATCAAGTTGGCAACCTGCGGCCACGCTCCCGCCAATCACGATGCCGAGTAAGCGTCCGTTAGCGACCTTTCCGACGTTGGGCCTGTATCGGTCGGCGTTCAGATCGGCATCATCCGCGTGTAACGCGCCCGAGGAGCATTTCGCCATTGAGCGACTGGCTCGAACTGAGCGTCAACTTCGCGCCGGTTTCATCCGGCCTGACGATTGCGCCGTGCGTCGTTCGGCAGGCGCAGATTCGCTAGGCAGACTCGTGATTCGCCGCGACGTTGCAAGAAAATTCATTTGAATCCCAGCTTTCACTCTGGATTTTCAGTTATGGAACTGTCGCATAATAGGAGTCGCCATTCTTACGAACCTCGCTGAAGCATTCAGGAATATATATGTCCAATAATCCCGTGAAGTTTGCCTTTGGTGAAGTCAAGGACGCACTCGCGCGCCACTCGCGCCGCGCGAAGCCCAGTGGCTTGCACTCGGTACTGGCGGATCGTGTCGATTTCCTCAATCCAGCGCATTGGGATGCATTGACTGCGAATGCCTCGTTCTTCATGTCGCGCGCCTATCGCCGCCTGCTCGAAACGTATTCGCCTGAGGGCATGCAGACGCGTTGCGCCCTGGTCTACCAGGGCGATCAGCCCATCGTCGCGCTTGCCGCGCAGGTGCTGGAGGTGTCCGGCAACCAGTTGCTGAACCTGCCGGATTCACGCCTGCGCAAAAAAGCACTCGAGTCATTCAAGGCACGCTTGCTGGTCTGCGGCAGTCTGGTTTCGAGCGGATTTCACGGTCTCGCTTTCGCCGCCGACGTGGACGCCGACGTGCTTTGGCATGCAGTCGCCGAAGCGCTGTTCCGCATCCGTCGTGCCGATCGCCTGCATGGCAAGATCGATTACGTGATGATCAAGGATCTGGATCAGACACGCTCCGACAGCGCGACTTCATTGCGCGATTTCAGCTATCGGCCCTTGCAGACCGAGGCCGAAATGGCCATGCCGATCCGACCGGGCTGGCGCAGCTTTGACGACTATCTGGCCGATCTCAACACGAGCTATCGCAGCAAGGCGCGCAAGATCATCAAGCAAGTGAGCGAAGCCGGATATCGCGTGGAACGAAACGCCGATGCAACCCTGCACGATGCGGAATTGAATGCCCTCTATCGCGAAGTCGAGCAGCGCGCATCGACGCGGCTGTCAGCGTTGCCTGTTGGCTATTTCGGAGCACTTGCCAGCGTCGCTGGCACAGCGCGTTTTCGCTGCACGCTGATCCGGAACGATGATGCCATCGTCGCCTTCATGACCACGATCAAGGATGGCGATCGCGCGCTCGGCTACTACGTCGGCATCAACTACGCGGTCAACGCCAAAGTACCGTTGTACCTGCGCATGCTGCAGTGCCTGATAGATGACGCCATCGAACTGGATTGCTGCGAATTGAGTTTCGGACGCACGGCGATGGAACCGAAAGCTGCGCTTGGCGCCACCGCCCAAGCCAGCCATGTGTGGTTGCGCCATCGAGTTCCTGCGATCAACGCGGTTGTGCGCGAACTGTTTGCCCGGGTAAGCCCTGACGAGGCGCCACAGCGAAAGCCATTCAAGGAGCAATGATTGCATACGCCATCGGCATCCCTGATCGCATCGGCTGTCTGCGCTTGACGCATGGCAAAATGACCGCTCTTTTAGACTTCACGAGCTATCATGTGTGCAGTCGATTTTACGGAGTTTTCCGTGTTTGATCTCGCCGCGCTTGACCCCCAACACTTCGACGATCTGGTTGGAAGCGAAATGAAAATCGTCGATTCAGAAATCAAATTCATTCTGAAACCGGTCGATCGGATTAAATCCCCATCGCCGCGCGGCGAGCCGTTTTCATTGACCTTGCAGTCGCCAGCATCCATCGGTTGATGGGATCGGCAACGAATGGCCGTTTCTTGATAGTAGAGTATGCACAAAGCTTCATTTTTCGTCATTCCTTCGAAGGCAGGAATCCAGTGACTTTGAAATTTTCGGATTCCCAAAGGCACTGGATGACCGACGATGCGGCTGTTGAGAATCGCTTCTCGCCTTCGCGAGGATGACCGGCTCAAGTGAGTGCCATTCGGCTCGGCGTCGTCTGATGCCCGTTGAATCAGTCCGATCGGATTGCCGACCCGATACGGATGACCCGGCCATCATCGAGGCGCAGACTGCCCTCGCGAAGGTCTTCGGTGTCGGCATCAACCGTCACAAAGCGCCCCACCAGCAGGCCGCTCGCGCGTTCGCCTACGACTCGATAGGCGAAATCCTCTTCGCCGGCGGCTGTGCCCGTGGCAGAAAAATCAAAGCGGATGTCGGAAATGCTGCCGACCGCATCGACAACCGCGTGATCAGCTCGGATCGCGGCCTTTGCCTGATCATGGAAGACGTCCGTCGCAAACCAGACCAGGCTACCCGCGCCAGCAATCACCAGCACGATGACGAACGCGACGACGCCTCCGATTATCCACGGCGTCGCGGCGCGACGGCGAGGCATCGCGTCCGATGATGGGTTGCCGATGGTCATCTCAAATCCTGATCCACAATCGGTGATTGCCGAGGCTCATCAGGGATTCTAACCGCGCGTGGGCACTACAGTGAACAACTGCCAATCATGCCAACGCGGCAGCAAAGCGATACATACCACTGCGCCCAGCTGGACGAACGACATGCCCGATTGGCTTGGCTAAGCGACCGCAACCATGATGCGGATTGCAGGCGCCCGTGTCGGTCGCTCTCAATGACGAATGACGCGCGTCAGCTCGACGCCATCGACGGTCATCTTCCACAAACCATCAACCTCGCGCGGTGGCGAAGACACCTTGAACGTCGTTGTCATCGGCCCGATGCCGACATCGAAATCATCGTCATGGAACGCTTTCAACGGCGCATTGATCTTGGTTGAAGCGCCTTCCTTGAGGCGTTTGTAGGAAACGCTTCCATCCTGAGTGATCAGCAAGGTCATGCCATCCGACTCCCACTGCCCGACGTAGGCCGATTTCGCGGGCGGCACTTCAATTCCGCATCCGGTGAGCAGGAGTCCAAGAAAAATCAGAAGAGACAGCTTGAGGTTTCGCATGCCGCGTTCTCCATTGTTACAGGACGGAGTCGTCTCAAAATCCGGAGCGGATTTGAACGATTATCCACGATACGCTAGTCGTATTCATGCGCAGGACTTCCTGCCATAAGAACTGCACGGTAGTGCGCAAGATGCATTCAGTCGTTGGCCTTTGGCCACGGATCCGCCCACGCAGGAATGCGCTCCAGGCCATCGAGCCAGCGCACAATATTCGGAAACGCCTCGAATGGCATCTCGGCTTCGCGCCAGTAGCGCGCCATCGAGGCAAGCTGGAAATCGGCGATCGTCAGTCGTCCGCATGCAACATGGTCTCGGCCTTCGAGATGCGCGTCCAGCACACGTGCAAATCGGTTCAATCCGCTGACTTTGTCTTTCAGCGATTCAAGATCAGGCGGGCCTATTTCGAACGTCGCCTTGACGACATGCTCGAAGTAGAACGGCGCGACGACTTCCGACCAGTGACTGTCGGCCCAGGAAAGCCAGCGCAGCACCTCAACCTGCTCGGCAGGATTGCCTGCCGGCCACATGTCGGAATCCTGGCGCACGCAAAGCCAGGCCATGATCGCGGCGGATTCCCATAGAACCGTATCGCCATCGACCAGGGTCGGCGCCTTGCGATTCGGGTTGAGCGCTGTGTACTCGGGCGAACGCAACGCGCCGGCCTTGGCATCGAGCCAGATCAGTTCTGCCTTGATACCCAGATGTTTGACGAGTGCGAGAACCCTTCGAGGCGCCTGTGCCTTGATCCAGTAAATTTTCATGCGGAGCTCCTCGATTGCTGGTCGTTGGAATCGCGACGATCCACAATACCTCCGTTCGACTGCAGTTTAAGCCCGTCAAATCGATTTGATCGAGTCGCGTCAGCGCAAGCATCCGATCGATCCAACCGTGACGGCCTTATCCTTGGAGACATGAAAGTGATTCACTTGCCGGCGTCAGAGCACTTGTTTGAGGAATACGCATGGAAGATCTGAAGCAGTCGTTGGCCGTCAAGGTTCCTGCGGTAACCCTGGGCTTCTGGATCATCAAGATCCTCGCGACCACGCTGGGTGAGACTGGCGGGGATGCGGTGTCGATGTCGATGGACCTCGGCTACCTGGTCGGCACTGCGATTTTCTCGGTCGCATTTGCGCTTGCCGTCGTGGCGCAGATTTGGGCACGGCAATTTCGCCCATGGCTTTACTGGCTGACGATCATCGCGACGACAACGGTCGGAACGACGTTGGCGGATTTCTCGACGCGTTCGCTTGGCATTGGTTATGCGGGCGGAAGCATCCTCCTTGCGTTCCTGCTGCTGGCGACGCTGGCAGTGTGGTATCGCCAGGTTGGTACCATTGCCGTCGCTTCGATCTCGTCAGCGAAATCCGAAGTTTTCTACTGGCTGACCATCCTGTTTTCGCAGACCCTCGGCACCGCGCTTGGCGACTGGACAGCCGATTCAATGAGCCTTGGATTCGATGGTGCCGCGATCGTTTTCGGTGCACTCCTCATCGTGATTGCCGCTTTGTATCGCTGGAGCAAGGTATCGCATACCGCGCTGTTCTGGGCGGCGTTCATCATGACCCGACCACTCGGTGCGGTCGTTGGCGATTTGCTCGACAAGCCTGTCGCCGACGGCGGCTTCGCTCTGAGCCGGTACGCGGCATCGGCGGCGATTCTCCTGCTGATCGTGGCGCTGGTTGCGCTGTTGCCACAGCGTGCGGCGGAAAAGGCGCACTGAAGTCAATGCATAGCGGCCGTTTGTGTGCAGCGTTGGTTCGACTTCAGGTTGGAATCATCCGGGTTTAAACGCAGGATGCGGCGGAATATCGAAATGCGCTAGAGGAGTTTCGCCGACAGCGTCATCTCGACTGCCGCGAGAGCTTTCGATACCGGACAGCCGGTCTTGGTCGCCGTGGCAAGTTTCTGGAATTCATCGTCACTGATGCCGGGCGCATGGCCCTCAGTCACGAGCTCGATCAACGGGATCATGTAACCGCCATCACGTTTTTCCAGATGTACTTTCGAGGTGGTATGCACTCTTGTCGGCACATGACCGGCTTGCGTGAGGGCGAGTGAAAGCGCCATCGAGTAACACGCCGCGTGTGCCGCACCGATCAACTCCTCAGGATTGGTTCCCGGCCCGTCTTCCATGCGCGACTTGAATCCGTAGCTCCCTTTGAAAGCGCCGCTCTGCACCGAGACGCTACCGCCGCCTTCCGGCACGCCACCTTTCCACTCTGCTTCACCTTTGCGTACGATTGCCATCCGGTTTCTCCTTTGCTTGAGGTCGTTGAGAACTTCGCAACGGGTATGCGAATGCAGAGCCTACGCTCACCAGATGAACCTCGATTGCACGAAAATGCTAACCGCAACTACCAAGGAACCGAATCGCCGGTATTGCCAAGAAACTGACCGATTGCCTTGGCATCAAAGCGTAAAGCATCGATGACCTTGAGCATGTTCGACACCGATTGTTCGATTTCAAGATCCGCGCCTTCACCGCCCATATCGGTCTTGACCCAGCCAGGACTCAGCGCGAGTACCCCGATTTCACGATCGGCGAGCGCGTGTCCGAGCATGCGTATTGCCATATTCAATGCCGCCTTGCTGATGTTGTAGCTCGGCGTACTGAAGCGCGTGGCGCGCTCGATCGAACCGAGTCCGGAGCTGATCGCAATCACCTTCGCGTTGTCAGTCAAGCGCGGCGCAAGTGCCTGGGTCAGCAGAAACGGACCTTGTGCATTCGTTGCAAATGCCTGAGATAGCGACTTGGCTTCGACTTCACCAAACAATTCACCCGAGGTCAACGTGCCGGCGTTGTTGATCAACACATCAATGCGCAGATCCAGCATCTCGACTTCACGAACCAGTTCGGCAATCGAACGTGGTTCGGCGACATCGAGTGGAAGCACCTTGAGATGCCCGGGAAACTGCCCGCTGAGCCGATTCAATTCCGAGGCTCGCGCGGTATGTCGACAGGCGGCGATGACGCGCTCATCGCGGGCGAGCAGCTGCCGGACAAACTCCAGGCCAAGGCCGCGATTGGCGCCGGTGACAAGATAGTGGGCCATGAAATTCTCCTGATCGATGCAAATGACGAACTTTTTGCCGTGACGATCAGTCTACCCCGCTTCATGACCATCGGCCGTTGCCTCGCCGCCCCGCGACGTCGTAGCCTCTCCGGTTCCGCCAGATGCAAGAAGGACTCCACATGCGCAAGCTCGCGCTCACCACGTTGCTGTCACTCGGATTGACCGGCTCGGCCTTCGCCGCCAGCGACAGCGTCGATATTCCGTTCACGCGATTTACCTTGCCGAATGGTTTGACCGCCGTCGTCCACGAAGATCACAAGGCTCCGGTGGTCGCAGTTAGCATCTGGTATCACGTCGGCTCAGCCGATGAACCGACCGGCAAGACCGGCTTCGCGCATCTGTTCGAACACCTGATGTTTTCAGGCTCGGAAAATCGCAAGGGCACCTATTTCGAACCCTTCGAGCAAGTCGGCGCGACCGATATGAATGGCACCACCTGGTTTGATCGCACCAACTATTTCGAAACCGTACCGACGACCGCGCTCGACATGGCGCTGTGGATGGAATCCGATCGCATGGGTCATCTGCTTGGCGCGATTGGCCAGAAGGAACTCGATACTCAACGCGGCGTTGTGCAAAATGAAAAACGTCAGGGCGAAAACCGCCCGTATGGCCGCACCGACGAGAACATTCTCGCCAATGCATTCCCGGCCAATCACCCTTACCAGCACGACACGATTGGCTCGATGGCCGATCTCGACGCCGCTTCGCTGGCCGATGTGAAACAGTGGTTCAACGACTACTATGGCGCCGCCAATACAACCATCGTGCTGGCCGGCGACATCACGCCAGCGATCGCTCGCGAAAAGATCATGACCTATTTCGGCGACATCCCGGCCGGTCCGCCCGTGCCTCGCCAGCAACCTTGGGCAGCACCGCGCAGCACATCGACGCGTGGCCAGCAGAAGGATCACGTCGCGCAGACGCGCCTCATCCGCGAGTGGAATGTCGCCGAACTCGGCCATGCCGATGAACCCTTGCTTGAACTCGCTGCCAATGCGCTCGGCGGCGGCAAGACTTCACGCCTCTACCAGCGCCTGGTTTACAAGGACAAGCTCGTCGACAGCGTCGAGGTCGAAGTGCAGCCATTCGCATTGGCCAGTCAGTTCGTGCTGACCGCCGACGTCAAGCAAGGTATCGATCCGGCCGCCGTCGAGAACGCCATCGCCGAAGAGTGGGCGACCTTCCTCAAGGATGGCCCAACCGATGAAGAGCTCGAACGTTCGCGCATGTCGAGCCGCTCAGGCTTCATTCGTGGTCTGGAGAAAGTCGGCGGTTTCGGCGGCAAGGCCACCGTGCTCGCCGAATCACAGGTCTATCGCGGTGATCCGGGTGCGTACAAGCTTGATCTTGAGCGCATTCAGCAGGCCACTTCCGACTCGGTCAAGGCCGCCGCAAATCGCTGGCTCGGCAAAGGCGATTACACGCTGACCGTGTCACCCGCAGCCGAAGGAACAGCCCTCGACGAAACCGCGCCGAAGGGGTTGCCAAGTGCTGAAGGCAAGCCCGCGCCGGTGCTGCCGGCCAAGGGCGATTTCAGCATCAGCAAATCCGATCTCGATCGTAGCAAGGGCGTGCCGAAGGTCAGCGATTTTCCTGATCTGAGCTTCCCGAAAATCCAACGCGGCATGCTCAAGAACGGCATCGAGATCGTGCTCGCCGAACGCCACACGATTCCGGTTGTTGAGATGCAGTTCCAGTTCGATGCCGGGTTCGCCAGTGATCAGGGCCGCAAACTCGGCACGTCATCGTTCGCGATGGCCCTGCTTGACGAAGGCACGCTGAATCTCGATTCGGTCGAGATCGCCCGCCGCAGCGAATTGCTTGGCGCGCACATCGGCGCGGGATCAGGCCTCGACTCATCGTCCGTCAGCCTCAACGCACTCGGCTCGACACTCGAACCCTCGCTCGCCCTGTTCGCCGACATTGTGCGCAATCCGGCGTTTCGTGAAGCCGACATCGGACGCATCCGCGGCCAATGGCTGGCCGACATCGCCCAGGAAAAAACCCAGCCAACCGCGATCGCCTTGCGCACCCTGCCTCCCCTGCTTTACGGCGACAAGCACTCCTATGGCATTCCGTTTACCGGAAGCGGCACTGAAGCCTCGATCAAATCACTGACTGTGAAAGATCTGCGCAACTTCCATCGCGATTTCATCCGTCCCGACAACCTCAAGGTGCTGATCGCCGGCGACACCACACTCGCCGAAATCACCGGCGAACTCGACAAGGTCTTCGGCGATTGGCAAGCCGCCGAAACGCCGGTGCCAACCAAGGCGATCGGCACGGTCGATTCGCAGAAGAAGCCGCGGGTTTTCCTCGTCGACCGTCCCGATTCGCCACAGACCCTGATCTTGACCGGATCATTGGCACCGTCGACCAAGGCCGCGAACAACATCGAGATCCAGACCATGAATGGAGCCTTTGGCGGCACCTTCACCTCACGCCTCAACATGAATCTGCGCGAAGACAAACGTTGGGCCTATGGCGCGTCGAGTTTTCTGCAGGACGCGATCGGCCAACGCCCGTTCATGACCTACGTATCCGTACAAACCGACAAGACCGCGGAGTCCGCGGCGGAAGTACTGAAGGAAGCCCGCGCGATCGTCGGCGATCAACCAATCACCGATGCCGAAATCGACAAGATCAAGGCCAAGCGCATCCGCGCCCTGCCCGGTAGTTTTGAAACTACCGGCTCGGTCCTCGGCGTGCTCGCGGGCAACGCGCTCTACGCTCGCCCCGACAACTACGTGCAGACCCTCAAGGCACGCATGCAGGACCAGAAGAGAACCGACATCGAAGCCGCCGCCCGCGAAGTGATCAAGCCCGATGCGCTGACATGGGTCATCGTTGGCGATCTCAAGAAAATCGAGAAACCGATCCGCGCGTTGAAGCTTGGACCGGTGAAGGTGATGGATGCTGATGGCAAGGTGATTCGCTGATCGCTGATGGTTTCTTGATGGGCCCTGTCGATCCGTACGGATCGCCGGGGCTCGGATCTCGCGAATGTGACAATGTCGCCCTGCCACCGAGGATGGGCTCCGCCTTGTCGAGGCAGGCTCTGATTTTTTGTAAACTAATAACCTTTGTCTAACCTTCCCTCGACATCCTTGGCCGGTTTCCACTCCCTCCCAACTTACCGTCGCCCCTGCGGTTTTCAACAGCCGGATGGCTGGTCAGGCATGAGCCCAGCGCCTTTGTTCTTAAATTTGCGCATCTAAAGCACGCGACGAAGGCGCGTGCTCTCAAAGCCAAATCTCAAAAGCAAAGTCACTGGGCCCCTGCCTCCGCAGGGGCGACGAGCGGTGGTTGATCTGAGCCATGGAACTGAAGGAATTCCACGCACTGTAGCGGCTCTGGAGAAACGAACAAATATAAATACGTCCTAGCGCAATGTCAGCGTCCCATTCCCTATTCTCGATTCCCCATTCCCGGCGCCTGACGCAACATCACTGCCGCACGCCCAGTCGCAATCTCCACGCCCGCATGCTCAAGGCGAAACGCGTACTGCCAGCTCGTTTCCGAACCGAGCAATCGCGCGCCGTGCACATCGAGCGAACCTTCCAGATCATCGATGCGCGCAACGCCAAGAACGACACCACGCAACGAAACCAGAAAACCGGTCGAGACCGCGAGTCCCAATTGGCGAGCAATCAAGGCGCCATGCACAGCCATCGATTGTGCACCGTATTCACAAAGGTGCACGGCGCGCAGCACTCCATCGCTGCGCAGAGGATTGTCGATGCGTCGATGCGAGTTGCTACGTGCGTGGATCGCATCGGACGTCCACGACACGACGTCGTCGAGAAGGCACATCGTGCCCTTGTGCGGTATCAAATGAGCCCAGTCATCTTTAGCCAGCATCGTGTGGACGCCCCTTGCGTGCCATCAGGATCGACAGACAGAAATGAAAGCCGACGCCAAGGCTGACGGTCAGACCAATCGCGCGCAGCACCGGCAACGATGACCATGCCAGCAACGCGAATACAAGCAGTGCCGAGATCACGCACACGAGCGTTGCATGCAAGGTACGGCGCGCCTCGGCGGCATCAGGTGTGGTGCGTTCGAAAAAGAGCGCGTAGTGGAGCCCCAGTCCTGCCGCCAAGGTCAATGCGACAAGATGAAACAGCGACAGAGAAGTTCCGCCGAAGCGCAGCACGGCGAGCACGAGGATCGTCGCGAGGGTCATCGGTGCAAGTACATGCCAAGCCCGGCGAACGTCGCGGAATGCGATGAAGACCGTTAGCACGAGCAGCACGACCGCGATGCCGAATGCGCGCAGGATGCGTTCGCGATAGGAAGCGACCAGTGATTCGGACGCTCCCTTGAGATCGAGCAAACGCACCGCTCCGTTCGTTTCAATGGAGAGCGCTCCAAATGCGGCCGCATCCTTCATTCCGATGATCGTGCCGAGGCCGAGCCATTGGCCTTCACGCTGAACCAGCATCGCACTGATGCGAGCACCGATTGGCGAACTCGCGAATGCGGCTGGCGTCAACGGTTGCAACATACGTGCTTTCTCCACATCGTCGAGAAAAGGAACAAATAATCCCCTGCGGAACGGCAGTTCTTTCTGCGCTTCTTCCAGCATTGTTGAAAGCACGCTTCGATCGGGGAGTCGCGCCTGCCGCGCGCGCTGAGTAGCAAGACTTGGCAGATAGCGACTCGGCAGTTCGACGGCATCGACGGCGCCCTGCTCGACGAGCGTAGCAACGCGCGGCGTGATTTTCTCGGACAGTTCGAGAACACCCTCAGCGTCCTTCGCTTCGACAATCAGCAAATAGCGCACATCCGGCGCGCCAAGTGCAGCATGCAACCGGCCTTCGCGTCGCATCAATTCCTTTGGTACTGGTGTCAACGCAGCGAGATCGTTCTGCCAGAACGGTGTCGACGCCGTCCACAACATGATCGCGGCAATCACCAACAGCACGGCAGGCAGCCAAGGCGGGCGCGGCAACGCTTCGAGCCAGTTCCAGGCCTGCTGCAATCCGGGTGTCTCGGCGGCATCACGGAATTTCAGCGGCAATACGCGCGGCAGCAAATAGCGTGTGCTGAATCCCGCAACGAGCAAGCCGCTGATCGTGAATACGGCGAGTTGCATCAAGCCCGTTACACCCGAAGCAAAGAACGCGAGATAGGCGATGCAGGCCGAGGCGATTGCGGTCAGCAGCAGCGGCCACAGTCCGCGAATGCTTTCGAGCGCGGTCTCACCGGCGCGTCGATGGCTGAGCAGTCGGATCGGATATTCCTGGGCGACCCCGAGCAAGGTGAAACCGAAAGCCAGCGTGATGCCGTGCATCTCGGTGAAGACCAGCGCGATCGCGGCGACACCGGCAAGCGCGCCGGAAGCAATCGGCAATGCGGCCAATCCAAGTACGGCAACGCTACGGTAGGCAAGCAGCAACAAGATGATGAAACCGACCGTGCTGATGCGTCCGAGCCATTCCGATTCGCCACGCGTGCTGGCATTGATCATCACCGTGAAATAGCCCGGCCCGCTGATGATGAGTTGGGCGGAATCGTCCTTGCCCTTGACCGAATCGAACGCCGACTGGATTGCGCTGACCGCCAGACCCTGTCCGGCTGGATCGAAGCCTGCCGCCTTGGTCTGCACGAGCAGCAAGGCTTCGCCATCCGGCGAGAACCAGACGCCATCGCGCACGATAGGCTGCTTTGGCGGCGACCATTGTTCAGCGAGCTTCATGATTTCAAGCGTTGGATCGCGCGGCAGCAACGGCTTGAGCAAGGTCGCCGCGGGCGAACCGAGATCCTCGACACGCTGACTCAGTTCATCGGCGAGAACGGCTTGATCGAGCGGCTCGTCATCAAAACTCGAACTCAGCAAATAGCGATACGGAAGCAGCGCGTCATCAAGCAGCCCGGCATCAAATTCGCCATTGACCACCTGGCTGAACTGGCTTTCCTTGCGCAAGGCCGTGCTGAACGCGCGACTCAGTTCGGCGAGGCGCTCATCGTCATCACCGCTGATCGCGAGCAAGAGCAACCGCGAGCCTGGACCTTCACCGATCTGCTCCATGAGCAATTTTTGATCGGCGGTCTGCGCGGGCGGCATGAAGCTGCGGAGATCGGTGCTGATCTTCAACGTATGAAACGTATATGCGGCAACCGCGACCAGCGCGATCACCCAGCCGATCAGCAGGGTGAAGCGGCGCACACGGGGACTCACAGTTTGGCGACTCCGCTCTGACAAGTTTGCTCGACATTTTTTTGCGTCAACGGATCAGGTAGCGCTGCCGTGGCGAGTTGTTCGACCATGAGGATGCTGACATCGTCATCGGCATCGATGATGCTGAAGCAACGCGCCTTGTCCGCCGCACCATCGACTCGCAACGCGGCGATGTGTTTTTTCAGACGTTTGTCCTTCGGCGACAGGCGCAGTTGCCAGTGATCCCTGTCGCCATTGCCGACCAGATCGAAATCGCGCGCAAGCGCCGCCGCGTCGCCACCGAGCAGCGCGCTGAAGCCGCGCAAAAACCCTTCCAGCTCGGGCACGCGATCGAGCGAAATCTTGCGCGGCTTGCGTGATCCACGCTGCACCGTGACCTGGCCGTCGGCGATCGTCGTGGTTTCCTCGTAAGGTTTGTCGACGCGCTTGCCGAGCTTGCCAGGGCCGAGATACTCCAGTGCGCCATAGGCAACGAGGGCACGATCGTACATATGCGAGAAACGCACTTCGACATAGGTCGTGCGCGCGGGCAGATCACGCTTCAGCCCACTGACCAAGGCCAGCGGATCGAGTTCAGCCGCGTTCGCCAGGCATGGCAGGATCAGGCACAGAAGCTTGCTCGCCGTGTGCAGTTTCCAGGTTCCAGAAGTCATAGAAATTGAACCAGTTGTAGGGATGGGCGCGGACATGGTGCTCCAGCCGCGCGGCATAGCGTTGCACGAATGCACGCAGTTCCGCCTCCCTGCCTCGCCGCGGCAGGTCGAGTTGTTCAGAAAGCGTCTCGAAAATCAGATCGTAGCCTCGCCCACCACGATAGAGGCCGAGGCATAACACGATCGGCACCTTGAGCATGCTCGCAATCAAAAACGGGGCTACCGGAAACTTGGCCGGCGAACCGAGAAATTCCACTTCGACGGTCGCCTCATTCGGCCGCGCGCGATCACCGAGCAAGGTCGCCAGATCCCCGGCCTGCATCGCATCGTGCAAGGCGAAGACCACTTCATGGCCGGGTCGCGAGGCATCGATCACATTCCTGGCAATGGCCGGATTGAGTGCATGCAGCAGTTCGGTCATCGCCGGCGTCTGTTTTGTATTCAAAACCACGCGTACCGTGACGTCCGGTCGCTGCAGCGACATCACACGCAGCGCTTCGAAACTGCCGACATGGGCACCGAGCAGGAGCATGCCGCGATCCGGGCGCATCTGTGCGTGCAGTTCGTCGAGTCCTTGCACTTTGATATCGAATCGGCGCAGGTTTTCAGTGAGCAGATAGATGCGATCAAGGATCGTCGCGGCAAAATAGTGAATATGGCGCATGACCATCCACGCCGTCGCCGGTCTGCCGAGAACGCGTTTGAGATACGCATACGAAGCACGGCGCTCGATGGGTCGCCTAAGAAAAAAGTATAACGTTATTGGATATAACAGCAGACGCGCACAGGCGCGGCCGAAGGTCAGGCCAATCGTGCGGATCAGCCAGATCGCGAAGCGTCCGCCGCCCTCGCGATGCTCGCTCCAGTGATCGCTCATGCGAGCTCCGCGTCGCCGCTGGCCAGCAACTCACCATCCCGACTGACGCGAAACCGAACCTGCTTTGCGCTCACCGCGACGTGCAGCTCGGCGATTTCATCAGGCAACAACGGCGCGCGAAATTTGACTGAAGAAATCCGCTGCAGCGTCCCGTAGCCGCAACGTTCAAGCGATGCCGCAAGGCGATCGAGCACGATCACGCCTGCCACAACGGGCTCACCTGGAAAATGCCCCGTCAAGGACGGATGTGATGCGGGGATGCAGAGCGATTCGCTCCACTCGTGATCGGGTTCAGTCATCAATCAGGGTGTCCGAGGTACGCGCAGTTCAGAATCGCGCAGGAGTTGCGGCCAGTTGCGAACGAGCTGCTGCAAGAACTGGCGCAGCGGCACGTGCGGGATGTGCCGAAGGTACCAGCGCCGGAAAACATACTCGACGATCATGAAGGCGGCGGGCAACAAATAGCCACCTACATGCAGCCAGGTCATGGCCCAATAACGTGCAGACGAATCGATCGCGAGTCGCGGCAACCACCAGCTCATCAGCAAGACAAAAAGAACTGCCTGGGTCGCAAATACCAGGGTCCATGCGAGCGTGAGCAGGCGCGCGTAGCCCTCCACGCGCGGAAGGGCGAGGCGCTCCGCCCCTTCGATCGCGATGATGGCGCGCGCGATCAGCGGGGTGTGACCTTTGCTTAACGAGATCCCGAACAGGAACGCAAGTCCGAGGTTGACGGCCAACGGAACCAGGTCGAGCGCGGTGCGGCCGTGGCCGCTGAACGTCAATACAACCACGCCGCCGACAATCACGAGCCAGGCAACCCACGCGCCACGTGATTTCCGCCGTAGAGCGGAAGCAAGTACGCCGCTTACCAGAAGGACCACGCAAATCGCTGAAAGCGCGTCGCTGGCGGTGAGCCAAGCGATGAACACGAGGATGGCGTACACGACGACCATGCCGATCACGCTGGCACGTCGCCGCGATGAGGTCGCCTGTTCAGGGCTGTAATGGCTTTTTTCCGGACGGATCATGCGCACGTGAGACAGGCGATCGCCCGGGGAACAGGGCGGAAATGTACCATGGCGTCAATGTCCTGGCCGTGGACCGAGATCTTCAAGGGGGCCGCAAGGCGCCGGTTTCGCCAGGTTTGTCGCTTGCTGCACCTACAACGATGGAAGCACTCATGCATGCAGAGGTTGATTGCGACGTATTGGTAATCGGTGGCGGACCGGGTGGATCCTCCGCAGCCACCATGCTTGCGCGCAACGGATGGAAGGTGCTCTTGCTGGAAAAGGACCAGCACCCGCGATTCCACATCGGGGAATCACTGTTGCCGTGCAATCTGCCGATCTTCGATCAGCTCGGCGTGCTGGAAAAAGTTCGCGACCTTGGCGTGCTCAAGCTCGGTGCCGATTTTCCAGCCGAAGATGGCAAGTACCAGACTTTTCATTTCCGTCGATCGCTCGGCACATCACCGCCGCACGCCTGGCAGGTCAAGCGCGAGGAGTTCGATCACATGCTGTTCGCGCACGCACGCGAAAGCGGCGTCGATGCACGCGAGCAGGTCAAGGTGATTTCGACCGATGTCTCCGGGATCGGATCGGTTCGCGCAACGGCACGCGACGCCTACGACAATGAAATCGCGATCCGCGCGCGCTATCTCATCGATGCCAGCGGTCGCGATACGTTTCTCGGCAACACGCTCAAACTCAAGCGCAAGAACGCCAAGCATCAGAGTGCAGCGATCTTTGCCCACTTCCACGATGTCGAACGTCGACCCGGCGAGGATGCCGGCAACATCAGCATCTACAACTTTGCTCACGGCTGGTGCTGGATGATCCCATTGCGTGACGGCGTCATGAGCGTCGGCTGCGTGTGTTGGCCCGAGTACCTGAAGCAGCGCAAAGGTGACAGTGCCGCTTTTCTCATGGAGACGCTCAAGCAGATGCCTGAAGCCTGGGGACGCATGAACCGTGCAACGATGACTGGCGAAGTGCGTGTCACCGGAAACTACTCGTATACCTGTTCACGAATGGCCGGACCCGGCTGGATCATGGTCGGTGATGCCTGGGCCTTTGTCGATCCGGTGTTTTCCTCCGGCGTCTACCTGGCCATGCATGGCGGCACCCGTGCGGCCGAGGTTGTCGATCGCGCGCTGCGTGAGCCCGCATGCGAGGCGGCACTGCAAAAGAAACTCGCCCGTCGAGTGCGTCGCGGCGTGGGCGTGTTCACCTGGTTCATCTATCGCTTCAATTCTCCGATCATGCGCGGACTGTTTGCACGTCCGCGCAATTCCTTTCGAATCGAAGAGGGCGTCATCTCGATGCTCGCGGGTGATGTTTTCGACAGCCGTCCGGTCATGCTGCGTGTCTATTTGTTCCGACTGATTTACGCAACGACGGGTTTGCTGTCGTTGCGGCGCTGGCTCGGAGATATCGGCCAGCGTCGGCATCAGGCGCGCGCCATTTTCAGCGGTGGCACGACGCCGGTGGATCCGGCCTGAGTCGCCGAATGAACGAGCACAAGTCCGCATGACCGCGATTCCCGCAATGATCCAGGCAAGCGATTTCGCGATCACCCAGTCGCCAACATTGGCTTCTGGTGAAATCCATCTTTGGTTGTGCCGGGTGGATGCGGCGACACCGCCTCGCGAGATTGCATCGCGGGCGCGCCAGGCCTTGCTGGATTTGCTGCGACGCTACGGCGTTGGCGGCATTGCGCCAACCATCATATACGGCGAGCACGGCAAACCTCATGTCGAAGAGGCCGGTTTTCCCTATTTCAACTTGAGCCACAGCGGCCATTGCATTGTGCTCGCATTTTCACGTGATCACGAACTCGGCGTCGATGTCGAACGCGAATCGCCGCAGCGGCGTCACTCACCACTGGAACTGGCCCATCGCTTCTTCGCCGCAGAGGAATCGAGCGCATTGGCTTTGCTCGACGAATCCAAACTGAATACTGCCTTCATACTGCTTTGGACTTGCAAGGAAGCGGTCTTGAAAGCGCTCGGCCACGGCTTGTCGTTTGGGCTCAATCGCTTGCAATTCACGCTTGACGCAGATGGCGCGCCCGAGTCGCTGTCCACCATTGCCGAGGAAGCTGGTGCGTCAGAGGAATGGCAGATCGAACGCTTCACGCCGTTGGTCGATCATCAGGGCAGCCTCGCCTGGCGAGGTCCGCAACGCACGATCCGCACCTTCTTGCTGGAACCCGCGTTGGCGTCCGCTTGAGCGACGCCATCGTGGCGGTCAGCTCGTGCGTTGTTGCTCAATGTGCGCCGACAAAGCGCGCAAGCTGCCGAAAATCTCGCGGTTGTCGGGATTGTCAGAGCGCAACTGAAAGCCGTAGTGCTTGGATACCGCAAGCGACAATTCCAGCGCGTCGATCGAATCGAGGCCGAGATCACCTTCGCCAAACAACGGTGCATCCGGATTGATCTTGTCTGCCTGAACACCCTCGATATTGAGGCTGTTGACGACGAGTTGAGCGAGCTCCTGCTCGGCCGCTGATTGGGGTGAAGCGTCCTTGACGTCGGTCACGATATAGCCTGGAGTCAGTGATTTTTGGCCGCTCAGTGTATCATCCGCGACCGCCCATCTTGCGACAGCAACGATCCGAACTCACCGTGCGCATGACTGAAACGACATCCGCCAAGGCAATCTCAGCGCTTCCACCGCTCAAGGTTGACTACGCCGTCGGTGAAATCGAAGAGCTGCTCGACCGAGGCAGTGTTCTCGCCCTGATTGGTTTCGGCAGCGATGCGCCGAGCAGTGATGACCCGCGATACCTGCGCGTCAGCCTGGAAGCGACCGAACCCGGTCGCTTCGAAATCTGGCAAAGCGCCGGCGTGGTTGCCACTGGTCGAACGGAGTCGCTGCGCTGGAGCAGCGATGGGGACTACCTGTTCTTTGCCGTCGAAATGGATGAGGCCGGCGACATCGATGCGGCTGGCGAGTCTGCCTATGCCGCCATTTGCAATCTGATCGCCAACCACCGCTTCGCCGATGGCCAAAGCGGTCATATCCTGCGCTTGTGGAACTATCTGGACGCGATCAACGAGGGCGAAGGCGATGAAGAACGCTATCGCCTTTTTTGTTCAGGCCGCGCGCGCGGGCTCACGCTATCTGCTCGCAATGGTTACTCGGCGGCTACGGCGATCGGTTGCCGAGACGGTCGACGCGTACTTCAAGTGTATGGACTGGCAGCACGCCAAGCCGGTGTCGCCATTGAAAATCCTCGCCAAATCAGTGCGTGGTCCTACCCCCGCCAGTACGGCCCGGTCGCGCCAACCTTTGCCCGCGCGACACGCACGGCGGCGGGTCAGCTGCTCGTCTCGGGCACCGCCGCGGTACTAGGGCACCAATCCCAGCATGTCGGCGACACGATTGCCCAGCTTGATGAAACTTTGCGCAACCTTGACAGCCTGCTGACCGCGGCGGGGCCCGACATCGCGTCACGCGGTATTGCGGCAAGCTTGCTCAAGATCTACCTGCGCGACCCCGCCGAAGCGGCAGCCGTCGAAAGCCACCTGCGCGAGCGCCTGCCTGGCCTCGGAAACATGATCATCCTGGTCAGCGATATCTGCCGCAGCGATCTGCGCGTCGAGATCGACGGCATCCTGGGCTGACCGCCGCGAACCAGCAAATGGGCGTATGCAGGTCGTTTTCCGGGGGAGTTCCGCCTGAATGTGAAGTGGTTCACACTAGGAGTGTGCACACCGCCCGCAAACCGATGCGATGGATTGGACAAATCCTCGCTTTCGCGGTGCTAGCATTCGGTTCCACGGAACTACAACTGGCGCCTGGCGCCGCGGAGACAGCATGAAAACGCGATTGGGACACTACGACATCGTTGCCGAGTTGGGTCGTGGAGGCATGGGCGTGGTCTACAAGGGACACGAGTCCTCGCTCAACCGCTATGTCGCCATCAAGGTCCTGGCCGATTCACTCGCCCATGACGAGGGCGTCAAGGAGCGCTTCCTGCGCGAAGCACGCAGCATGGCCGCGCTCAACGACCCGCACATTATCCAGATTTACTACATTGGCGAAGACGAGGGTCAGCCGTTCTTCGTGATGGAGTTTGTCGAAGGTGAATCCCTCGGCACCTTGCTCAAGCGCGAGCACAAGGTCGCGGTCGGTCCGGCCGCCAAGATCATCTATCAGACCGCGATGGGCCTCGCCACAGCGCACGACAAGGGCGTTATCCATCGCGATATCAAGCCCGGCAACCTCATGGTTTCGAGTCGTGGCTCGATCAAGATCGCCGATTTCGGCATTGCCTTGTCGAACCAGGATCTGTCGAACAAGTTGACCTCGACCGGCGAGTTTGTCGGCACGCCGGGTTATCTGTCGCCGGAAGTCTGCCTTGGCCACAAGGTCGATCAGCGCTCGGATATCTTTTCGCTCGGCATCGTGCTCTTCGAGATGCTCGCGGGAAAGATGCCGTTCACCGACGAATCGCCACTCGGCCTCATGCTCGAAGTCGTCCGTGCGGAAATTCCGGACGTGCGCCAGATCAACAGTGAAGTTGACGAAAAGATCGCCTGGATCCTCTCGAAGATGATCGCCAAAGAGCCCGCCGATCGCTATCAGAGCTGCCATGAGCTGGCCGAAGATCTGCTCGAGCATCCGCTGGTTGCCAAGAGCGGTCCGATCACGATCTTTCCGAAGGTATCGGCAGCCGCGGCCACGATGATTGGTCAGAGAACACCCGTGTCGGGTCAACGACCGCTAGCCAGTGCGCCGGCGTCGATTCCGGGCAATGTTGCGAACACGCGCATCACCCCGTCGGCACAACCGATTCCGCCGGCCTATTCGGCGAGTCCGGCTGCTGCCGCGAATCAAGCGGCATTCGAGCGCCAGTCGGTACTCGATCGCCCGAGCGATGCGGGCGGCAAGCGCGGTAATTCGGCACTGCCTATCGCCATCGCTGCCATTTTGGTGCTCGGACTGGTTGGTGGCGCCTGGGCCTTCCGCGACAAGATTCCGGGGCTGAGCAATCTCGGCAACAACACGGTCGCGCAAACCACGCAGAACTCGACCAGCGATCCAGTCGCCAGCACGATCAACCCTGTGCAGACGACCACGACAGTACAGAATTCGAACAACAGCACGACGCAGAATCCGCCGTCGAACAACAGTAACGGGACAGTTACGGATTCGACCAACGCCAGTGTGCCGGCAACCGATGCAGTCGCCCAAAACGGCGCTGCGGATGGTCCGGGCCCGCGCGCATCCCAGGCCGATGTCGATGCCTTGCAGAACCTCCCAGCTGCACGCGCGGGCGAAGATGCACAAGCCAACGTTCCTGCACCACGAACGGAGGATGCCACTGAGGTCGCGATGGTCAACAAGCCGGTTGTGACGACGCCCGTCAAACCGCATGTGCCGACCATTGCCGTCGTCGTCGGCGGTGATGACGTCATCACCGAACCCGCGCGTGATGCGATCGTCAGCTTGCTGCAACGTCGCGGCTTCCGCGTCATTGAAGCGGGCGAAGCATCGGGCGGCAAACCGAATATGGGTTCGCTGCGCGGACGTGCCGATGCCGTCGTCTTCGTTCAGGCCAAGCCGGTCGGTTCGCAAGAACTGCAGTATTACGGCCAGAGTTCGACCCTTTACACCGTGCAGTTGGGCGTCAAGGCCTACCGCGTTTCCGACGGCAGCACGCTCTGGAGCAGCGGCATGGAGCAGGTCAACTTCAGCACCTTGAACGCGACCGAAAAAGCCAATGAAGCCATCGAACCGCTGCTTGATGCGGTCGACACAAACCTCGATGAGTTCCGCTCACGCCGTCGCGGCTGAT
>JBBQTY010000017.1:0-32671 GCA_038234445.1 Lysobacterales bacterium
TGGCGCTACCTTAGATGATTGCTACTGGTTGAGGTTGAACTCGATGGGTACCAAAGCGTAACCGCGACTCGCGCTTCCGTTCTTCAGTCCGGCATTGAATATCCATGTCTTCACTGCTGCGATGGCTGCCTGATCAAGTACGCGATAGCCACTGGTTTTCTCTACTGTGATTTCCTCGGGTTTGCCATCCAGGCCAACCAGAACCTTGAGAATGACCTTGCCTTGCATCCGCTGGCGTACAGCCTGTGGCGGGTACTTCGGTGGTCGCAACCTACGGTAACTGATATTTTCGCTCGGCGCGATATCCGAGGGAGGTGCCGGTGGTGCTGGCGGTGCTGGCGGTGGCGCTGCAACCGCCATCGGCGAGGCTTCCTCGACGATGACCGGCGGTGGCGGCTCCGGTGGCGGCAGCGGCGGCGGTTTGATCTTTTCAATCACCTTCGGCGGCGGCTTCTTCGGCGGCTCCGGTGGCGGCGGTGGCGGTGGCGGTGGTGGCGGTGGCGGTTCGATGAACTCGACCGTTACCTTGTTATCCACCTTCTTTTGAGGTGTTTCCGGTGGTGCCGCCGGCGTCGCGAGCAAGGCAAGAGCGAACACATGGACTGTGAGCGCGCCGGCCAAGGCCGAGACGCGGCGCCAGTTGAAGGATTCGCTTTGAGGTTGGTAGACGTCAGCCATCGGTGTTGACCAAACAGTTGTTGTTCTTGTGTGCGATCCGCCAGGTTCCCCGCGGACTTGGCTGCTGCCAGTCCCGCAAAGCGTAGCCCAGCACGGTACAACACCCATGCGTGTTCCGACAAGGGTCGATGCTCATGAATGGCGCCTGAGTATTCGACGGCTCAACGGCGCCAAAGGTCGCAGGACTCATTTTTTTCGGCTCGTGTGTTTGAGCTTGACGCCGGAGCGGGTCGCTTTGATCCGCTGCTCCGCCATCGTCTTGGTACTCGGGAAGCTTTCTGCTTTCTGCCAAGCGGCCAGCGCGCCCTTGTCGTCGCTGGCGTAGCTGTCAACGTCGCCGAGCAGGATGTAGGCCTCACCCTCCTGGCGCAGCCCACCCTTGCTCAAGGCGCTTTCGAGCGCGGTTTTCGCTTCAGCTCCACGATCGGCGTAAAACAGCAGGTAGCCCAGCTGATAGTCGGCGTTACCGTCCTTGGATTGGGCGGAGGCTTTCTTGTACGCATCTATGGCGCATGGGTCGTCTTCGGCCTGACTGCAAACGTCTCCGAGCAATTTGGTATTTTCGTAGTCCGATGCGACGACGCCCTTGTCCATGCCTTCCTTCAGCGTGGTTGCCGCCTCTTTCGGCTTTTCGGCGTTGGCATACAACTTGGCGAGCTGGATGTAATCGTCCGAGCTGGTAATCAATCCTTTTTCCTTCGCCTTGCTCAATACCTCGATGGCTTGTGGATACTTGTCATCGTTGATGTAGACCTTGGCGAGCTGGGTGATCAATTTGACGTCGTCGGGCTTTTTCGCCAACTGAGCCTGAAGCACCTTGGCTGCTTCGCCGTACTGATCGAGTTCGAAAAGACTGGCCATAAGGACCTGGCTCCAGCTTTCCTTGGCCTCGTCGCTTGCGGCAATGGCGCGTTTCATCGTGTCCGCAGCCTCCTGGAACTTGTCGAGGCGGTAGTAGATGTTGCCGAGTAGCGCAATCTGGTCGGCGGTTTCGCTACCGGTTTCCTTCTTGAAACGATCCAGCGTTTTCAGTGCTTCGGCGTATTTTTCGATTTGTACCTGCATCTGTGCGAGCTGATACATTAATGCAAAATGCGCGTTGTTCGGCAATGCGTCCAGATCAACGGCTTTGGCTGTGGCGGCGAGTGCCTCCTCTTCTTTTTCTTGATCCCAGTACACACGACCGAGCAGCTGTTGCGCGAACGCATTCGCGTAGGGTCCGATCTTTTCATTTTCCAAGGCCTTCTGGATCAACGGCAACGCTTCATCGTCTTTGCCATCGTTGACGAGATCCGCGGCCTTCGAGAGGTCGCGTTGCTCGCGAGACGACATTTCCGCCTTCGGCTCCGAGCGCGTGGCATTGGGGTAATCGTTCTCCGCTTTTGGGCTCTTCTTGGCCAGAACCGCGCTGGACGAGAACAGCAGCACTGCCGCGCAAAGCGCGATTGGTGCGAGCTTCAGAAACTTCATGGTCACTCCTCAGACTGTGAGAATCGGGGTGTTGGGCACCCCTGGAACGTGGAAAGTCGCGAACCCTGAGCGTACCGCCGCGACACGCGGCTGTATAGGCACTGCAAGTAAATTTCCGAGTCCTGTTTGTCCCCGGTCATATAACGGTCTGCTTGAACGATCGGGGTTCGGAAAAATGCCTTGCCGGCCGAAATTTCAGTATATAAATATATATTGCCGCTTGATCTGCGTCTTGTTCAGACATCAAGATTGCTCACACGCAATGCGTTTTCCTCGATGAAATGCCGGCGTGGCTCAACCACGTCGCCCATCAAGGTCGAGAAAATCTGGTCTGCCGCAATGGCATCTTCGATGTTGACCTGGAGCAGACGCCGCGTTTCCGGGTTAACCGTGGTCTCCCACAGCTGTTCGGGGTTCATTTCACCCAAACCCTTGAATCGCTGGATGGTGCGTCCGCGTTTGGCCTCTTCCATCAACCAGGCTTGGGCCTGAACAACCCCGTCGCTCAGCAACAGACTCTTGCTCGCTCGGCTGACCCTGGCGCCAGGTTGAACCAGGCCGGCAATCTGTCTGGCCGCTTCGCCGATTGGGCGGAACTCGCCACCAGCGAAGAAGTTGGCTGGCAGGATCTGGGTGGTATCGGTGCCGTGCTGCTCGCGTTTGACAACCAGGGCTGCGGGGTGCTCCGGCGTCGTCGCGCGAATCTCGAACTGATAACGCGCCCTGCCTGATCCGGTGCGATTGATCAGTCGGCCGAGATCAGCAATCCAGCTTGCAACGTGAGCCGCGTCCTGCCATTGCTCTGCTTTCGGCGGCGGCGCTTCGAGGAAGACTCGCAGCAGAACGGCGTCGTGACGCGCACCGAGTCGATTGATCTGGTCCAGTGCCGCTTGATAGTCGATCAGCAGTTTCTCCAGCCCTGCGCCGCTGAGCGCTGGCGCATCCGGGTCATAAAGCAGCTCGGCGTTGTCGACGGCATTGGAAATCAGATAGCTGTTCAAGGCAGCGTCGTCTTTCAGGTAGAGCTCCTGCTTGCCTTGCTTGAGTTTGTACAACGGCGGCTGACCAATATAGATATGTCCCCGCTCGATCAGCTCCGGCAGTTGGCGATAAAAGAAGGTCAGCAGCAAGGTGCGGATGTGCGAGCCGTCGACATCGGCATCGGTCATGATGATGATGCGGTGATAGCGCAACTTGTCGATGTTGTATTCGTCTTTTCCAATGCCGGTACCAAGCGCGGTGATCAAGGTGCCAATTTCCGCTGACCCAAGCATGCGATCAAAGCGGGCACGCTCGACATTGAGAATCTTGCCCTTGAGCGGCAGAATTGCCTGGGTCTTGCGGTTCCTGCCCTGCTTTGCCGAACCGCCGGCAGAGTCACCCTCGACAATGAACAATTCGCTCAAGGCCGGATCTTTTTCCTGGCAATCGGCGAGCTTGCCGGGCAAGCCTGCGATGTCGAGCGCGCCCTTGCGACGGGTCATCTCGCGCGCTTTGCGCGCAGCCTCTCGCGCGCGCGCCGCATCAACCACCTTCGCCGCGATCGCACGTGCTTCGTTCGGATTTTCGAGCAGGAACTCCTCAAGCTTCTGGTTGATCGCCGACTCGACAATGCCCTTGATCTCGCTCGAAACCAGTTTGTCCTTGGTCTGCGAGGAAAATTTCGGGTCGGGCATTTTTACCGACAACACGGCAATCAGGCCCTCGCGCATGTCGTCGCCCGAGAATCCAACCTTGGCCGTCTTCTGCAATCCCGCTTTATCAATGTAATTGGTCAGTGTTCGCGTCAAACCACCGCGCAGACCGGCCAGGTGCGTACCGCCATCTTTTTGCGGGATATTGTTGGTGAAGCAAAGGCAGGTTTCCTGATATGAATCAGTCCACTGTAAAGCGGCCTCCACTGTTATCGCTTCATTGACTAGCGTGAAGTAGACCACTTTCTGATGCAGCGGCGTCTTCAGCTGGGCCAGGTGTTCGACAAACGATCGGATTCCGCCCACGTATTCAAAGACATCATGACGATCCGTGCGCTCATCGGTGAGCTCAATGCGCACACCTGAATTGAGGAAGGACAATTCGCGCAGACGCTTGGCGAGGATGTCGTAATGGAATTCGACATCCGAAAAAATCGTCTTGCTCGGCAGGAAGCGCACTGTCGTGCCGCGGCGCGTTGAAGGGCCAACCACCTTCAGTGGAAACTGCGGGTCGCCGAGGCGATATTCCTGATAATGCTCACTTCCCTCGCGATAGATCGTCAGCCAAAGCTGTTCGGACAGCGCATTGACCACCGAAACGCCGACGCCATGAAGGCCACCAGAAACTTTGTAGCTGTTGTCGTCGAACTTGCCGCCCGCATGGAGGACAGTCATGACGATTTCCGCCGAAGACTTTCCCTCTTCATGCATGCCGACCGGGATACCTCGGCCGTTGTCGACCACACTGACGGATCCGTCGACATGAATGGTTACCGACACTTTGTCGGCGTGACCCGCCAGCGCTTCATCGATCGAGTTGTCGACAACCTCAAAGACCATGTGATGCAGGCCTGAGCCGTCATCGGTGTCGCCGATATACATACCAGGCCGCTTGCGGACGGCGTCAAGGCCTTTGAGAACCTTGATCCTGCTTGAATCGTATTGCTCGCTCATGGGACTCCGCTGTCATCGGCTGCCGATCCGGCGCAGGGCGCGCCCGATCTGGAACACAAGACGTCGATTATAGCAGTCAGGCGTCGATTCGACCTTGTTCCACGTGGAACACACGCACCTCGTTCGTTGATGGATCAATCACTTGAGGCAGCTCGGTTCCGGTCAAAAGTACCTGTGCCCCGCCTGACACCAACTCTGCGAAAACTTCCGCCTGATGAACCCGATCGAGCTCCGAAGCCAAGTCATCGAGGCAAAGCACCGGCCACTCTCCTAGTTCCATCGCGAACAAGCGCGCTTGGGCCAAAATCAGGGCAAGTGCGCACAATTTTTCCTGCCCGCGCGAAAGATGTTCGCGACGAGGGGCTCGTTCAAAAGCAATCGACCAATCCGCCCGATGCGGGCCTCGACCCGTGTGACCGCGCTCCCGGTCTCGGCTGCGGCCTTCAGACAACGCATCAGCTAATGACTGCCCCGTCTTCCAGCCTTGGTCCAGCAGAAATTCAGGGTCACCCAGTTCACCCAGAAATTGGGCGAGCAGTCCACGAAGGACAGGCCTAAGTCGATCGACATAACCGGCTCGGTGGCGCGCTATCAACTCCCCGGCGGAAATCAGCTCAACCTCCCAAGGTTCTAGATAGGCATCATTTCCGCCTTCCCGAAGGCAGGCGTTGCGTTGGCGCAAAGCCCGCTGATAGCGGCGCCACTGAACAAGAAAATCATGTTCCACGTGGAACACTCCCCAGTCGAGATAGCGCCGACGCTCTTCCGAAACCCCACTGATGAGCTCGTGTGAACCGGGTTCAAAACAAACCACCGCGCAGCCCTGAACCAGCTCGGCAATACCGACACACTGAGCATCACAACGGGATTCAAGCTTGCCGCCCACTCGCGCCAAACCGAGTCGGTGTTCACTCATGTCGTCGCGTTGCAATCGACCAAAAATTGCGAACCCGTTGCCACCAATACGACTCAGTGAATCGCGCAAACCACGACGGAACGAACGACCATGCGAAAGCAAAAAGGCTGCCTCAAGAACACTGGTTTTGCCGGCGCCGTTGGCACCAACAAACGCATTCCAGCCAGGTGCCAGAAAAATCTCGGCCTCTTCGACAATGCGTAAATCCTTGATCCGCAACTCAGCCAGACGCACAACTATTCCTCCGAAAAAGAAAAACCCGCGCATCGGGAAATGCGCGGGTCTCATTCACAAGCATTTCAACCGGATCAGAGCCGTAACGGCATCACCACATGCCGAGTGTCATCCGAATCAACCTTGCGCAGCAAACAACTCGATTGCGCGTCACGCAGACTGAGGACGATTTCCTCACCACTCAACGCGGCAAGCGCATCCATCAGGTAATTGACGTTGAAACCCACGCTTAGGTCAGACACAGGTGTCTGCACTTCGAGCTCTTCAACCGCCTCCTCCTGCTCTGGATTGTGAGCAACGATGCGCAACTTGTTCGGATTGACCTCCAGCTTGACGCCACGATACTTTTCGTTTGAAAGAATCGCGGCGCGCTGCAACGCAAAGCGCAATTCCTCGCGACCAACCCGAACCTCCTTGTCGGCACCGATTGGAATAACCGCCTCGTAATCCGGAAAACGACCATCGATCAGCTTGGAGGTAAACGTAACAGAGTCACGGCGCACCCGAATATGATTACGACCGAGTTCTAGTTCAACCATGCCATCGCCAGCCTCGAACAAACCCTGCAACTCAAGCACACCCTTGCGTGGAATGATGATCTGACGTCGGGCAGTCACTTCCGTATCGAGCGTTGTTTCAGCCAGCGCCAGGCGATGACCATCAGTGGCCACACAACGTAAGGTTTTCTCGCGAAGATCGAGCAACAGGCCATTGAGGTAATAACGAACATCCTGATGCGCCATGGCAAAGGCGGTGCGCGCAATCAGATCCTTGAGAACCGACTCTTTCAGACTGACCCGCTCAACCACATCGATATTCTCGATCACCGGGAACTCGCTAGCGGGCAAAGTCGCCAACGTGAAGCGACTACGCCCAGCACTGAGCGCAACGCGATCCCCATTTTGTTCGACCTTGACGCGAACCCCATCGGGAAGCGCCCGGCAAATATCAAACAGCTTTCGGGCTGGGATCGTAACCTCGCCCGGATCAAGATCATCGGCCGCTGCACGCGCCACCATTTCCACTTCGAGATCAGTACCCGTAAAGGAAACGCCCTCCGAACTGACGTTGACCAGCAGGTTCGACAGCACGGGCAAGGTTTGCCGCCTTTCGACAACACCAACGACCTGCTGCAGTGGTTTCAGCAACGCTTCTCGAGGAAGAATGAAACGCATGATGGGTCCCTTCCTATTTCTGTCTTTGTCAGGAATGAAAGCTTATGGTAGTAGTTGTTCTCGGGGGATAACCTGAAAACGCCTACAAAACTCTATTATATCAATAACTTGAGCGTATAAATCGAGGTGGAAAAACGACGCGACCCACTGTGCATGATCTGTGGATAATTCTAACCCGTTCAACAACCCCCAGGTTGTCCACAGCTCATCAACCGGTCAAGTTGCGTATCAGCTTGTCCCAATCCTGATTGAGTTTGCCATCCGTTTCACGCAGGCTTTTGATCGTTCGGCAGGCATGCAAGACCGTGGTATGGTCGCGTCCACCAAAAGCGTCGCCAATTTCCGGAAGACTGTGTTCCGTCAGCTCCTTGGCCAGCGCCATCGCCATTTGGCGCGGTCGCGCGACCGACCGGCTGCGGCGCTTCGAGAGCAGATCGGCGATGCGCAACTGGTAGTACTCGACGACAATTTTCTGGATATTCGAAATCGTGATCGCCTGGGCATGCACGGTCAGCAGATCGCGCAGGGTTTCCTGGGCGAACGCCACATCGACCGCGCGGCCACCGAAATTCGATCGGGCGATCAGCGTGTTCAACGCACCTTCGAGGTCGCGCACGTTTGAGCGCATGCGTTTGGCGATGAGGAAAGCGACATCTTCGGGCAGATCGACCCCTTTGCTCGCCGCCTTGCTCAGCAGGATCGCCGCGCGGGTCTCGAAATCGGGCGGCTCGATCGCCACCGAGAGGCCCCAACCCAAACGTGACTTGAGACGAGGCTCAAGATTTTCGACTTCCTTCGGAAACCGATCGCAAGTCAGGATGATCTGCTGCTTGCCGTCAAACAGCGCATTGAAAGTATGAAAGAACTCTTCCTGGGTTGTGTTCTTGCCGGCAAAAAACTGGATATCGTCGATCAGCAGCGCATCGACGCTGCGGAAACGGCGCTTGAACTCGTCCATGTTTTTGGTGCGTAGGGCGTCGATCATGCTGCCGACGAACTGCTCGGAGCGCAAATACAACACCTTGCACGCAGGATTGTTCCGCCGCATGAGGTTTCCGGCAGCGTGCATCAGATGCGTCTTGCCGAGTCCGGTACCGCCGTATAAAAGGAGTGGGTTGAAGGCGCGGCCAGGATTGGTCGCAACCTGGATCGCGGCGGCCTTGCCGAGTTCGTTGGTCTTGCCCTCGACGAAACTCTCAAAGGTGTAGTTCGGATCAAGGTTGTGCGGGTCTCCCGGGCGTTCGCTGGGCTTTGTCGACGCGGTGGCTTTTTTCACCGCGGGCTTTCGCGTACCCAATGTACCGACACCAAGATTGATGCTGACGGCCGAGCCATGCTGGTATTCGATCACGGCGCGGATACGCGCCAGAAACCGTTCGCGCACCACTTCGAGCGTGTAGTCGTTGGGGGCCAGCAGACGCAACCCTTCTTCGCTTTCTCGAGCCTGCAGGGGTTTCAGATAGGTCTGAACGTCCTCGGCGCCGAATTCCGTTTCCAGACGCTCGATGCAGCGTCCCCAAAGCTCGCTCATGATTCTTCTATGCTGTGATTGATTGAATGACACGGGCGAGCGGTTGCCCGGCGCGAACCGTGCAGTCTACTCGCGAGCGCTTAATTGACGCCAGCGAAACGCCTTGACGCGTAGGCCGCGCCACCCCTATCATTCGCGCCCTTTTCCGAAAGTCCGGCGCCGCCTCATGGCCACCAAACGTACCTACCAGCCGAGTAACCTCAAGCGCGCCCGTACCCACGGTTTCCGCGCCCGTATGAAGACCCGTGGTGGTCGCGCCGTGATCAACGCGCGCCGTGCCAAGGGCCGCAAGCGTCTCGCCGTCTGATTCAGCTGCTCGCGGTGGCATGGGGCTATATAGCTACCCGCGCACCGCGCGTCTGCTCAAAGCCGGCGATTTCGCCGCGCTGCGCGGAAATTCCAAGCGCATCAGCGCACGTCATTTTCTCGCCGAGTTCTCTCCGAACGCACAACCGACCTGCCGCCTAGGCCAGGCGGTGTCCCGTCGTGTCTCCAAGCGCGCCGTCGACCGCAACCGCATCAAGCGCCTGGCGCGCGAAAGCTACCGTCATATTTTCGCCGGTCTGCCATGCGTTGATATCCTGCTGATCGCCCGTTCGAGCGCGGTAAAAACGCCCTCTTCCGAATTGCGCGCGGATCTCGAAGGACTCTGGAAAAAGCTGGCAACATTGAAGCCCGCGCCCGGCACCGGCACAATGCGCGGCTGAATGCGTTGCGCCATCGCTCTGTCGCAGAACCCACGACACCCCCTCCTCATCGCCGAACCCCGGCGAGCTCGTCGAAGAATCCGAAGTCGCCATGAATAATCCCCGCACGTTCCTGCTGGTTGCCCTTCTTGCACTCAGCTACCTGATCTATTCGCAGTGGCAGACCGACTACAACCCGCAACTGACGCCGGCGGTCCAGACGCCGAACGCGACCAGCGCGACGCTAGCTACCGCTGACGGCGTACCAACATCAACCCCTTCGACCGGGGAAATACCGCAAGCCAGCGGCGCCGCAGCGGCAGTCAGCAAGGCAACCGAAGCCGCAATCACGCCGACCGAAGCCTCGGCAAATCCAATCATTGTCACAACCGACCTGTTGCGCGTGGAAATCGATCCGCGCGGCGGAAGCGTGATCAGTGCCGATCTGCTCGCCTATCCGGAGCAACCGAAAGAGCCGACGCGCGTACGCCTGCTCGATCCCAGTTCCGAACACTACTTTGTCGCCCAGAGCGGGCTCGTCAGCATCAACAGTCCGGCACCCAACCATGTCGCCCTGTTTGAATCATCGGCGCAAACCTACGCACTCGCTGACGGACAGCAACGCCTGGAAGTCCCGCTGATCTGGAAAGATAGCTCAGGTATCACTGTGACTAAAACCTTTGTCTTCGAGCGCGGCAGCTACGTGATCGAGCAGACCCAGCTGGTCAACAACCAGAGTGCGGCAACCTGGACCGGCAACGCCTATCGCCAACTGCAACGTGTGCCATTGATCATCGATCACTCAGGCATCAAGGGCTACACGAATACCGCGCGTTACAGTTTCATCGGCGCCGCCTGGTACAGCCCTGAGGAAAAATTCCAGAAACTTGCATTCGACAAATTCGGCAAGGAAGCGATCGACAAAAGTGTGACGGGTGGTTGGGTAGGTATGCTCCAGCACTATTTTTTCGCCGCCTGGATCCCGCCGGCTGGCGAAACGGACCAGGTCACCAGCAAGGAGATCGAAAGCAAGCCCAAGCGCTATCTGGTGCGCAGCCAGTCACCATCACTGAGCATTGAACCGGGCAAGACCGATACGTTCAGCGCACGCTTGTACGTCGGACCGAAGTTGCAGAGCACGCTCGATGATATCGCCCCTGGTCTTTCAAAGACCGCCGACTACGGCATATTCACAGTCATCTCCGAGCCTCTGCACTGGCTGCTTTCGATGTACCACAGCCTGACCGGAAACTGGGGTTTCGCCATCATCCTGCTCGTGCTGACCATCAAGGCCGTGTTCTTCAAGTTGTCGGAAGCCCAGTACCGTTCAATGGCCAAGATGCGCAAGATGCAGCCGCGCGTTGCCGCCTTGAAAGAGCGTTATGGCGACGACAAGCAGAAACTCAATCAAGCCATGATGGAGTTTTATAAAAAAGAAAAGATCAATCCGCTCGGCGGCTGCTTGCCGATGCTCGTGCAATTTCCGGTTTTCCTTGGCCTCTATTGGGTGCTTCTTGAAAGTGTCGAGCTGCGCCAGGCGCCGTTCATTCTGTGGATTCATAACCTGACCGCACCGGATCCCTACTACGTGTTGCCAATCCTCAATGCGGCAACGATGTTGGCCACGCAGATGCTCTCGCCGATGACAGGCATGGATCCGCTGCAGGCGAAAATGATGAAATTCATGCCGCTGATCTTCTCGGTGATGTTCGCCTTTTTCCCGGCCGGTCTCGTGCTCTATTGGACCGTCAACGGCGGCCTTGGTTTGCTCCAGCAATGGATCATCACCAAGCGCATTGAAGGGGGCGAAAAGCCGATGGTACCGGCGAAAGCAAAGTAGGCCCCGCCACCGTGATCGCCGACCAGGCAATCGCGGTGGCGAATTTCGTCAGCAATCGGAAATGACGACGCAGGGCGAAACGATCGCCGCTATTGCTACCTCGGCCGGCGCGGGCGGCATCGGCATCATTCGCCTTTCCGGTAGCAAGGCCGCAGAAATCGCGGTAGTGCTGCTTGGGCGAACACCGAAGCCCCGCCACGCGCACTACTGTACTTTCAGGGATTCAGACCGAGCAATCCTCGATCATGGCCTGTTGCTGCACTTCCCCGCGCCGCACTCGTTCACTGGCGAGGATGTCGTCGAATTGCAGGTACACGGCAGTCCGGTCATGTTGCGCTGCCTGCTTGCGCGGACTATTGAACTCGGCGCACGCCAGGCTCGCGCCGGCGAGTTTTCCGAACGCGCGTTTCTCAATGGCAAGATCGACCTCGCTCAAGCAGAGGCGATTGCCGATCTGATCGCAAGCGGTTCCGAAGCCGCCGCGCGCGCGGCGCTGCGCAGCCTCGACGGCGAGTTCTCGCGCCAAGTCCACGCGCTCACCGAAGCCGTCGTGCGCCTGCGTATCTGGATCGAGGCGGCCATCGATTTTCCCGAAGAGGAAATCGATTTTCTCGCTACGCCGCGTTTGCTCGACGACATGGCCCAACTGGGAAACTCAGTTGATCAACTGCTGACCGCAAGCCGACGCGGAGTACGCCTTGCAAATGGCCTGCATGTTGTCATCGTTGGTCGACCCAATGCTGGAAAATCCAGTTTGCTGAACGCACTCGCAGCGAGCGATCGCGCGATCGTCACCGACATCCCGGGGACAACCCGCGACGTGCTTCGCGAAACCATCGATCTCGACGGAATCGCAATCACGCTGGTTGATACGGCGGGCTTGCGTGAGTCGATCGATCCGGTCGAAGTCGAAGGTATGCGCAGAGCGCGAACAGAGCTCCAGTCAGCCGACCTCGCCGTACTGGTCAGTCGCGATGAACACCTGCACGAGGATAGCGAACTGCTGTCAGGTCTGTCAGAGGCAACTGCACGCATCATCGTCCACAACAAGATCGACCTCGATGCAACCGTGCCGAGACGCAAACTGATCGATACGACAACGCATCTGTGGATATCCGCGCGGACCGGAGCCGGTGTTGACCTGCTGGTCGCCGAACTACGCCGTGCCGCGGGTCAAAGCGAAACCGACGACGGCGCCTTCAGTGCGCGTGCCCGCCACGTCAACGCAATCGAGCGGGCCCGCGAACATCTCGAATCCGCGCGCTTCGCACTTTTCGAGCAGCGCGCCGGAGAACTCGCCGCAGAAGAATTGCGTCTGGTCCAACAGGTGCTCGACGAAATCACCGGCACCTTCAGCAGCGACGACCTGCTGGGTCGCATCTTCGCGGACTTCTGCATCGGCAAATAATTCAGCCGTGGCAAGTAGTCCCATCACGACGATGGCTTTCAGCGCGAACCAAGCAAAGGCAAAGCGCGGCCCTTGAATCGCCTGGGGATCCGCCCAATCCAATGAGTTCGCAAACGAATCGAGAACGCCGCGATGATTGATGTGTACTACTGGCCAACGCCGAATGGGCACAAGGTCACGATGTTTCTTGAAGAGGCCGGGATCGAATATGCGATCAAGCCGGTCAATATCGGAAAAGGCGAGCAGTTCGAGCCCGATTTCCTCAAGATCGCGCCGAACAACCGCATGCCGGCGATCGTTGATCACGCCCCAGCCGATGGCGGCGACGCCATCAGCATCTTTGAATCCGGCGCGATCCTGCAGTATCTGGCCGAGAAGACGGGCCGGTTTCTGCCGACAACATTGCGCGAACGGGTTGTCGTCAACGAATGGCTGTTCTGGCAAATGGCCGGTCTGGGTCCGATGGCTGGGCAAAACCACCACTTCAATCGTTACGCGCCGGAAAAAATCCCGTATGCGATCGAGCGTTACGAACGCGAAACCCGGCGTCTCTATGGTGTGCTCGACAAGCAGCTCAACGGTAGAGCATTCGTTGCTGGTGACCACTATTCAATCGCCGACATGGCGATCTACCCGTGGATTGTGCCGCACGAAGCACAGCATCAAAATCTTGACCACACCCCGGAGCTCAAACGTTGGTTCGAGGCAATTCGGCAACGTCCAGCGACAATCGAAGCTTACGCAAAGGGTGATGCGATCAGCGCCTCCGGTCAGCCGTTGAGCGAGGAAGCTCGCCGAAACTTGTTCAATCGCCCGGCAGCTTGAGTATTCTCCGCGGTTTCATTCGTCGCCAAGCACCCGGATAATCGAATACTCCAAGGGAGGAATCGATGCGTGTCTTGCTGCTTGCCCTGTTGTTGCTGCCACTGCGCTGCGTGATGGCTGATTCGCTGACTCTTGAAGCGATCTTCTCGGACGGAAGCCTCGACGGGCCGGTGCCGCGAAGCCTGAAAATTTCACCGGACGGCGAACGCGTGACCTTTCTGCGCGGGCGCCGCGATGACCAGGATCGTCTGGATCTCTGGGAATACCACATCAAGGATGGCGTCACCCGCCGCCTGGTCGATGCTGACAACCTCGACAGCGGCGCGGAACTCAGCGATGCCGAGAAAGCGCGTCGCGAGCGCGCCCGAATCGCCGGCATCAGCGGCATCGTCAGTTATCAATGGTCGCCCGATGGACGCTCGTTATTGTTTCCACTAAGCGGCAAACTATATCTGTACACGTTATCGAGCGAGCCGGCAAAAGCCGTTCGCGAATTGCCAACCGGCGGCGACTTCATTGATCCGGAGATCTCGCCGAAGGGCGGTTATGTCTCGTTTGTGCGCGGACAGAACCTCATGGTCATCGATTTGGCCAGCAATGAAACGCGCGCGCTGACCAGCGATGGCGGCGGCGCAATCCATAACGGCGAAGCGGAATTTGTCGCTCAGGAGGAAATGGATCGCAGCAAGGGCTACTGGTGGGCACCGGATGATTCCGCTATCGCGTTCGAGCGCTACGACGAGACGCATGTCGATATCGTCAAGCACAGCGAGGTCTATGCCGATCATACCGACGTCATCGAGCAACGCTACCCGGCCGCAGGCAAGAGTAACGTTTCGGTCAAGCTCGGTTTGGTGTCACCCAATGATGGCTCGCCGCGCTGGCTCGATCTTGGCGAGGACACGGATATCTATCTCGTGCGCGTGGACTGGACCACCGATGGCAAGCGACTGAGCTACCAGATCATGCCGCGCATTCAGCAAAGCCTCGAACTCCGCCTTGTCGATACCGCCACATTCGAACAACGCGTGCTGATCAAGGAAAGCAGCGAAACATGGGTCAATCTGAATTCGGATCTGCGCTTCCTCAAGGATGGCGAATCCTTGATCTGGGCCAGCGAGCGCAGTGGCTACAAGCAACTCTATCTTTATGGACTCGATGGCAAACTGCGTCATCCGATCAGCAGCGGTGATTGGAATATCGACAAGCTGCTCGGCGTCAACGAGGAGTCGGGCCTTGTATATGTTCAATCAAATCGGGATTACGTGCCCGATACCCAAGTCTACGCGCTGAAACTCGATGGCAGCACAGCGAATACACCAACCCGCGTCAGCAAGGAGGATGGAACCCACGCGACGACATTTTCAGAAAATGCGTCAATCTATCTGGATGCCTTCAGCGATCCCGCGACGCCGCCTCAGGTCAGTCTGCGCGAGGCCGATGGAAGCTTCATCGCCTGGATCGAGGAGAACAAGCTCGACGATGCGCATCCCTATGCGGATTATCGAGAGGCACGCATCGCTCCGGAATTCGGAACGCTCAAGGCGGATGATGGGCAGACGCTCTACTACCGACTATACAAGCCCGCCGGTTTCGATGCGACCAAGCGCTATCCGGTATTTATCTTCTACTACGGCGGCCCGCACTCGCAGAAAGTCGTGCGTGCCTGGGGCGAGCATTTTCTCAACTACATGGCGCAGCAGGGCTATGTGGTTTTCACGCTCGACAATCGCGGCATGGATCGACGCGGCCGCAAATTCTCCGATGTCATCTATCGCCAGCTCGGCAATGCCGAAGTGCTCGACCAATTGAGCGGAATTCACTGGCTGAAAAACCAGCCCTGGGTTGATGGAGATCATGTTGGCGTGTTCGGCTGGAGCTATGGCGGCTACATGACTACCATGATACTGAGCAAGGCGTCGGACCAGATTGCGGCCGGTATCGCAGTTGCGCCGGTCACCGACTGGACCCTGTACGACACATTCTATACAGAGCGCTATCTGTCGACCCCACAAGCCAACCAGGCCGGATATATCCGCAGTGCGCCCTTCGCCTGGCTTGATGGTCTCAGTGCACCGTTGCTGCTCATCCACGGCATGGCTGATGACAATGTACTTTTCTCCAATTCAACGGCGCTGATGTCAGAGCTGCAGACGCGCGGCATCCAGTTCGACCTGATGACCTACCCTGGCGGTAAACACGGTCTGTCGACGACGACCATGAAACTGCATGCCTATCACGCTATCGTCAACTGGATGGATCGTCATCTGAAACCGACATCGGCGAACCAGACCGGCGAACCCTGAGCGCGTCCTGAGGAAACAATCATGCTGATCGGAATCCTCGTTGCTCTCGGCGTCGTGCTGCTGATCGGCATCATGATGTTCAATCGACTCGTCGGCGATCGCAATCAGATGCGTGCAGCGTGGAGCGATATCGACGTGCAGCTCATGCGCCGCCACGATCTCACCCCGCAACTGGTCACCGCGGTCAAGGCTTATGCCTCGCACGAACGCACCACGCTTGAAACGATCACCGAGTTGCGATCGCAAACCAAGGCGGCGGCCGGGCTCGCCGATCGCGCCCGTCTGGAGGATCAGCTTGGCACCCAGATCGAACGCCTGCTCGCCCTGCAGGAAAGCTATCCCGATCTCAAAGCGAGTGAAAACTTCATGCAGCTCTCACGTGACCTCGTCGCCATAGAGGATCACCTGCAGTACGCACGCCGCTTCTACAACGGCGCCGTGCGTCAGCTCAATACCCGAATCGAACATTTTCCAGACCTGATCGTGGCCCGCCTGGGCGGCTTTCAACGTGGAGAGTTCTTTGAGGCCAATGTCGAACAAAGGAACGCACCATGAAACGCCTGCTAGCGATTGTCTTCTCGATGCTTTGCTGCGTGGCCGTGCAGGCCGATGAACGCATTCTCGATTTCCATAGCGACATCAAGATCGCGGCCGACAGTTCAATGACGGTCGCCGAGACGATCAAGGTCAACGCCGAGGGCGACCGCATACGGCGCGGCATCTATCGTGATTTTCCGACTCACTATCGCGATCGCAACGGCAACCGCGTCGATGTGCTGTTCGAGCCGATCGATGTGACCCGAGATGGCAACGCGGAACCGTGGCATAGCGAACGACAGTCCAACGGCGTGCGCGTCTATTTCGGCGACGCCAACGTCATGCTCGATAGCGGCGAGCATACCTATGTCTTTCGCTACAGCACCAAACGACAGCTCGGTTTCTTCGACGACCACGACGAGCTCTACTGGAATGTCACCGGCAATGGCTGGGGATTTGCCATCGATGCCGCCAGCGCCGAGGTTGTGCTGCCGGGCACCGTTGACCCGTCGCGGATCAAGGTCGAAGGCTATTCCGGCGCGCAAGGCTCCAAGGCACAGGATTACACGGCAAGTGTCAGTGAAAATGGACACGCCATGATCAATTCGACGCGATCGCTGCCTCCAGAACATGGGCTGACCATGGTGGTCAGCTTTCCGAAAGGCATCATCGCCGCGCCTGACATGCAGCAGAGACTGAGCTGGTTTGCCGGCGACAATCGTCGTGAGGCCGTCCTCGGAATAGGCCTGCTTGTTCTTGTTGGATTTCTATACACGCAGTGGCGGCGCGTCGGCCGAGATCCGAAAGCTGGCGTCGTCATTCCCGAATACGATCCACCGAGCGGACTCTCCCCGGCGGCCGCGCGTTATATCCGACTTATGGGATATGACGATCGCTGTTTTGCTGCGGACATCGTAGATCTCGGGGTCTGCGGTGCCGTGAAAATCAGCAAACAGGGCAAGTCAGACTTCTCGATCCAGCGGGCCAGCCGCCCGGGCGGGGATGTAGCGGAATCCGCGCGCGTTCTTTACGAGGGGCTGCTCGGATCGCATTCGTCGCTGGAATTCAAGAACGAGAATCACACAACGATCGGCGCCGCGCGCAGCGGCCACGAGGCCTACTTGAAATCCACATTTGCCAAGGACAATTTCAATCGCAACGATGGCATCGGTTGTCTCGGCGGGTTGATTTCGATCGCCGCGATCGTTGCTGCATTCATGATCGATCGTCTGCCGGCAAGCGCGGCAGTCATCGTACCTACGGTGATTACGTTTCTTGCGGCTTCCGGTGCAACCACCGTCATCTACAAAATGGTCGTTGCCTGGAAGGATGGACGACGACCCATTGGTCTGACGATCGGTGCACTCATTGCCGCCGCCTTGCTCGTGCTTGCGGCTGGTTTCCTGACTTTGAACAGTAGCCTGTTGTTCGCGATCCTGGTCGCCCTGCTGGCCATCGTCCAGGTGCCATTTGGTTACTGGATGCGCGCACCAACCGAGCAAGGTCGCAAGCTGCTCGATCGCATCGAAGGTTTGCGCCTGTACCTTGGCGTGGCTGAGCGTGATGATCTGGCCCGGGCCAAGGCGCCGCCCATGAATGTCGATGAATACCAGCGCCTGCTGCCTTACGCGTTGGCGCTCGACGTCGAGAAAACCTGGGGAGACAAACTTTCAGATGCCATCGGCCCAGCCGCCGTTGCTGCGGCCGCTGCAGGAATGGCTTGGTACGCCAGTGACATGGGACGCGGGTTCGATGCGAGTAGTTTCGGCAGCTCGCTGGGATCCAGCCTGAGCAGCGCAATCAGCTCATCGGCCACGGCACCGGGATCTTCGTCGGGTGGCGGTGGCGGGGGATCGTCAGGCGGCGGCGGTGGCGGCGGTGGCGGCGGCGGTTGGTAGGCTGATAGCCGGGAATCGAGAATCAGACTGTGGAGGCAGGATGCCGGAACGAACAGCGTAGCTGGCCCACTGGGCGAGGCGCATGATGCGGCTCGTCAATCGGGAATATTGTCGGTATCTCAGCGTCGGCGTTGTTCGTTTACCCTGCCGACTCGCTTTCGGCTCGTTATGCTGTGGGTGCGCGGGACAGGCCTGCTGATTCGAGGGCGGCCAGGTACTCGGCCCAATTCTTTTCGTGATCGCGGCCGAGTTCGTGCAACACGCTCCACGAAAAAATCCCGGTCTGATGGCCATCGCTGAACTTGAGCAGCACCGCGTAGTTACCGACCGGCACGATCTCATCGACACCCACATCGCGCTTTCCGGGGACCAATACCTTTTGCCCCGGCCCGTGCCCCTGCACTTCCGCGCTCGGTGAATTGATGCGCAAATATTCAAACGGCAGCCGAAAGCTGCTGCCGTCCTCGAAACCCACTTCAAGAACGTGTGATGCGCGATGCAAGGTGAGTTGGGTGGGGGTCATTGGACGGGAAACGGGAATAGAGAATCGGGAATGGAGAATCGGTCAAGCCATGACAAAAGCATGGGACTGCAATTTGCGGGTCTTACAATTCCCAATTCTCCATTCCCAATTCCCGGCCTTCAGTGCACAGAATCTGACCGCGGCACGCGCGGACTGAGCGGATCGGTCGGCGTGCCGGCGACCTGCCAGAGCGCGTCGAGATAGCCGGTACCGAAGCCGATCGAGGCGATCTCGTCGAAACCGTAATCGCCCGCGTCGTCGTGCCAGTGTGCGTTCGGATCGACTTCGCGCAGCAACAGCGCGTCGCTCTCGAAACCGGCCAATTGACCAATGTAGCTGACTTCGCCGTCCTCATCCTCGACCACGTTGATCGACAGCAAGGGCGCGAACCGCATGGCAGCCTCGGCAATTCCGGCCCAATCCTCCAGCGGGAAATCCTTCGGGATCGTCAGCGGCTCGGCGCGCAGGGCGAGCGCCTTTTCAACGAATTCGCGCGATGGATCTTCTTCAATCTGGCTCAGATCGGTGATCAAGACCACCACGTAGCCATCAAAGCGCATTGCGTCGCCAACCTCGGCGATCAGGCAGAACTCGCGTGAAAGACCGATGACATAGCCATGAATCCAGCCAGGCTGGATGCGTTCACGTGCCAGACGCATCGGGATATGCGCCTCATATGCCTCGCGCAACACGGCGCGAATGCCTCGGGATTTGAAAGGAACAACAGTACTCATGGCGCTATGGTCGGTTGAATGGCTTGTGGCTGCAACTGTGAAGTCGGGATTTGGGATTTGGGATGACCAACCATTCGGTGGTTGTAAGCCGAGATTCGCAAAATCAAGATCAAAAGTCGAAACGCGAACTGCCCTAACGAATCCCGAATCCCATCGCTACAAAATATAGCGGGAAAGATCCTCATCCTTGATCAGTTCACCGAGATGCGCGTCGACGTAGGCCGCGTCAATCGTGAACGCCGCGGTTTCGTGATCGCAGGCAGTGAATGAAATTTCGTCGAGCAGCCGTTCGAGCACCGTATGCAGGCGACGCGCGCCGATATTCTCGGTGCGTTCGTTGACCTGGAAGGCGACTTCGGCGAGGCGCTGGATCCCTTCATCGGTGAATTCGAGCTTGACCCCTTCGGTGCCGAGCAAGGCCGTGTATTGCTTGGTCAGGGCGTGCTGCGGTTCGCTCAGGATGCGGCGGAAGTCGTCGGCATTCAGCGCGCCGAGTTCAACGCGGATCGGGAAGCGACCCTGAAGTTCAGGAATCAGATCCGAGGGCTTGGCCAGCGAGAACGCGCCGGATGCGATGAAAAGGATGTGATCGGTATTGACGATGCCGTGCTTGGTCGACACCGCGGAACCTTCAACCAAGGGCAACAAGTCGCGCTGCACGCCTTCGCGGCTGACGCCTGCGCCGCTGAACTCGCCGCGCTGGGCGACTTTGTCAATCTCGTCGATGAAGACGATACCGTTCTGCTCGCAGTTGTAGATCGCCTGCGTCTTGATCTCTTCGTCATTGACCAATTTGCCGGCCTCTTCCTCGATCAGGATCGGCCGCGCCTGCGCCACGCGCAGCTTGCGCTTCTGAGTCTTCGCGCTCGACAACGACTGGAACATGCCGTGCAACTGGTGGGTCATCTCCTCCATGCCCGGTGGCGCCATGATCTCGACACCGACATTCATCGCAACGTCGATTTCGATCTCGCGATCATCGAGTTGACCCTCACGGTACTGCTTGAGCAGCTTCTGCCGCGTTTCGGCCGCGCGCTCATCAGGCTGCTGCGGCTCGTTGGCAAAGCCAACCGCTTGCCGCCGCGGCAGCAGGGCATCGAGGATGCGATCCTCGGCACGATCCTCCGCCTGCGCATGCACGCGGGCCTTGGCCTGCGCGCGCGTCATCTTCACAGATGCATCAGCGAGATCACGAATGATCTGCTCGACATCCTTGCCGACATAACCGACTTCGGTGAACTTGGTTGCCTCAACCTTGATAAACGGCGCATTCGCCAATGTTGCAAGGCGACGGGCGATTTCGGTTTTACCGACACCGGTCGGACCGATCATGAGGATATTCTTCGGCGTCACCTCGTTGCGCAGCTCGGGATCGAGTTGCATGCGCCGCCAGCGATTGCGCAAGGCAATCGATACCGCCCGCTTCGCCGCACTCTGGCCAATGATGTAGCGATCAAGCTCGTGGACAATTTCGCGAGGGGTCATGGATTGCATTGTGTGGGTACCGGATTCTTTGATGCGCTTCGGGCGGCGGCTTTTGACGGGTTTCGGATGTGAGGAACCGAGATTCGAAATTCGGGAGTTGAGATTCGTAAGCGGAGCTGTCTTCGGTTGTTGATTTTTTGAATTCCAAATCCCAAATCCCGGCTTTCAACAACCGAATGGTTGGTCATCTCGCCCCTATAGCTCTTCCACCGTCACATTGCCATTCGTATAAATACAGATATCACCTGCAATCTTGAGGGATTGCTCGACGATCCTGCGGGCATCGAGATCGGTGTTTTCGAGCAGGGCCAACGCTGCGGCCTGGGCGAATGGACCGCCCGAACCAATTGCGATCAAGCCATTTTCAGGTTCGACGACATCACCGTTGCCGGAAATCAGCAGTGAGGCATCCTTGTCGGCGACGGCAAGCATCGCCTCAAGACGACCGAGGCGACGATCGGTACGCCAGTCCTTGGCGAGTTCGACGGCAGCGCGCGTCAAGTTACCACTGAAGCGCTCAAGCTTGGCCTCGAACAACTCGAACAAGGTGAACGCATCGGCCGTGGCGCCCGCGAATCCGGCCAGCACATCGCCCTTGCCAAGGCGGCGCAGTTTGCGTGCGTTTGCTTTCATGATCGTATTGCCCAGCGTCACTTGGCCATCGCCACCGATGACGACTCTGCCGTTGCGGCGCACCGAGACAATGGTGGTGGCGTGAAAGGATTCCATCGTAATTCCGCGAACGATTGGGATACGACGATCTGGGGATGGTGCACACCATTCCAAGGGCCGACAGCTGGTCCCATTCAAGGCAGGGCAGGATCTGCGGGCAACAAAGAGACCGGCTTGCGCCGGTCTCGAACAGTATCTTGCGAGCGGGTCGATCAGCCCGTGTAGTAGGTGCCGAGCGTGGAGGCGAAGGCGGGATCGGCGAAGTTGGGCCAATGGTCCTTGTCAAACCCGGGCGCATCCTTCAAGCGATCCTTGCTCACATTGAGGATCAGCTTATGATTCTCGAAGTCGATCGATAAAGAACTCCACGGCACCGCAAACAGTTTGTCACCGAGGCCGAGAATGCCGCCGTAGGAAACCACGGCGTAAGCGATCTTGCCGCTGGCCGTATCGAGCATGATTTCCTTGAGGTCGCCGAGCGTGTCGCCCTGCGGATTGCGGATGCCATCGCCGATCAGCGTTGTCGCGGACATGAATTTTGCGTGGTGCGTCATTGTGTTCTCCTTGGGATTGTCGCGTTCGCCTTGGCGGCGAATCACGCGGTGGAGCAAGGCTGCCCGAACGCGCCTGAATGCGACGTGCAAGCGCAAATTCCGGTTCACTTGATCGTCATCTCCCGAGACGCCCGCTGAACAAAATTCAGGCAAAACGTTATTTGACTTGACGTTTGGCTCGCGGATGCGCGTCGTCGTAGACCTTGGCCAGATGCTGGAAATCAAGATGTGTGTAGATCTGCGTGGTACCGATATCGGCATGCCCAAGCAGTTCTTGCACGGCGCGCAAATCGCCCGAGGACTCGAGCAGATGGCTCGCGCACGAGTGGCGCAGCAGATGTGGATAGACGCGTTGCCAGACCCCTTGATCACGTGCGCGCCGCTTGAGCCGTGTGCGCACACCATTGGTGCTGAGCGGTCGACCCAGCCGACCGCGCAGGATCAGATCGTCATCGCCGCCCTGATCCTGCGATCGCAGCGCCGCGAGAGCCATCAAGGCCTGTCGACCGACCGGTACAATGCGTGTTTTTGAACCTTTGCCGGTGACCCGCAACATGCCTTCGCCGGTATCCAGATCGCGCCAGCGAAGGCTGACGATTTCAGCGACTCGCAGACCGCTCGAATAGAGCAACTCAAGCATCGCCCGATCGTGCACGGATTCGGCATCGTCGGTCGGAAATTCGAGTAAGGCGCCCATCTCGTCAGCATCGAGCACCTTGGGCAGCTTGCGTGGGATTTTCGGCGAGCGCACGCCCACCGCCGGATTGACCATGACCTCACCATCGCGGGCGAGATAGCGGAAAAAACTGCGACACGATGAGAGGAAAAGTCCGAGACTGGCGGGAGCAAGCCCGCCGCGATGTTGCTCGGCGAGCAACGCCTGCAACTGCGCGCTGCGCAATTCATTCCACTGCATGATGCCGATACGCTCGGCGTAGGCGATCAGCTTGCCAAGGGCGCGCGCGTAATTGTCGAGTGTCGATGCCGAGTACCGCCGCTCAACGCGCAGATAGCCGAGATAGCGATCGATCGCGCTGGCCAGCGGCGCACTCATGTCATGCCGCGTCGCGGTAGCGTCCGACGGCTGCCGACATCGCTTCGGCAATCAGGCGCAAGAACACCGTACCCATGCCGGGGTGGAAGCGATTCGGATCGAGGCTGCCGATCGCGAGCATGCCGACTTCACCGATCGAAAGCAGAACGGTTGATTGCACGTCGCCGGCGCGCGCGCCGAACAAGGCGTCGAGCTTGTCCTGCTGCAGACGACCGCACAGCGGCTCCCCACGCTTGAGAAATTCGGCAAAGGCCGGCATCGCGTTGCGTCCATCGGACTCGACCAGCAGCCATTCCGCCGCCGGCAAATCCGGGTCACTGCGAAACAGCACGACGCGCACGAGGTCGGTGTGGAAATCCTCGGTCAGGCTGGCGACCACGCGGGTCACCGTATCGGCCAGACTGGTTGCACGCATCAGCGCGAGGGTCAACGTATGCACGCGGACCATGAGGGTTTCGTTCTCGTGGGCGATCTCGATCAAATCATGCAGGCGGCGCGAGAACTCGTTGTTCTTGTCGCGCAGCACTTCGAGCTGATAGCTGGCCAAAGACGCCGCCGGGCCCTGCTCTCGCGGCAGCCGCAGCAGCATCGCGAGATCCGGAAACTCCTTGAGAAAATCTGTATTGCGGCGCAGATAGCTGGCCACTTCCATCGCGTTGAGACCATCGCGCACGCTCAGTTCAGTCATGCCATACCCCTTCAAATGCAAATGTCGCCGGACCGGTCATCCACAACGAATGTCCCACGCCCCGCCATTGAATTGCCAGCGCGCCGCCCGGCAAACTGACCTCAACCTCACTGTCTACCTTGCCCCATCGGTGCAACACGGCGACAGCGGCACAGGCACCGCTGCCACAGCCCAGGGTTTCGCCGACACCGCGCTCCCAGACGCGCAAGACTATTGTGGAGCGCGACCGGATTTGCGCAAAACCCACGTTGCAGCCGCGAGGAAACGCTTCCGCGCGCTCGACTTGCGGACCGATTAGGCCCACTTCTGCCGATGCAACGTCATCAACCGCAATCACCGCGTGCGGATTACCCATCGACACTACGCCAAAAACGATCGCACGACCGGCAACATGCAGGCTGTATTGATCGCTTTCGTGCGCGACATCGAATGGCAGCGAAGCAGGGGCAAAACGAGGTTCGCCCATATCGACGCGAACGCGTGCGTCAGCCAGCACCTCGACGCGCACCGGGCCCGACGGACTCATCAAACGCACCAGGCCTTTGTCCAGCGCGCCATCGCGGGCCAGCCACGCCGCCACACAGCGCACACCATTGCCGCATTGCCCGGAACGCGAGCCGTCGCTATTCCAGATCCCATAATCGAATGCGCAGTCCTCGGTCTTACTTCGCTCGATGGTCAGCAGCTGATCGAAACCGACGCCGAAATGACGATCACCGAGTCGACGAATCGCTGCAGTATCGAGTGCGAGCGCCCGTTCGCGACAATCAATGACGACGAAATCGTTGCCGATGCCATGCATCTTGCTGAAGGGCAGGCTCATGGTGCCGACTCAAGCGCCGAACGAAGTCACCTTGGCCGAATCAGCTGGCGCGGAGGGCTTGACCAGATTGCCCTTGTTGCCACAAGCAACCAGACCACTCAGGAGGATCAACGAAAGCAACAGGCGGAAAATACGCGACATCGAGAGAGCTCGGAAGCAAGGATGGACCAGAGTATAACGCCGCTTCCCAGCGCGACTGACCTGAACCGGAGAATCGGCGCAATGCAGAAAGGAGGATGAAAAGGTATCCTCGGGCCCATGCCACTGACGCCGATCCTGATCGCCCTGTATGTGTTCGCCGGATTTTGCGCGCTGTTCACCTTGATCAGCGGCTTCGGTGCACGCCGTCGTTGGCGTGAGCGCCGTCGTTTCTCGGCTTGTCACCGCAGTTTGTGGACGATGGTATTTCTTTTGTTGACCATTCTCGGAGCATTCTCGGCCTCGGCCCTGCTCGGCTATCGTCGTCTGACCACGGAAACTCCGCTCGTCACCCTTGAAGCCCGGCAGCTAGGCCCGCAACGCTACAACGTGCGTATTGACTATCCCGATGGCGACCATCGCAACGTGGGTGTCGTTGGCGACCAGTGGCAGCTCGATGCGCGTGTGGTCAAGTGGGAACCCCGCGCGGTCATGCTCGGCGCACCGGCTCTGTATCGTCTCGATCGCATCAGCGGCCGCTATGCCGATGCCGCAAAACAAAGCGAGGCCGAACGCAGCGTTGTCGCGCTCGATGAAACCAACCCGTTCGATCTGCTCGATCTGAAGCGCCGTTTTCCACAATGGTTACCGTGGATAGATGCTGACTACGGCAGTGCGGCCTATTTGCCCCTCGTCGATGGCGGCGAATACAGCGTCAGCCTGGCACCTGCCGGAGGCCTCGTTGCACGTCCGGCCAATCCGCTCACCGAGCAGAAGCTGCACGAGGCTGGATGGTGATCTGGATCGTTACCCGTTCTTGCAGAGTCGGGTAGACTTCGCGTCGGATCGAGCGGCGGTGGAGCCACGTAACGAGAACAGGGAGTGGGATCAATGGCGGGCGGTAAAAACGTTGGGGAAAAATCCGGAATTTCCATCTGGCGCATCATCGGCGCTGTCATCAGTCTCATCATCCTGATTGCATGGTGGCTCAACTTCGCGAATTTCGTCACTGGTCGTTCATTGCTGCTGGCCTTCCCGGGCTGGGATGTTTCCTACAAGAGTTGCTGGCCAAATCCATTCGGCGGCACCTGGGTTAGTGACGTCACCCTGATACCACTCGAAGATGACGAAGAGGAAGTCTTCCATTTCGATCATCTGAGCGTCGATGTGCCTTTCATGCAGTACTACCGCAGCGGATTCAGCCGCAAGCCCGGCGCCATGCTCAAATCGATCAAGGACATCACTCTAAACTTCAGCGGTGGACACGGTGAGATGACGATCCCGTTCACCACCGAAATGCTGGCTTTCGGCAATGCCAGCGCTTCTCCGTTCGAGGCCCATGGTTGCGTCGAAGACGCGGTGTGGAGAAATAGCGAATTCGCCGAGATGGGTCTCGAGGCCGAGCCGACCGAGCTGACCATGAGCTGGCATCGCACCGAAGACCGGCTGATCCGCGAACACTCGATCCACACACCTGGCATCGGCCGCGTCGACTACCGCGGCGAAGAGCTCCTGCACGATAAATTCCCATTGTTCAGTCTGGTCGAGACCGGATTGAACGAACTGACCGCGAGCGAGTGGCACGTCAAGGATGAAGGTTTCGTCGCAGCGCGGAACGCGTTCTGTGCGAAAAAGGACGGCATCACGACCAAGGAATTCGTAGATCGACATATGGACAGCGTGCAGCGCATTCTCGCCGCGCTTGGCCTCGAACCCACGCAATCCACGCGCTCGGCCTACCGTGGCTATGCGGAATCCGGAGCGCCGCTTGATCTTGTCTTGAGCTATTCGCCCACCATCAGCGGCGAGCGCTACGACGACCTCGATATTGGTCGCTGGGTCGCTTACATGCACGGCGGCTTCAACATCGATGGACGCGTCGTCGGCGTTGGCCTGAAGGCCATCGATGTTCAACCGATGCCGGAAGGTGAAGAATCCGATTCAGCCTGGACCCTGCTGCAGTCAGAGCGAGAGGCGCGTGCCAGGCAAACCGAGGTAGCCAGCGATGATGCGGCGCCGGTGGCGGCGACCCGCGATGTCGAAACGCCAACCCTCGCCGTCGCCACAAGTCCGGCTTCATTGGGTAACGACGTTCTGCTCACCGACGAAGCGGAACCTGTTGAGCGCGCCCCGGTGATTGAAGACTACGCCAAGCTTTCTGCCGAAGTCGGCCAACGCTTCATGTTCTATACGAAGGGCAAGCCAGCCATGCGCGTGGAAATCGTTGGCATGGATGCAGGTGTGATCAAAATTCGTCGCTACCTGCGCAGCGGCTGGCTCGAGCAAGGCATCAAACGCAGCGCGTTTGAACGCGCCGAACGCGTGCGCTGACAGCAACGCGACATTCAGTCGTGAAGCAAGGATTTTTCGTAGCGCAAGGCGTCCTCGCCATCTTCGTAATAGCTGTTGCGTCGACCGAACAATTGATAGCCGCGTCGCTCATACAAGCGTTTGGCGGATTCGTTGCCCTCACGGACTTCGAGCCGAAGTGAAGCGCAATTGCGCAATCGCGCTGCATCTTCACAGGCATCGAGCAAGCGTTCGCCGAGACCCTGGCCACGCACATCGGCGCTAACCGCGATCGAATACAGACGCGCGAAACGGCTGCCTTTGCGAAAGAACAACACGGCTGCCGCAACGAGTCCAACGCGCGTTGTTGCAACGATGACGCAAGCATTTTCACTGAGCAGATGACGGTGCCACTGACGCGGACTCAGCCTATCGCTGCTGAATGTGGCGTTTTCGAGCGTTATCAGGGCATCGAGATCGGCAGGCGTGGCGAGGCGAAGCTGCGGCGTGGTCGCGGCGCCTGGGTCATCGATTGAAAGCGTGCCTGGATCCGCCATCGCGCCAGACTAGGCAGTCGCCGCCACCGAAGCAATGGAGTCGTCGTGATCGCCGGCTGAATGATCTGGTTCGGCAAGATGCGCAATGCTGCCGCGAGTGCCCGGCGCTATGGCAAACTCCGCGCCATCGCGCGTCGGCGTGGATCGTCGAAACGCGCGGCTCGCCGCCGTCCAGGCATCCGCCCGTGTTTCGCGCCCCTTTCTGAGTGGTCATACCGCATGAGTCGCCTGATCATCGTTGTTGAAAAGGCTTCGGACTGGGGTTCGTACTACCCGTCCGACAACGTCGTTTCGGCGCAGGATTACCTCAAGCAGCCGCTCAACGAGGACGATGAGCGTACCCAGGTCATCAACCTTTGCCGAAGCTACAAGTACCTCGGCACCGGCTACTACGTCTCCCTTTTGGCCGAGGCGCGTGGGCACAAGGTGATTCCTTCGGTGCGAACGATCAACGATCTGCGTCGTCGGTCGCTATACGGTCTCGATATCGAGGATTTGAGCAGCCGACTCGGCAAGTTCCTGCCGGCTGGCGGCCGCGACACCACCGATTTCGGGATCCTCGTCTATTTCGGCGAGACCTCATATGCGGCGCTCGAAGACATCGCGCGCCAGGTGTTCGAAGCATTTCCGAGTCCGATCCTGCGCATCGAATTCGAGCGTGATCGGGTCTGGCAGATCAGCGCGATCAAGCCGACCGGTCTGCACACCTTGTCCGATGAGCAGGAGGACGCGTTTGCGCAAATCCTCGATGGCTTCTCGCGCAAACTTTGGCGCAAGCCGCGCGCGCGGCGCAAATATCGCTTCGATCTGGCCATGCTCGTGAATGCCGAAGAGACCATGCCGCCCTCGAACAAGAAGGCGCTCAAGCAGTTCATCGAGGCCGGTAGCGAGATTGGCATCGAAGTTGATCCGATCGGACGCAACGACTATCAGCGTCTGGCCGAATACGACGGCTTGTTCATCCGCGAAACCACTGCGCTCGACAACCACACCTACCGCTTTGCCAACCGTGCGGAAAAGGAAGACATGGTGGTCATGGATGATCCCGAGTCGATCCTCAAATGCACCAACAAGATCTACCTGCACGATCTCATGCTCGCGCGTAAACTGCCGATTCCGCGTACGGAAATTCTCTATCGCGACGATGCGAAAAATCTCGATGAAAGCGCCGAGCGTCTCGGTTTTCCGCTGATCCTGAAAATTCCGGATGGCTCTTTTTCGCGTGGCATCGTCAAGGTCGAAAGTCGGGAAAAGTTGAAGGAAGCAGCAGACGAATTGTTCCAGCATTCGGCCCTGATCCTTGCCCAGGAATTCATGTTCACCGAATTCGATTGGCGTATCGGCGTGCTCAATCGCGAACCGCTGTATGCGTGCAAGTACTACATGTCGCGCGGGCACTGGCAGATCTACAACCACGGCGCCAAAGGTACGGCGAAATCCGGCGGCTTCGAAACCTTGCCGGTGCGCGAAGCGCCTGCCGATGTGGTCAAGCTTGCACTGAAGGCAACGGCGGCGATTGGCGACGGACTCTACGGCGTCGACATCAAGAAAGACGGCGAGCGTCTGGCCATGATCGAGGTCAACGACAATCCGTCGATCGATGCCGGGGTCGAGGATGCCTACCTCGGTGCCGATCTGTATCGACGCATCATGGGGGAATTTCTGCGCCGCATGGAACGCAAACGCCTCGGCACGCGCGGCTGAACCGGTTTCGCTGAATCAGCGTAGACGGCGACTGCGCGCGCTGCGGCGCATCGGACGTTGCATGAGATGCCCGCGTATGAATGTGAACCAGCGCGCACGGCTAATCCTGACGATATTGACTAGCGGCGCCGCGACCAGCCAGAAAGGCAAACTCAAGCCGCTCAGGTTGTCGCCGCGAAGCGACGGAATCAGCAGCACCAAGACGAGACCACCGATGGCCCAGGCCTGCAACCAGTGCGGAATCGTGTGAGCTTCCGCGCGTTGCGCAGAAGGTTTGCTAACAGGGCTATCGGCCAAGCTGAACGGGGCAAGCAACATGGGGCTTCTCCTGTGGTTTTCGCGACCATGCATTGCACTGATCTCAGCAATTGAGAAAAGCGCAATGGATGCCGACATTGCGGCTTCATTCGGGCGTCCGCGCGGGCAGTCGTGAAGGCCACGCATGCGATAATCCCTTCGCTTTCAATGGAGTGATGCGTGGAATCCAGTCCGTTCATGCAATACGCCGTGGTTCTGCTGCTTGCGGCGGTTATCGCGGTGCCGCTGGCCAAGCGCACGCGACTCGGCGCGGTGCTCGGCTATCTTGCGGCCGGGGCTTTGATCGGCCCCTCGGCGCTGAACCTGATCGGCAATGCCGAGCAGATCGCGCATATCTCCGAATTCGGTGTGATCCTGATGCTGTTCGTCATCGGATTGGAGTTGTCGCCGCAGCGACTCTGGGTCATGCGTCGTCAGGTGTTCGGCTTTGGCAGTATCCAGGTGCTGGTCAGCGCACTGGCTATCGGCGCCGTTTGCGCCGTGCTCGGTCTCGGTTGGAAAGTGGCGTTGGTCGTTGGTCTCGGTCTGGCCCTGTCATCGACGGCGATCGGTTTGCAGATCCTCGCCGAGCGCAAGGAATTGCAAAGCCCGCATGGCCGACTGGGTTTCGCCATCCTGCTCTTTCAGGATGTCGCCGCGATTCCGATCCTCGCCCTGATTCCGCTGTTGGCCGTGAGCCACGTCGCCAACAGCACAACGCCGACCTGGTTGATCGTGCTGCGCGTGCTGGCGACGATTGCGATTGTGATTGTGGGTGGGCGCTTGTTGTTGCGTCCGCTGTTTCGCATTGCCGCGCGTACGCAGATTCCCGAGGTGTTCACGGCGAGCACCTTGCTGGTCGTTCTCGGTACCGCGTGGTTTGTCCAACTCGGCGGCATCTCGATGTCGCTTGGTGCGTTTCTGGCCGGTGTCCTGCTCGCTGATTCCGAATACCGTCATGAGATCGAAGCACGAATTGATCCATTCAAGGGCCTCCTGCTCGGATTGTTCTTCATCAGTGTCGGCATGTCTGCCGATATCCATCTGATGGCGCGCGAGCCGGTTCTGGTTGTGGCGATCCTGATCGGTTTGCTGGCGGCCAAAGGCTTGATCCTGTTCGGCGTCGGTCGCGTTGCCGGCGAGGACAACGGCAGCGCGCTCAAGCTTGCCGGCGTGCTTGCTCAAGGCGGCGAGTTCGCCTTCGTCGTATTTACTCTGGCCGCGCAGAATCAGCTGCTCGATACGCATTTGCGCGATGTGCTGATCCTTGCGATTACCTTGTCGATGGCGTTGACACCGTTGCTGGTGATCGGATTCGCACGCCTGATTCCTAAGCCGGTGGTCGAAAAGCCAGCCTATGACCAGATTGATGACGACCAGACGCCGCGCGTGATCATCGCCGGATTTGGACGATTCGGTCAGATCGTCGCGCGCATCCTGCGTGCGAATCACATTGCCTTCACCGCGATCGAAAGTTCGATCGAGCAAGTCGAATTTTCGCGACGCTTCGGCAGCAAGATCTACTACGGCGATCCCACGCGAAGTGACCTTCTGCGTTCGGCGCATGTTGACAAGGCGGAATTGTTCGTTGTCGCCACGGACGATCCCGACAACAACATCCGCACCGTGCGACTGGTGCGGCGCATGTATCCGAACCTCAAGGTATTTGCGCGCGCGCGCAATCGACAGCACGCGTTTCGACTGATGGACCTCGGTGCGCACGTGGTACGCGAAACGTTTCATTCGAGTCTGGTCATGTCGCAGAGCGTGCTTGAACAACTCGGTCTTGATCCTGCACTCGCTGCGCAACGCGTCGAGAAGTTCCGCGAGTTCGATGAGAAGCTTTTGGCAGAACAACATTTGTTCTACGACGACGATTCGGCGATCAGGCAGAACGCGCGCGAGGCGCAGCTGGATCTTGACCGACTTTTCGAAGCCGATATCGCTGGCGAAAGCGAGCCTCGCTCGTGAGTTCGCGCCGGGGTTTCGCCTTGGGCGAAATCGAGTTGCGCAGTTTTGATCGCAGCGTATCTGCGCGCTGCCATGTTCAGAAACCCGATCGCTATCGCCTGATCGAAGCCTTGCCCGTTGACGTGCAGCGCATCACGCGCGGTGGTGGCGTGTCTTACGTCGGCGCGAGTTTTTCCAGCGACAGTGTCGTGCAGGATCTCGGCGCCTTCAATCGCTTGCTTGAGTTTGATGGCGAGCAGGGATTGATGAAAGTGGAAGCCGGCGCGCGTATTGGCGATGTGGAGCGTTTCGCATTGGCGCGCGGCTGGTTGCTCGCGGTCGCCCCGGGTCACCCGGGTGCGACGGTCGGTGGTTGCATCGCGGCTGATGTGCACGGCAAGAATCCGGCCCGCGATGGCACCTTTCGTCGCCATGTCGAGGCGATCGAACTGTTTGATCCGGTCAGTGGCTGGATGGTTGTCAGTCGCCACGAAAACGCCGAGCGCTTCACGGCCTGCTTTGCCGGGTTTGGCATCCCTGGACTGATCGGCAATGCGACCTTGCGTCTGGTTCCGGCTGCGGCCGCCTATTCAATCCGCAACGTCGATGTTTCCAATCTCATCGAAGCCGCTGATGCACTCGTCGCGCATGCTGGCGCTCCATTGCTCTATGGCTGGCACGATGGCCGACCCGGACGATTCGGTCGCGGCGTCGTGCGCTTCGGACTCGAATCAATGGAACGCTCGTCCGCGCGCGTGGGTCCCAGCATCGATTTGCCGAATGCCATCGACCCATGGCCGTTCTGTGCCTGGAGTCGCTTCGGTATTGCGGCGATGAATCAGGTTATCCGCAGCAGCTGGATGCGCCCTGGCAAGGATCATGTTGCGATCGAAGCGGCGCTGTTCCCATTGAACGACGCTCGTCGATACTACGCAGGCTTCGGCGCGGCCGGATTCGTCGAGGCGCAATGGTTGTTGCCGCACAAGCGCTATGCCGAATTTGTCGCTGCACTCGAAGCCGAGGTTGAGCGGGTGCGACCTCGCATCAGTCT
>JBBQTY010000018.1:0-32147 GCA_038234445.1 Lysobacterales bacterium
AGGGTTGCGGTCATGCCTTCGCCTCCCGCTTGATCGCAGTCACGTTGCCTGATGCCGGCGGGGTGTTGCAAAAATTCGCCCATGCCTCCATGAGATCTGCTCGCTTGTCGAAAAAGTCCGTTCGGCGATAGGCGGCCTCGACGCCTTGCAACTGGTGAGAGAGCGCCGCCTCGGCAACCTCACGTGGGAAAGCGGTTTGATCGGCCGCCCAGTCCCTGAAGCTTGATCGAAAGCCGTGCGCCGTCATGCCGGGCGCGAGGTCGTGCATGAGCTCCATCGCGGCATCGGTGCTTATTGGCTTCACAGGCTTACCCCGACCAGCACCGGGGAATAGAAGTCGCGCGTGGACACGCGGAAGTTCGGCTAGCAACCGAGTCACAGGTGCACTCAGCGGCACCCGATGCTCGACCTCCGCTTTCATCCGATCACCAGGGATCGTCCAAACGCCTTCACAGATGTCGAACTCGTCCCACTGAGCGCCAGCCGCTTCGCCGGGACGGACAGCAGTCAGAATCTGCAATTCAAGCACTCGGGCGGCCAGTCCATGGCGCTGACGAAGCGTGACCAGGAAGGCGTGAAGCGCGCGATACGGGATTGCCGCGCGTTTCTTCACGCGCTTTTTCTTGCTCGACTTTGGCAGCAACGAGTCAAGGTACCCGCGAAGTCTCGCCGGGTTCTCGCCGGAGCGATATGTGCGGGCTTTCGCCCAATCCAGCACAGTCTCGATACGCTGCCTGACACGGTTCGCCGTCTCGGTCTTCGTGGTCCAGATGGGCTCAATAGCCGCAAGGACATGCGGCAGGCCAACGTCCGCAACTGGCAAGGAATAGAAGGATTCGCAATAGGTCGAGAGCGTTGCGGACCACTGCTTGTGGTGCTTTTTGTTTCGCCAGCCAGCGCTCATCACTTCGATGCAGCGCTCGGCACACTCACCAAACGTCGGCGTGTTTATACGGTCACGAATAGCAGCCTCGCGCTTGGCGCGCCTTTCCTCAAGAGGGTCGCGACCGTCGCGCAAAATCACACGTTGCGCCTGCGCCATGACGCGGGCGTGGCTCAAACCAATATCGCCGGCATCGCCGAGACTCAACTCACGACGTCGACCGTCCGGCGCGGTGTACTCAAGCGTCCACAGTGGGGTGTATCCCTCGCGCACGCGAAGGGTAAGACCCTTGCCATCACGGTATCGACCAGGCTGAGAGAGGGCGGTTTTGACCGCCAGGGCAGTGAGAGGATTTACTTTTCTCGGCATAACGGCGGATAGTTCTCTTAGTCCCGCGAACTGTCCCGCTACGATACCTCGGCTGTAGACGGCATGCAACAGAACCCGACAACACGCATCGAGATGCCTGCGGACCTTTACATAGCGCCTATGCTGGGATTCGTACCCATTCGACAAGACGCAAAGAAACAGGAAAAAGCGGGACAACACCACGGCGGACAGTCACTCTCTCCGCCAATCTTCCAATCTCCCAATCGTAAAAAAGGCATCGGGAGCTTCGTTTTTATGCGACCCTTTCGCTCATCCAAACCGATTGAGCGAAACTACCCATGAAGTTCTTGATTCCCGCGCTTCTGGCAATAGCCAGTCTCTCAGGCTGCGTCAACATCCAGACGATGGCGTTGCAGAAAGGGCAGGGCGCGATAAACACGGCAACGAAGTCGGTCGTGTTGATGACGATAGATGTGTCGCGGGCTGATAAGAGTCGCTATCAGCCGGTGCCGACCATCATTTGGGTGACTGATTTGAATTGGGGAGCCAAGGAATCTTCGCTGAAATTCCAGTTGAACCGGAAAACCGGTACGACGGAGACCAACGGGCAACTGGAATATCTCGCGAGTCTGGCCTTGTCGCCCGGGCGCTATCACTTCGAGGGAATCTCCGGCATTGCGGCTGCATTCCCGTTCGTGGGGAATTTCTTTATTCCAGTGGTTTCGGATTTTGAGGTCAAGCCCGATAGCGTGAGCTACCTCGGGCATCTGAAAGCGATCATGCGGCCTCGGCGTGAAGGCGAGTTCCGCGCGGGATCCGTCATCCCTCTGATCGATCAAGCAGCATCAGGAATGATCAGCCATTCGTGGGACATCGCGATTGACGATCAGTCCGCCGCGGATCTGGCCAGCTTTCGCAAGCACGTCCCGGCTTTGGAGAGTCTCGAAGTCCATGTCGAGCCAATGCCACCATGGGATCGAGCGGCAGCGCAGCTGCGTTGGGACGGTCAATCCGAACAAGAACCGAAGCAGGACGCGCCAAAGGAAGTTGAAGCCGGAGCCGACTGAATGGTCCGACGCGAGAGCATCAAGTCGCTGGTTGGACACGTAGTCGCATTGTCGCGCTGCTTATTGGTTCACGTCGGATGACGCCAGGGATTGCGCATTCGACGTTGCGTTCGTTGCCGAAAACGCCGCGCGCAACAACACCACGGCGGCATACAGCACAACGACAACGACACCCCAGCGCAGCGTATTCAACGGCAAACTCTTGACCACATAGGCGGCGAGCAGGACCGCCGGAATACCGCCAATCGCGAGTCCGAGGACAATGCGCAGATCGATACGCTCGGTGCGCAAGAACCTCACGGCGCTGATCGGCATGAGGAACGCGCACGCGCCCATCATGATCGGGAATGCGGCGGTCGGATTGAGTCCCATCAGGCTGAGCAGGATCAATGACGGTGCGTACAAGCCGATGCCGAAACTCATCAGTGCGCCGAGCAGCAGGTGAACGACCACGGCAATTGCGAACAACCAGCCGCCAAGGGTCTGGGCGTTGCCGCCTGAAGGAATCAGGTTCGCATTTGTCATCGCATAGAGCACGGCGGCGATCAGCATCGCGATGCCTACGACGGCCTGCACGCTGCGCACGCTGAGTCGCTGCACCATCGGTACGCCGAGCGTCGCACCGATCACCGCAGCGACGATGCACGACAACATCAAGATCGGATCAACCTCGACCAACTTGATGAAGATCAGGGCCTGACAGACCGTCGGCAATGCGTGGCCAGTGTTGAGCGTCGCGGGGATATAGCTATCAGGGACCAGCTTGCGCAGTTTGAGCCAAGCCGTGGTCGGGGCGAAGGATCCAATACCGAGCGCGTCGAAAAAATTTGTCACGGCGCCGAGTGCGATCGCTTCAGCACGCGGCTGCGACTGCTCACGTTGAATCGCAATACGCAACAAATAGACCAGATAGATCGTCGCAATCGTGGCTAGCGAAATCAGCATCAACTTGACGATCATGATTTGTGCTCAGCCCAGGAGTTTCGGTGCAAACTGGCGGCGCAACCATTCTCTGCCGTCGTCCGCCCACGGTGGCGATCATGCCATCACGCCCGAGTGAGCTGGTTATATTGACATCGAGAGCTGTGGAATTTCGAGCGGCAATGGGTTTTTCAGAATTCCCGAACCGAATCGGGAAGCGTCGGCTTGGATGCGTTGGATCGAAGCCAATTGGCCCGCGATCACGTACGATTGGCGGCTTAATCCAAAAACCATTGGCGGAGTCCTTGCATGTCTGAATCCTTTCCCGATCGTCTCTCGGTCGATCCCAAGAGTCCTTTCCATGATGCGGATTTGCTGGCTCGCGGCATCGGTATCCGCTTCAACGGCGAGGAGCGCACGACGGTTGAGGAGTATTGCGTCAGCGAAGGATGGATTCGCGTGGCGGCAGGAAAATCGTTGGATCGGCGGGGTAGGCCGATCACGCTGAAGATCAAGGGCGTCGTGGAACCGTATTTTCTCGATGCGGATTGAGTCGGACCCTGCGGCAGATGCGACAAATGCTGGCGATCAAAACCGCAGCGATACGGATCAATCCTTCAAAGAGTCGTTGGGCTTTTCAGTTTCGGTCCATTCTTCGGGTGACCGCTGTGGTTCGTCCACGATTGGAAGATCAGCGGCATTTGAAACCCTCAACTCGTCGGCCTCGGATTCTGCCCGCACCTTCTCATAAGCGTCGATCAGATTGTCGGATAGTGCTTTGTACACCGGCTTTCTACAGACCAACGAAGAGCTCGCGCGGGCGAGCAGGCAGGCAGCCATTATCGGCAACGCCATCTGTTGATTGGCGGTCAGTTCCATCGAGATCACCGCGGCCGTCAACGGTGCCTGGGTAACCCCCGCGAGATACGCCGACATGGCTAACAGGACCACCGCAGACGGGTCGGTGCCGGGCAGAAACGTCGCGATATTCGCGCCAAAACCCGCACCCACGGATAGGGCAGGCGAGAAGATGCCGCCGGGAATGCCGGCCCAGAACGAGGCGATGTTGCCGCAAAACTTGAGTAGTCCATAGGCCTCGACCTGATTCATCTGGCCTTCGAGAATCGAGCGCGCTTGCGTATAGCCGGTTCCGTACAAACCGGTATCGGTCAGTTGACTTAGCAGGACCAGCACTAGGCCGCAGGCGGCGGCGAAAATGATTGGCTGACGGCGTCGCATGCGCCCGATCAATCCGCGGAATCCACCTTCATGGGGCACGATCAGTCGCGCAAACATTCCACCGGCAAGCCCGCACAAGCCACCGGTTAGAAGAACCGCAATCCAGGCTTTGCCAAGTGGCAAGCCAACATCGATATGACCGAAATACGCATAGTTGCCAAGGATACCGAGCGATACGACACCGGCAATGATCACGGCTGTCAACAGTATGCCGCTCATACGATGTTCGAAGGCGCCGCTCATCTCCTCAATCGCGAAAACCACGCCAGCCAACGGTGTATTGAAGGCAGCGGCGAGTCCGGCAGCGGATCCGGCCAGGATGAAGCGTGCACTGGCCGCCGAATCGACAAATCCAAATCGACGACCGAGTGAGTACAGCAAGCCCGCACCCACATGCACGGTCGGACCTTCACGACCGATCGATGCGCCTCCCACAAGCGCAGCGAGCGTCAACGCCATCTTGCCGAGCGCCATGCGTACCGAGAGCACGCCACGACGAAATGGTTCATCGTCAAGCTGCAGGGCTGCGATAGCCTGCGGAATGCCTGAGCCGCGAGTCGGTTTGAGAAATCCCTGGGTAGCCCATGCAAGCAAGGCGAAAATTGCCGGCGTGATCAAAAATGGCCAATAGGCATTGTGCGCGACAATCGTCTTGAACAATCCAAAGGCGTAATCGGCGGCTTTTGCAAAGCCGACTGCGGCAAGTCCGACCAAGACAGCACCTGACCAGAACAACACACGCCGCCGCCACTGCACCGGCGAGAACAAGCGGTGCGCCGCTGCGCGCCAAGACACCGGCGGATGCTCGTGAGGGTCGTCAGGAGATTCTTGGATCATCGGCAAACGGTGCGTTCGGAAACGGCAGAAGCATCATCATACCTTGCCAGTCAAAAATACCTGGCGATTGTGGGGCAGAGCAAGTGATTGCCGGGAACCCTTGGTGAGACGCGACCCAACAACCGGCTGGTCAATCTCGAGGAAATGCGAACTTGCCTGAAAACGGTCGAGCGCGCATCGGATTTGCGCGCTCGTCCTTTTTTTATCTGTAAAAAAAACTCTTTTTCCATGTAGCCTCTCCCGATAGTGGGAGAGGCACGGAGTTGCGATCAACTATCGCTCAATCAACAAGCGTCGGTCAGGGTGCGCAGTCGAGCGTCACGTCGTCGATGAATACGTCGGACATGACGCCATCGGCCGGGTGCGTGTACTCGATCGTGATCTGGTGGCTGCCGCCGTTCGCGTAATTGCTGAGATCAACCGAGCGCTGCGAATAGCCTCCCGTCTCGGCAGTGGCCGGCTCGTTTAACGTCAATACGCTGGTTCCGTCGACCTTTACCTCGACCACGTCGTTTAATGGCGTTGTGACGAACGGTGCGTACATCCAGAAATTCAGCATGTAGTTACGACCTGCTGGAATTACTACGCTCTGTGACACCGTAGCGATCTCGGCCGGAACATCGCTCTGGAAGCCGCCGAAGTACGCGAATACCTGGCCGGTATGCGTCGGCAGGCTACCGCAGCCTTCACTGAAGCAAAGCGCATTCCCATAGTTGGTCGAGGTTGAGCCCCAGAACGGATTTTCGAAGCTATTCGGATCGGTAGCCTCAAATCCTGGATCCTGAATGAGCTGACAAGCCAAACTGACTCCTTCAAAGCCGTCGGCAAAGATCCGGTCGACGATGTCATCGACACAAGTCACAGCAATGTCAGTCACGTTGCTGGTACCGATCGTACCGGAGTCGTTGGTGGCCGTGCAGGTCTGCGCCGGAGTGCCGGGTTGCGTGGTCACGGTAACCGCATAGCCGGTACCACTCGCCAGGCCGCCGGTGAAGGTGAATGCACCGTTGCTGGCTATTGGAAGACTGGTCGAGCCATTGAGATTGAGCACGAGTCCTGATCCAGTCAAGCCGCTGACCGAACCGCCGATCGTGTAGGTCGGCACGATGGCGTTGCAGTCAACCACCACGTTGGTCACATTCGCTCCGGCAATGGTGCCGCTGCCGTTGTTGACCACGCAGGTTTGAGTAGGGCCGGTCGGCTGACCCGTAATCGAGACCAAATAGCTGTCGCCGTTGAACAACTGCGTGGTGAAACCAAACGGACCGTTACCGCTGATGACCTGGTTGGAGCCATTGTTCAGGCGCACCTTCAAACCCGTGCCGAGCAGCCCGGTGACGGTTCCACTGACCGTGTATGGGGTGGGGGGAACTGTAGTGCAGGTTACTTGTACGTTCGACACGTCGGCGCTGGCTATGGTGCCGCTGCCATTGCTGATTGCACAAATCTGCTCCGGACTGACCGGCGACGACCCAATCGTGACGGTGTAGGTGACGCCATTGGCGAGTGCCGTTGGGAATGAGAACGCGCCGTTGTTGTTGATCGCCAGGGTCGGTCCGCTATTCAAACTGAGTGACAAACCTGTGCCAGCAAGACCCGTAACCGTGCCGCCGACCGTGAATGAGGTCGGTGTGACGGTCGTGCAAGTCACCTGCACGTTGGTGACGTTGGCCCCGGAAATAGTACCGCTGCCGTTGCTTACATCGCAGGTCTGCATCGGACTGATGGGCGAGCCGCCGATCGTCACGCTGTAGCTGGCGCCATCGGCGAGTGCGCTCGGGAAAGAGAACGCGCCGTTGGTGTTGATTGCCAGATTCGCGCCGCCATTCAGCTGCAGTGCCAAACCCGTGCCGACCAGACCGCTGACGCTGCCACCGACTGTATAAGTACCTGATGCTGCGGTTACCGTGAAGTTTCCCGGCGAAATATTGAAGAAGATATTATTCGAACAATTCACGCGCACCCGTGCCTGACTGGTGCTGACGGATGGGACGAGTATGCTGGCGCTGCCGCTGTTGGGGACGCTGGACGCGAGCGAAACCGGCCAGGTCTGGCCAGCATCGGTGGATAGGTCGATATCGACGTTCGGGCAGTTGACCGGGCTTATGTTGGTGTTTGCCACATCCCAGGTGACCGTTTGATTCTGTCCAGCGCCCCAGGAAACAGCGGCGATCGGCCCGGTAACTTTGAATGGACCTGCAGTGTTCGCGACGGTCAGCGCGATGTCGGCGCTCTGGCTGGTGCCGTTTCCTGCGCGCTCGTCACGAGCGGTCAGACGAAATTTCAACGCACGATTGGTGGTTGGCAGGGTTTCACCCTTGATTGCCGGGCCACCGAGAATGGTCGACAGGGAAGGGAACACGCGCGTACCTGTAGAAACCGGCGAGTAAGCTCTGAAGATCGGGCTCGTGCCGTTGTCGCCGGCGCTCAATGGCGCTTGCGGGCCAAGATCCCACTCTTCCCACGAATAAGTCACGGCGTCTGAGCTGTCGGCGTCAGTTGCGCTGCCGCTGAGGAGAAACGGAGTCCTTGCTGGAATCGTGTAGCCGTTGGTCAGGCCCGCGGTATTGATAACCGGTGCCAGGTTGGGATTGGCCGTGTTGATGGAACAGGATCCGCCTGTGCTCGAGTTTTGCGTGAAGTTGGTGATTTCTTGCAGGCTGATCGCGTGAAAGTAGGGATCTGAATGCGCCTGCAGATCATCGGCTCCACAGATACCGGCGTAGGCCATGATGGTCGTACCGCTGCCTGGCTCGTACGCGGTCGAGCCATTGCGATTTCCGCCCGAACAGTTACCGATCGAGCCATTGAATGGATGGTTGCCGCCAAACTGGTGGCCCATTTCATGGGCGACAAAATCGATGTAGAACGAATCGCCGGTCGGATTCGGCAAACCGGTGGTGCCGCGCGCCTTGGATCCGCCGCAAACGACGCCGAGGCCAGCAACACCGCCGCTTCCGGTGGTGAATACATGACCGATGTCATAGTTGCCGACACCGATCGCTGCGTTGATGACTGAGGTGCTGTTGTTGATCACGCCGGTTCCGTTGGCCGAAAATGGATCCGTTGCCGCGGTCGGGTACATGATGAGGTCGTTGTTGGGCACCAGTTGAAGCTGGATGGCCATTTCATATTCGTAAACTTGATTGACCCGGTTGACCGCAGTCACGGTCGCCGCCAAACCTCCAGCCACGGTGCCGCCGCCGACGGCGGCGATGTAATTGTTGTTGGCGGCTACTGCAGTGCGGTACTTGCGGTGGGTGACTCCCGTGACGGTCATCGGCGCGCTTGCCGACATCAGGCTCAGGCCCGACGGATCGACATGACTGTTGTGCACTTCACACTGGCCGGTACCGCCCGGCACTTCCAGTCCAGCACGCTTGAAGCTCAAGTAGCGGTTATCGCTACCGAGCAGTTCCGGACGGACTACCCATATCCCGGCACGATCGAACACCATCGCCTGGAAACCCATGAGAGATACGTCAAGGCGGACCTGACGCCCTTGGGCGTCGCTGCCCTTGAAACTCAGGATGTCTGGATATTTGGCTTCGAGCTCCGGCGGCATGGTGCCCGAATCGATGACCATGAAATCAGTGAAGCCGCCGTTCGGTTCAGGCAACGAGATCGCCGTCGCAATGCCGCGTTGACGAGCATCCTTCAAATATGCAGCGACCCCAACGGTGTCGAGCGTCAGGGAGCGATACTCGGCTGGTTGCGGTGCATCGCCTGACAGGTTGCGCGAAGCGTCTTCCTGCCAGTAAGCCTCGGTTGGGCCAGCCCAAGCCGTCGCGGCGCAAGCCATACTCAGCAGCGCCAGTGCCCCTTTTGCGAGCTTTACCAGGTAAGTTTTCACTTAATTTCTCCATTGCGCGCAGGCAGCCCGAATTGGGGCGTACCTCGTCGATTGATCCTGCAACGTTCCATCCCGAGCATGCCCGCTCATGTGCCCACCACAGGGTGCAGGCGCCAGATGCCGCACAATGAAGCGCGAACTCCTGACTGTATAGGACATGAATCCTGCTGACGAGTGATTCAACGTTCACTGATTAAAGAAAGTGAGCGGTGATGCAGAAATATCCGCCGCAAGACCGAGTGACGTCCGGCCTGTTACGCGTTTCGCTTGTCTGCGGCACGATGGCGCGAACGCTGATTGATCAAGCGCCGCCTTGAAGTGGAAAAATACATAACGCCGCCGCATTGTCGGCGACATTCAGCGATGAGGCGCTGCCCGACGTCGAGAGGACGGGTCCTCGACAAGGTTTTATTGCGTCTCTCGCATCATTCGAATTCTGGTTGAAGTTGATGTGGAACAACTTTGATGCGCGGGACGGCCTCGCTATTGGGCGACATTTAAAGCAGTCGATCATCCGCTACGAACGACCTCATGCGCGCGAGCACCCGATTTACCTCTATCGACAACACGTGCTTGATAGTTCGAATCTGAACGGATACCGTTCGTCCACCGAGCGAATTTCGTGCAATGCGAAACGACTCCATAAAATCTCTGGGGAGAATTCGTGAAACGTATCCAATGGACATTGGCGCTATTCTGTGCAGCCGGTTTGCCGGTTTTTGCAGCGCAAATCGGCGATGGCCCGATCATCGAAGAGCATATGGATGAAGCGGCCATTGAAAACGGTCAGGTAGGATTGCCTGCAATCCTGCACGCAGGCGAGCGTCTATTCACGGATAAGTTCAATTTGTATGACGGGGAGGGGCGCCCCGCAACGACCGGCGGTGGAGCGCATCGAATCGCGGGAAGTTCACCGATGTTCATCCGCACATCGAGTCCCGAGGCGAATTCCTGCGCGGGCTGCCACAACGATCCGGTAATCGGTGGAGCCGGGGATTTTGTCGCAAATGTATTTGTGCTTGCGCAGACGCTGGATCCTGTCACGGAATCAGTCAACTCCAATTTCAGCAACGAAAGAAACACCCTCGGAATGAATGGCTCGGGTGCGATCGAAATGCTTGCCCGCGATATGACCATCCAGCTGCATGCACAGCGCAGCGCGTTGCAGGATCACGCGGTTGCCGGCCAGCGCAGTAGCGTTGCACTGGTTGCCAACGGAGTTTCATTCGGCACCCTCAGCGTCGGTGCGGACGGATCGCTCGACACCTCGGCAGTGGCCGGCGTGGATGCAAATCTGGTCGTCAAGCCGTTTCACCAGAAGGGCGTTGTCGTGTCATTGCGCGAATTCAGCAACAATGCAATGAACCACCATCACGGCATGCAATCGGTCGAGCGTTTTGGTTTTGCGCGCACGCAGACCGACGATTTCGATGAGGATGGCGTCGTCAATGAGCTGACCGTCGGCGACATGACGGCGGTGACACTTTTTCAGGCAGCGCTGAGCGTGCCGGGGCAGGTGCTGCCGGACAACCTCGAAGCGTTGCAGGCCGTGATCAAGGGTGAACGACGTTTTGAAAACATCGGTTGCGCGTCGTGCCACGTGCCGAGCATGACTCTGCAAAGTCGCGACTTCATCGAACCGAATCCGTACAACCCGCCGGGCAATCTGAGCCCCGCCGATGTGCAACATATGGTTCGCTTCGACATGACTGCCGACAGTCAGCAGCCGCGTCTTGATGCGGCCATTGGGGGCGGCGCAATTGTGCGAGCCTATACCGATCTCAAGCGCCATGATCTTTGCGACGCGGATATTCACTACTTCTGCAACGAGTATCTGGTTCAGGCAGGTGTGTCGACCAGTCAGTTCTTGACGCGCAAACTCTGGGATGTCGGCAATACCGCGCCCTATGGTCACCGCGGCGACTTGACCACAATCACCGAGGCGATCGAAGTGCATGGCGGTGAGGCACGTGCCTCACGCGATGCGTTCATGGCGCTGAGTCGAACCGAGCGCAACGAAGTCGTCGAGTTTCTGAAATCCCTGCGCATTCTGCCTCCCGGCACGACGACCCTCGTAGTTGATTCGAAGGGATCACCCACCACAATCGAGAATTTGAAGCGCGACTTGCGATCACAGCAGAATCCGAACTGAGTGCGGCGTTTGCTGGCTTGAAGAATTTTTGACGAATGCGTGGCGACTCGAAGTGGGATTCCGTTTCGAGTCGCTGAAATTAAACTCCCTGTGTGCCGTTCCATTCTGAGTCGTACCCATCGGAGAACGTCATGATCCGTATTTTTCTTAGCGCGCTGTTGTTGCTCAGTTCCCCATTGTTTGCCGCCAATGAAATCGCGGCTTCAGCGATCGAAGTTCATCCGCTTCTGCTCGGATCACAGGCGCCCGATGTCGCGCTGAGGTCACTCGATGGAAAAGACACGACGTTGTGGAAGCAAATGGCCAGCAAGCCGGCGATACTCGTGTTCTATCGGGGCGGGTGGTGTCCCTATTGCAACACGCAGCTGAGTGACTTGCGCTTGATTGCCAGGGAGGTCGAGGCGCTCGGTTATCAGGTTATAGCAATCAGTCCCGATCGCCCTGAAGAATTGAGCAAGACTCTGACCAGGGACAAGCTCGATTACACCTTGATGTCGGACAGCAGGGCTGATGTGCTGAAGGCTTTCGGCATCGCGTTCCACGTTGATGATGAGACCATCAAAAAGTACCAGGGCTATGGCATCGATCTGGAAAAATCCTCTGGCGAAAGCCATCACGTGTTGCCGGTGCCATCGGTATTCATTGTCGACACCGACCATGTGCTGCAATTTTCCTTTACCCATCCGGATTATCGCGTACGCGTTCCGGGCAGCGTGATTCTGGCCGCAGCCAGGGCGATCGCCGGGCATGAGCAGATCGTAAAACCGAAGCGATAGGTCGGCGCCGCTTGGGTGGGGCTTGCCTGCATGCGACCATGCGCGCATGAATCCGACAAACCCATCCAATCTCCCCGTTTTCGGCGGCAATCTGCTCGATGTGCTCGGTCAGATCCACGAGGAAATCCGTCCACTGATCGGCCAAGGCAAGGTCGCGAGCTATATTCCGCGCCTTGCCCAGGTTCCGGCCAATCGATTCGGCATGGCAATCGCAACGCTCGATGGTGAAGTTTTCACGGTTGGCGATGCCGATGAGCTGTTTTCAATCCAGAGTATTTCGAAGGTCTTCACGCTGACACTTGCCCTCGAAGCGCTAGGTGGTGATTTGTGGAAGCGGGTCGGTGTTGAACCGTCCGGTAACGCTTTCAACTCGCTGGTTCAGTTGGAGCGCGAGCGCGGAATTCCACGTAATCCGTTGATCAATGCCGGCGCTCACGTGATTGCGGATGTGATCCTGTCGAGTTCGCCGACTGCCCTTGATGACCTTCTCGGTTTCGTCCGCGAGCGTGCTGACAATCCCGGGATCATCATGGACGAGGAGGTCGCTCGATCCGAACGCGATGCGGGTTTCAGAAATTTCGCATTGGCCAATTTCGTCCGCAGCTTCAATAATCTCGAAAACAGTGTTGACCGTGTGCTCGATTTCTACTTCCACCAATGCGCCTTGCAGATGACTTGTACGGATCTCGCGCGTTCCTTTCTGCACTTGGCCAACCGTGGCATCTGTCAACGAAGCGGAAAGCGAGTCATGAGTGCCGATCGCGTCAAGCGCATCAATGCGTTGATGCTGACGTGCGGAACCTACGATGCTGCAGGAGAATTTGCATTCCGGGTCGGTCTGCCTGCCAAAAGTGGCGTCGGCGGCGGCATCGTTGCTGTGGTGCCGAATGCCATGACCGTCGTGGTCTGGTCTCCGGGACTGGATGAGAAAGGCAATTCACTCGCAGGAGCTGCTGCACTCGATAGATTCACCGAGTTGACCGGGTTGTCGGTGTTCTGAACCCGGTCGGCAAGCGCATTTATTTCTCCAGCATGATTGCCCAGTGATTCAGGCCATCGACGCGCGTACAGATGACTTTGAAACAAACCAGCATCGGCACGGCCAGCAGCAAACCAAGAATGCCCCACATCCAACCCCAGATCATCAGCCAGAGGATGATCGCCAACGGATTCAGATTGATCGTGCTCCCCAGCGCAAGCGGAGTGGCGAATTGGCTTTCCATCAGATGCAGGAATAAATATCCGGCTGCTGGCAAAACCGCCGCGCCGATCGTCGGAAATTGGGAGAGCCCGACCAGGGTCAGCATCGCCGCCATCGCCATCGGGCCGACATACGGCGTGAGATTGAGCAGGGCAGCCAGCGCACCCCAGAGGAGTGGCGTATCCACACCCAACGCCCAGAGCAGAAGTGTGGTTGCGCAGCCAAGTGCAAGGCTGGTTGAGCAGACGGTAAGAAAATAGCGGGAAAGGTCATTCTGGATTGAGCGCACGATATCCACGGTTACCCGCTTCTGCTGCCAGGTCGAGCGCATCATCAACGTTCGTCGCATAAGACTGTCGCCGTAAAGCAGGAAAAAATACGTCAACAGTACGACAGCAAGGGCACTGGCCAGAACACGCGGCGTTGTGGAAAGCAGACTTGGCCGATCGGGTGCCTGCACGACAACGCGCTGATTCGCCTTGCTCGAATCTCCGGTTATCGCGCTGATCGACTCGCTCATCTTGTTCGCTTCATTGAACGGGCGCATCAGCGATTTCAGTTTGGGCGTCACATTGCGTACGACCTGCGGTGCGCGTCCGACCCACTCCGCGGCAGGCTCATACAACGCATTGCCAATGCCGACGATTGTTGCCATCGAAACCGCGATCAGTAGAAATGCGGCAATCCAGCGCGGCAGCCATCCGCTCGTCAGGCGTTTCATCACCGGACTCAAGAGCAGCGAAAAGAATGCGGCGAGGAGAATCGGCAGGATCAACTCACTGACGAAGTAGCAGGTATAGAGGACGCCGAATACGACGAGAATGCCGAGCAAGCGATGGATGCCCGCGTTGATATCGATTTGCGACTCGCGGATCGCCCGATTCAGGCTTGCGCCGGCGACCGACGGTGTATCGCGGGTTTCCTGGATCGGGTTCAGAACCTCCTCGACAACCTCTATGGACGACTCGGCGATCCTTTCTTCCGGCTCGATTGCATTCATCGACAGGTCCTGGGCGAGGGCAGCCTTACATTCTGCATGGGTTTTAACGTAGTTGTCGGTATTCGGTTTCGCTCGTTCATGCTTCATGCGGTTAGTAGAACGGGTCGTTCACCGCAGGGTTGGTCGGGTTTGCTAGGTTGCCGTGGCTATTCGCTAATCGAGGAGATGCCGCCATGAGAGAGCATTGGGACTTTTTCAAGGAATCCGACACGTCAATGGGCGTGTTCTACCCTCTGCACTATGTGCTCGCCGCATTCGACAACGACGTGCGAGGCAACGAAATCCGGCAGCGTTTCATCGCTGCGGGATTTGCAGACGATGATGTCGCGGTGGTCGATGGACGTTTTCTCGTCGATCGGCTCGAATCGATCGAGGGATCGACCTTGATGGAAAAAGCCGGGCAAAAGCTGGTGCACGCGATCGGCACGGAATTCGGCTATATCGATGATGATCGCAAGACCGCCGCTCGCGGAGGTTGTTTTCTGTTTGCCTACACGCCCGACCAGGAATCGACTGACAGTGCGATCGAGTTGCTCAAATTCGCCCATCCAATCTACGCACGTCGTTACAACCTGGCTGGAATCCATCGCATCAGCTATCCGAATCAGTCGGTGCTCTGATCAGGAAGAGCGACGATTCGTCGACGCGATGATCGAATGCGCGACCGCCTCGGCGACCTTGATCCCATCCACGGCAGCCGAGAGGATGCCCCCGGCATAGCCCGCACCTTCGCCTGCCGGAAACAGACCACGGGTGTTGAGACTTTGCAGATCGTCATCGTTGCGCTTGATGCGAATAGGCGACGAGGTCCGCGTCTCGATGGCGGTAAGCAGGGCGTCGGCTTGATTGAAACCGCGGATCTGCTTATCGAATGCAGGAATCGCTTCACGCATGGCTTTGAGGGCGAATTCGGGCAGGGCAGGTGCCAGATCGCACAAGTGCATTCCCGGTGTGTAGGAAGGCAGCACATTTCCGAATGCGGTCGAGGCACGGCCCTTGATGAAATCACCGACCAGCTGACCTGGTGCGTTGTAGTTGGATCCGCCGAGGGCGAATGCCTGCTCCTCCCAATGGCGCTGGAAGGCAATGCCAGCGAGTGGACTTCCTGGATAGTCCGCAGGTGTGATGCCGACGACGATCGCGCTGTTCGCGTTGCGTTCGTCGCGTGAGTACTGACTCATTCCATTGGTGACGAGTCGACCGGGTTCCGACGCCGCTGCAACCACGGTGCCACCCGGACACATGCAGAAGCTGTAGACCGATCGGCCATTGCTCGCGTGATGCACAAGCTTGTAGTCAGCTGCGCCGAGCATGGGGTGACCAGCGTTGGCGCCGTAACGCGCGCGATCGATCAGCGATTGCGGATGTTCGATGCGGCAACCGATCGAGAACGGCTTGGCTTCGATATACACGCTACGTGCATGCAGCATCTCGAAGGTATCGCGAGCGCTGTGCCCAATCGCAAGAATCACATGGTCGGTGCGGATCTGCTCACCGCTTGCGAGGCTGACTCCGCGGATGTGGCCGTCTTCAACAAGCACATCGTCGACCTTGCTCGAAAATCGAAATTCGCCACCGAGCGCTTGGATGCTCGCACGCATGTGCTCGACCATCTTGACCAAGCGAAACGTGCCGATATGCGGCTTGCTGACGTAGAGGATTTCCTCTGGCGCGCCGGCTTTTACAAACTCGCTGAGTACTTTTCGACCGTAGTGACGAGGATCCTTGATCTGACTGTACAACTTTCCATCGGAAAAGGTACCCGCACCGCCTTCGCCAAATTGCACGTTCGATTCGGGATCAAGAACACCCTTGCGCCAGAAACCCCAGGTATCCTTGGTGCGTTCACGCACGGCCTTGCCACGTTCGAGAATCAGCGGCCGCAGCCCCATTTGCGCAAGAATCAGCGCAGCAAGGATGCCACAGGGTCCGGTGCCGATGACAACCGGTCGCGGCGTTCCCGAAGGCAATGAACCATCACGAACGATAAATTGATAGGCAGTGTCAGGAGTCGCCACCACATGTGGATCAGCGCTGAATGCGACCATCAATTCCGCGTCTTGCGTCGTTTCGACATCGAGGGTGTAGGTGAAATGGATTGCGGATTTCCTTCGTGCATCGACGCCGCGACGGAAGATCACGTAGTTGATCAGCGCATCGGGCTTCAATCCGAGGCGCGCACAAATCGCCGCGGGGATCTCCTCGGCAGCGTGATCGAGCGGCAATTTGATCTCTGTCAATCGCAACATCGGGCGTCAACTCGTTCGCTTGAAGGTGTGCTCAGACGGCATTGCCGGCGGCGTGACCGGAAGCCCAGGCCCACTGGAAATTGTAGCCGCCCAAATGGCCGGTTACATCGACAACTTCACCGATGAAAAATAAGCCTTCGACGAGTTTCGACTGCATCGTGCTCGACGATAATCCATCCGTGTCGACACCGCCCAAGGTAACTTCGGCGGTGCGATAGCCCTCGGTACCGCTGGCGATGATGGGCCAGGCGTTCAGTTGATCGCCAATAGCGCGTAGCTCGGCTTCGCGGTATTGGCGCATCGGCTTGCTACCAAACCAGTGTTCGCAAAGTCGCTGGGCCAAGCGCTTGGGCAACGCATCGGCGAGTATGGTTTTAAGTTCCGCCGCATTGCGTTCGCCTTGTTGGTCGATGAGAAACGCGCAGCCATCTTGATCCGGTAGCAGATCCAGGCGCAGGTCGTCGCCCGGTTGCCAATAGGACGAAATCTGAAGGATCGCCGGACCGCTGAGGCCGCGGTGGGTGATCAGCATGTCGGCGCGGAATTGTTTTCCGTTGCAATGGCTGGTCACCGGCAACGCCACGCCACTGAGGTCAGCCAAGCGTTCCTGATGCTTGCCGCTCAAGGTCAATGGAACCAAACCCGCGCGTGTTGGCAAAACCGTGTGGCCGAATTGGCGCGCAAGTTCATAGCCAAAACCGGTCGCGCCCATGCTCGGAATCGACAACGCTCCAGTCGCTATGACGAGGGCAGGGCATTCAACGATTCCGAGCGTCGTTTCAATTTGAAATCCCGCATCAACGTGACGCACGCTCTCGATGCTGCAACTCGTTTGCACATGCACGCCCGCGGCAGCACACTCATCGAGCAGCATGCGCACGATCTGTTTGGACGAGTCGTCGCAGAACAACTGGCCGAGTTCCTTTTCATGCCAAGCAATGCCGTGCGCATCGACCATGTCGATGAAATCGCTCGGCGCATAGCGAGCCAATGCAGATTTGCAATAATGCGGATTGGCCGAGAGGAAGTTCGCCGGTGTCGTTCCGGTATTGGTGAAATTACAGCGCCCACCGCCGGACATGAGGATTTTCTTGCCAACGCGGTTGGCGTGCTCGATCACACGCACGCGCTTGCCTCGTTTGCCCGCCGTCAATGCACACATCAATCCCGCGGCGCCGCCGCCGATGATGGTCACATCGACGCTATCCGGCATTGCTCGAGCGCCCCGGGTTATCGGAGCCCATGCGCACGTGCGGATCGATACCGATGACCGTGTCGCCTTTCAAGATCTGCACGTGACCATCCTGGATCAGGCATTGCAGACGCAGCCCACGTTCCGCCAGCGCGGCAAGCGCATCGACGACATCAACAGGAATATCGAGCACGGTCAGATTCTTTGAACGCCGCAGATCACCGGCCGATTTTTCCCACCAGATGTCACCACCACGTCCACCATAGTTGATCAGAACGACCAGATTGGCGCGGCCACAGGCTTTGCGTACGCGCGCAGGATCCGGATGGCCGAGATCAATCCACAGTGCGATGTCGCCGTTCAACTCCTTGCGCCAGAGATCCGGTTCGTCATCGGTGCTCAAGCCCTTGCCGAACTCAAGGCGCTCATCGGCGTAAAGGGCAAACGCGAGCACGCGGATCATCATGCGTTCGTCGGTTTCGGAAGGATGTCGGGCCAGGGTCAACGCATGGGTCGCATAGTAATGACGATCCATGTCGCTGATCTGCAGCTCGATCTTGTAAATGGTTGCGTTGGGTGCCATGCACGGGCCGGTCGCGGAAAAGTCGGCCATTATAATCGGCTGGCAGGCGCACGCGTGGTTTGGATCGTCGTTCGCTCGCTTCCATAGGAACAGGGCAAGAATCATGGAGATCATCGAACGTCGCCAGCCGAGCTGGAATGACTTATTGCCGCTGTATCTCATCGAGGCCCGAGCAGGAAGTTCCGAGTGGATCATCTGATCGGTATCGAATGATTCCAGCGGTGGCGCTTCAAAGCTTTTGTCTGCACCTTGATGGATCGTGGTGCTTTGGACTTGAGCTGCGATCCGTGGCGGGTGCAGACTACGCCGAAGGCGAGCTTTCGTATTCCTCAGCAGAGGTGGGCGGCGATGCAATCAGGCGATGCGGTAGAGACAGAAAAGGTCACTTCAAGTTTACTAGCTCGTTATGCCGCCGGTGACTCGACCGCCTACGACATGTTGTTTGCAGCCGTCTACGATGATTTGATGTTGCGTGCAAAGCGACTTTCGCGCGATGCCGGCAAGACGTTGTCAACAACCGCATTGGTGCACGAAACCTATATCAAACTCGCCGGCAGCGGCTTGTCGTTGAATGATGAGGCGCATTTTTTTGCGCTGGCCGCCCGAACCATGCGCCAGGTCGTCATCAATTCGGTACGTGATCGCGGTGCGCAGAAGCGTGGCGGCGGAATGATCCAGGCGACCTTCGATAGCGGCTTGATCGCGGATGGGGGGCAAAACATTGATTTTCTCGCGCTGGAGCAGGCATTGAAGGATCTTGCCGAAACGGATCCCCGATTGGCGCGCGTGGTTGATCTGCATTTCTATGCCGGCCTGGAGTTCGGCGAAATTGGTCGCTTGCTTGAAGTGTCGGAACGAACCGTGGCGCGTGACTGGCGGGCCGCGCGCGCGCTGCTGCAACTGCGTCTGGATGCGCCCACGGATGACTAAGCCTGCGTCATCGCGCGTTGGCGAACTGTTGCGATTGGCGCTGGACCAACTCGAATCGGTTCGATCGCAATGGCTGGTCGAAGCATGTGGTGAGGATCCAGAGTTGTTGTCAGTCCTGCAGCGATTGCTGGCGTTCGACCAGCGCAGTGATCTGGCTCTTGACCAGCGTCTGGATGCGCTGGTCGCCGATGTTCTCGCGCCAATATCTGATGATTTGAAGGTCGATGCGCGGTTTGGACCCTTCCGCTTGCTTCGCAAGCTCGGCGAGGGGGGCATGGGCAGTGTCTGGCTCGGCGAACGCATCGAAGGAGGGTTTAGCCAGCAGGTGGCGCTCAAACTGATCCGCGTCGGCATGGAAAGCCAGGCGGTAACTGCTCAGTTTCGTCGCGAGCGTGAGTTGCTGGCACGTTTGCAACATGCCGATATTGCGCGCCTCATCGATGGGGGAGTTGATGATACGGGTCGCCTCTGGTTTGCAATGGAGCGTGTCGATGGCATTGGTTTGCGTGCGTGGTCAGCGCAGCAAACGACCACCCTTCAAACTCGGCTGAAGCTGCTTGTTCGCCTGTGTATGGCAGTGGCCTATGCACATCAGCATCTGATTGTTCATCGGGATCTCAAGCCATCCAACGTGCTCGTTCGCGAGGATGGGAGTCCCTGTCTGCTTGACTTCGGTATCGCAAAGCTGACTTCTGGTGAACAATCCGAAGAAACTGCGGCGGATGCGCGTTTTGTCACGCGTGCCTACGCAGCCCCTGAACAGTTGCGTGGCGAGGCCGTGACCACGGCGACCGATGTGTATGCCCTCGGCGCGCTGATGTTCGAGTTGCTGACCGGCGTCTCCTACGCCAGCGTGCACACGTCGGGTACCGAAACGCTGCATCCGAACAAGGCATTGCGCATGATTCAAGAGAAGCCGGGCTCGGCTTCGGTGATCCAGTTGCCATTGAATGCAGATCTCGATGCGATCGTCGCACGCGCGCTCGCCGAAGTGCCCAAGCGGCGTTATGCAACTGCGCAAGCGCTGGCAGATGATATTGAGAACCATCTCAAAGGTCGTCCCGTCAGCGCTCGGCCGGATAGTGTTATCTATCGGTTGACTCGTTTTGCGCAACGCAACCGGGCCTCGGTCGCGATCGCCGTGACGGCACTCCTTCTGGTACTCGCAATGAGTGGAGTGGCGCTCTGGCAAGCCCATGCGAAGACCATCGAAGCTGAAAATGCACGAATTGCACTTAAGCGATCAGAGTCGATTCGCGAGCTGCTGAGTTCGATCTTCCTCAGCGCGGACCCCAACTTCTCCAAGGGAATTTCAACGACTGTAGGCGACCTGCTGACGCCCGCCCGGACGCGAATCGTTCATGAAACGCAGGACGACCCGGAGCTTACGGCTGCATTGCTCGAACAAATCGGCAGCACTTACGTTTCGCTGGGCGAGGATGCAATCGCCAAGGAGGTGCTCAATGAGGCATTGGCTTTCAATCGGAGGTCCCGGCATCCATCACTGCACATTGAGGGAGCCATCGAAGCGCGTCTCGCTCACTACGAATACCTCGATGGAAAGACGGACCTGGCGCTTCGGGACTTGAAGTCAATCATCGCAAAATTGCGCTTGGGCGGTTCCGATGTAACGCCTACGCTTGCGAAGGCACTCAGTCTCGAGAGTCAAGTGCTATATCAAAACGGTGAGAGTGATTCTGCCTTGGCAGGTTCATCGGAGTCGTCGGAGTTGTGGCAGGGACTCGGCGACCCTTTTGTTGTCGAGTATCTGCATTCTTTGATCGAATTCTCCGATCTGGCCGCCGCGGCGGGACGCAATCAGGAATCGCTCGATTCCGCCAAGAAGGCTCTCGCACATCCGTTCGTTCGTGACAACATCGCGCCTGGCCTCACCGCGTCGGCAATCGGCGCCAATGCGCGTGCATTGCAAGCGCTTGATCGTAATGCGGAAGCCGAGCCGATGATGGTACGTGTCGTCGAGGCGTTTGAGGCTTCATTTGGTGCGAGAAATGCACGCACCTATTACTGGAAATATCGGCATGCGCAAGTACTCATCGCCTTGGGAAGACTTGATCAAGCCAAGTTGATCATCGACGATATTCTCGCCAATCCGGCAGCCAACGATCAGCCGATTGCACATATCGCCTACAACGTGCTGCGCGCGACGATCGCCGATCTGAAACATGCGTCCGATGCGCCGAAAATCATAGCTGAGGCCGCGCGTGAAGCCTGTTCCGACAATGGCAATGCGCACTTCTGCAGCATGGCGAAAGCCTTGTCCGGCTCCTGATCCAACCTTTCGTAACCCGGCTCAGTTTGCAGTTGCTCCACTTGGGGAAGGTGTTCGGCGATTTTGCCCACGCGTGTCCGTTGGTGTCGCCTTTTAGGGATTAGCAGTAGTGACCCTCACTCCTACTGCGAGATTCGTCCATGCGCCCATTCACCAGGTTATCGCCGTTTCTGTTTCTGCTTGCCATCAATCCCGCGTTCGCAGCCACGTTTTGCGTGAAGGATTCCCAGAGCTTCCAACTGGCCCTCGATACCGCTCTGAACAACGGTGAGAACGACAATATCAGGGTCCAGGAAGGCTTCTATACCCCGCAATCGCTGCTTGATTTTGAAACTTCTGAAGCCCAATCGATAGTCATCGAAGGAGGCTATCAGGAAGACATGGGGGTGGCGTGCGGAAATCGCGTTAAACGCCCGAATCTTACGATTCTCGACGGCAGTGATGTTCGACCCGTCCTGCGGATCCGACAATCGGGGGCAGTCGGTGACATAACGATCCGTGACCTCACAATCCAGCATGGTCTTGCCGTAGACGAAATACCGGCCTTGTTTCTCGGCGGATATGCACCGTGGGGAGGAAAATTGACGGTCGAGCGCGTTGTAATCCGGGCAAATCGGTCAGACTATTCTTCTGCAGCCATGTATTCCGGTGGCAATCAGGCCATCATCCGCGATGTCGCATTTGTGAACAACGAAACGCTGGCGAATCACACCGCGTTTATCGTTGCTTCTGCGCCTGGGCCAGTACCGGTCGCGTTGACCAATCTCACCGTGACCGGGAACCGCGTCTTTCCCGTGGGCTCGGCTGCTTACGGCTTGGGCTTGTTTGGCGAAGGTGCTGAATTCGTCGCAAGCAACAACATCCTCTGGGGCAACGCGGGCACGGATCTGCGCATGGACAACCCGGGTGTCAGTCTGGCGAACAACGATATTGGAAGTTACTGTTGTGCCCCTGACTCTATCGTCGGAGGAATCAGTGTCGATCCGGGCTTCCTTTCATCGGACGACTATCGTCTGAGCGGAAATTCACCCGCACGTGATGTCGGAATCAACAACCCGGCAGGCGGAACCGGCTTCTACGATACCAATGGCGAACAACGAATCGTCTTCGGCACGGTCGATATGGGCGCCTACGAAATCCAGGACGAATTGTTCGCAAACGGGTTTGATTGATCGATCAATCTCCACCAGTATTTCCGCGTCCGGGCCGCTTAGAAACAACGCCACGATGAGCATTCTTGTGTTGAGTCGCCCGCAGAAAATCGCCAGGATCCTTGAAGCTGAAGAACGGGCAGTCGCCGGGCGTACTACGACTCTCTGACCGAATCCGCGCGAACGCGGAGTGAAACTTTCGAGCTACAACTTTAGCGATCCGGCCGCGCCTTGCGGCATTGCCGGATGGCGATCGCTGAAAGAGGGTGAGGGTCTTGAGTACCTCTATTCCAACGAAGGAGGTGGATTCGGCTTGCTGAGCTACTTCCAGGATGACTTCGATTCGTTTTACACCGGATCACCGCAGATCATGCTGAGTCTTCACGAACGAGTCAGGTCATTTGTTTGCTTATCAGCTTTTGTGCTTGGCCCAATCCCATCAAACTTGGGATTTCTCGATTGCTTCCGCCCCTTCAAAGATCGTCAGGACGCATCCAACTGCACGGCAAGGGAAACCTGCAAGTAATCTTGCATTTATGCGTCGACGTCGTGCGCTGACGCCGTCTTCTGTAACGGTGGAGATGAAGCGTTCGATAGTAGATCTAATCCACCAGAGATGCGGATTGACCTGAATCGTATGTTTACGGTTCAACTAGGCAACGTCTGGAGATGTCTCACTTCACCAGAAACGAAACCTGATCAGGCGCTCCGTCAGCCATGTGGCCTTAGCCAAGTGGTAGTCCATCGACCGTTTGTAACTCTGATGCGAAACCACTCCTTGACGTAGGCGTCGGCACAATTACAAGCATCCAACTTTGCATCCCATCGTGCGATACGAACATCAACAGAGTCTGCATCCACTTGTCTCACGTCAAGGTTCTCTGGCTTGATCTCGCCGAAATCGTCTCGCACCCCGACCACACGCATCGTTTTCCAGTTGAGCAGGATCAGCGTCAGATGATCAACCTCCGGCCGGCCGTCTCTGGCGATGAACAAGGCAAGAATATCCTTGCCGATTCGACGGCTCGCCAGCGTGTCGCATACATCATCGATCGGTTCACTCGATTTAGTCTGGAAATACCAATCTGGACGAATCTTGACGTGAACCGATCTGCCGAGATCGTCCGTGACTTTCATCGCCATATCGAGGTTTTCGAGCGCATCGCCAGATGTGGATGTCAACGAAACCGTGATGTGGCGACCATCAAGCTCGCAATGTGCAGACCAGGCATCAATCGGCGGGGCAGCCCGCGCGCCAGGCAACCGCTGCGCCTGGACCGTACCTGTGAGCAACATGAGCAGAAGTGTGTGAACTTCAGGGGATGGCTCAATAGGTATGCAGGTAGTGGTGATTTCCAATACGACGTGAATTGCGGGCACGATAGAACGGTCTTGTCTGATGCCAGATTGTGCCGTCAACAACCCGTCACCAACCCTATCGATGAGTTGCTGATGCCGGATGACTGCAATCAATCGAAACCATTTCCGAAAATGCTGTCGGTCACGGTCAAATTGACCAAGCGCGTGGTCTCGATCAGGCCGTTGGAAGCATTGTCATAGCCTGAGCTCGTCTGGCCGCGTGTGCGCAGATAGAAATTGCTGTTGAGCGGCGCCACGATGTTTCCGATGGACCAGCCGCCGCTTACACGCTGCATGGTTCCGAGTGGCGCATAGGTGACGCCACCGAGCGAGATCAGTAGCTGTGGCGGCAATGCCAATTCGGATCCAGCTCCTGAGCGTGTCCACGTGGCAATGCTGTTGCCCGATGCGTCGCCAGCCAGACCTAGAGATTCCAGCGCGGTTTGCACAGTGCTGAGTCGAGCGATGCGATTGCGCGGCTGTCCGGCGATCATGGTGAAGCCTCCTCCCGCGATCAGCTTGCCATCAGGCTGCAGTGCCAATGCGAAAATGAGGTTGTTGGAGCTCGGGTTGAATGTTTGATCGACAGTGCCATTGGCATTCAACCGGGCAATATAACTGCGCGGTTGTCCCCCAATTATAGTGAACGAGCCACCAACCACAACCTTGCCATCGACCTGCAGCGCCATGGACATTACGGCGCTATCCGCGTCAGGATTGAATGACGGATCCAGCGTGCCATCGGAATTGAGGCGCGCAATGAAGTTGCGTGGCTGGCCGTTGATCGTGACGAAGTCACCTCCGAGCAACAGCTTGCCATCAGGTTGCAGCATGATTGAATCAACAATGCTGTCCGCGCTCGCATTGAACGATGCATCGATACTGCCATCGGGATTCAATCGCGCAATTCGCGCATGCGCCTGTCCACCTATCATCGTGAAACCGCCACCCAGCAGCACTTTTCCGTCCGGCTGCAGTGCCACGGCCAACGCACCATCGTCTGCATTTGGATTGAAAGAATCCACACTGCCATCGGCGTTTAGACGCGCAATGAAGTTGCGAGCTTGTCCACTGAGCATGGTAAAGCTGCCGCTGATCAACAGCTTGCCATCGGACTGCAATGCCATTGTCGTGACAGCCGCATTTGCGTTGGGATTGAACGTCGCATCCAGACTTCCATCTGCGTTCAGCCTCGCGACAAAGTTGCGTGGCTGTGCAGAGAGCGAGACAAATTCGCCGCCAACGACCATTTTTCCATCAGGCTGTAGCAGCATTGAGTAGACGGTTCCATTGGCATCCGGATCGAAGGAAGGATCCAGAGTACCGTCGACGTCGAGTCGACCGATTCGATTGCGGGGCTGCCCACCGAGCGTGCTGAAAGCACCTGCTACGACCAGCTTTCCATTCGCTTGCAGAGACAGAGACGTGACAACATTGCTGGCGGTCACATTCAGCGTGCTATCCGCCGAACCATCGGTATGCAAACGTCCAATAAAGTTGCGTGGCTGGGCACCGATGCTGGTAAAGCCACCGCCTACCACCAACGATCCATCGGATTGCACGCCCAGCGCCAACACGCTGTTGTCTGCACTAGGATTGAATCCAGGGTCCTGGCTGCCATCCACATTCAGCCGTGCGATACGATTGCGTGACTGTCCACCAACCGTAGTAAACAAGCCGCCAAGGACAATCTTTCCATCCCACTGCAGCGCAAGCGCCAAAACAAAGTTGTCGACGTTGACGCTCAATCCCGAATCCACCGTACCGTCGGCGTTCAAGCGCGCGATGCGATTGCGTACTTGTCCGTCGAGCATAGTGAACGTACCGCCGACAATGACCTTGCCATCCACTTGCACAGCAAGCGCAAAAACGAGGCCGTTGGCATCAGGATTGAACCCCGCATCCACCGTGCCATTTGCGTTCAGTCGCGCGATCCGATTGCGTGTCTGGCCACCGATCGTGGTGAAGTTCCCGCCGACAAGAATCTGGCCATTGGCTTGAACGGCCAGGGCATTGATGACGCTGCTGGCATCGGGATTGAAACTCAAATCGGCGTTGCCATCGATGTTTAGCCGGGTCATGCGATTGCGTGTCTGTCCGGCTATCGTGGTGAAGTCACCACCCACCAACAAGCGACCATCGGCTTGCAGCGCGAGCGCGCGGACTGTGGCGTTCGGATTCGGATTGAACGCGCTATCCACGCTGCCATCCGCATTCAGGCGTGCCAGTCGATTGCGCGGTGATGCGCCCACCTGTGCAAATGAGCCGCCAATCACAATGCGACCATCAGCCTGGACAACCACGGTAGTGACGCTGTTGTCGACCGCAGTGGCGGCAAAGTCTGGATCAAGACTGCCATCCACATTGAGGCGTGCCACGTGATTGCGACCTTGCCCACCCATCGTGGTGAATTCGCCGGCAACGATTACTTTTCCGTCTGATTGAACAGCCAGCGTACGCACAATGTTGTTGGCGTTGGGGTCAAAGCCATCATTGGCATTTTGTGCAGAACACAGGGCAGGGCAGACGAGCATTACAAGCAATACGCAATGAAGCGCGACGGCGCCGTATGCGCAAAAAAATGAGTACTTTAGAGCAGAAGTTTCCATTGATATCCTGAATGTTGCAGAGGTTGTTCGAAACGCAAACAATTTTCGAGATGAAAGCTCGACATCGACGCTCAAGTGGAAGCTTTCTGGCGACGAGCACGATGCAGTGGGCTGGTTGCATGCGCAGCGTTTCGGTCTCAGTTCAAGGGTGTCTCGAAGCCGTCGGCGAAAATCATGTCGTTGGATATCGCGTCGGGCTCAAGGAAGCACGGCCCAGGCTCGCTGCTGTCGCCGTTGGAAAGGCTGCTCGCCGTTGCGCTCAAGTAGCCGGGCGCTCCAGCGCCCGTGATGGGTATATCGAGAACGGCGCTTCCTGATGCATCAGTCGTGACGCCGGCATACGCGACGCGCGTCAGCATGTCCGCACCTCGATCGCCGTCGGGGCAGGTTGGCGACCGGTACACCTCAATCGAAAAAGTTGACTGGGGCGAACTCGACACCGTCAAATGCAACTGTCGCGTTCCATCCGGATTCGCCGTGGATGAGACGACTACTGGCCAGTTCTGGCCACCATTCGGGCCGCCATCCGTGTCGCCCAAATCATTGGGCAATATCCCGAGCACGCCAAGATCAATACCAAGCCCACTGCCGGCAATACCATTGCCGAAAATTCGGTTGTGCAGCACGAGCGTGCCGGTGCCGGCCGTCGGCGTGATATGGATTCCGGCCGCGTTGCTGTTGGTGATCGTGTTCGATAAGGTATAGCCACCAGCAAAACCGATGTCATGCATTCCCGAGCCATTGCCGATCTGGATGCCGGTATCGACGCGCATATTGGTGCCGCTTACGCCAAATGGCGAAACTCCGATTCGGTTGCTGCGAATCCGGTATCCGGTTGCACTGGCGCCAGATATCTTGATGGCTGCCGCGTTGGGCGTCGCGACCAACGTATTTTCCAGTATCGTTACTTCGCGCGTGTCTGTGGCAACAATCGCGCTGCCACTGAATGGCGAAGCGCTGTTTCCGTCAGCGCTGAGACCAAAATAGTTGTTCTGAATCGTGTGCGGATTCTGGAATCCACTGCTTGCGTCACTCAGCACGATGGCGACTCCGCTCATCGCGCCAAAGCTGTTGCGGTGTTCGGGCTGGGGACCTCCGATCAACGCATTCTGAGCAGTGCCACGAATCTGGATCCCAAACATCGGTGCTCCGAGTGAACCGATCGTGCCCGGGCCGATACCGCCGAACGCATTGCCCTGAATCACATGATCGCGGCCACCGCGCAGGCCCAGCATGATCGTCGCATTGCCGTTGAAGCCTGTCGCTCCGGTAAAGGCGATACCTTTCAGGATCACGCTGGTTGAGGCGGGGGCCAATTCCGGCACTTGCAGGAACTGCGCGAAGGTGCCGCTCGATGCTGTCAATGCAATGCAAAGTTGTGCGTTGCTGCCGTTTGTCAGCAAGTTGGCTGCGGCCCCAGGTTGGGCATAACCGTCGATCTCGACGCTATCGGTGATATCCGGCAAAGCACTTTGCAGGATGATCAATCGAGGGCAGGTGCCGACAATGTTGAAAATTATTTTGTTCCGTCCGGGCAACGCGTTGGCAGCGACAATTGCCGCCCTCAAGGAGCCCGTACCCGCATCCGCTGCACTAGTGACCGTGTATGCGCTCTCATTGCTCAATGCTGACTCGAATGCGCCCATGTCGACACGCGTTCCAACCACGCGAGCCGCGACTGGTCCGTCTAGATCCTGGTTGGGCAGGCTCAATCCAAACTGGGCGGCTTCGAGCGTATCCATGCCCGCATTGACCGCGGGCGAAATGGGTGCGGTAACCCGCAACTTGTAGTTGCCACTGGCCGCATTGACAAATCCAGGATTCGCGCTGATCACATTGCCCGAGATGCCGGCGGGCGTCTGGCCGCCCTGAACCAGAAACAGGTTGTTGCGCAGATAGTACGGGGAGGAGGGCGAATCAGGATCGAATGACACATCACTGGCACAGCCGCTGGACTGGAAGATATTGTGATGCAAGGTCAGGTCGCCTGCTTTTGAGTACACCTGGACTGCAGTTTGGCTGGCGCTCATGCAGTTAAGATTTGCAAATGTGTTGAAAGCGATCGTTGGCATGAATTCGTTGTTGCCATAGCGCAGTCGCACGGGCGAAAAGTTGGGTTCGGAAAGGTCCGCGAACAGGTTGTTTTCAATTGTGAGCCGCTTTGCGGTTTCGGTGTAAGCGAGGACGCGTTGGCCGTGGCGCCAGGCGTTGAAGCGCAAGCTCATCAATTCGACTTCGGGGCACGCCGCGAATTCAGTGCAGGTGGTATTGCCAAAGTTGAACGTCGAGAAATTGAGGAAGGTCAGGCCTTCAAACAGCATTTCGCGCCGTCGACCGAAGAAATATAAGTTTCCATCGTTCGTCCCGTTCTCGGCGTTGATGATGGTGTTCGCGGGGTCTACTACGCGTGCTGAGCAGGCTGCATTCCATCCACCGGTTACCCAAATGCGTTTGCCCGAATCTTTGTCTGATTCTCCAATGGAGAGACCCATCGGAGCTTGATAGGTACCGGTCGGCACCCGGATGTCGTGGTCGGTGTCCACATTGGCTGTGCCGGCTCGCGAGAGCGCTCCTCGCAACGAACAGTCGCCTGAACTGGCGGTGCAAGCGAAGATCACATCAGTGGATGGGGTGTCGATGCAGTAGACCGTCGCATGGGCTCTTGATACGGCCAAGCATCCGACAAGCGCAATCATCAGGCTCGCGACCATTCGCCAAATTCGCATTCGCCCAAGTCGAATGTTGACTCGAAATGATTCGGGGCTGGCTGGAATTGACGCCTGTGGTTCACCGAGCCGAGCACCAGCAGCGGTCGGAAAGTCCTGGTTGGACGATTTCTGCTTCATCATGTGGAGCTCTGCGACTGATAGAGGTTGATTGATAGATCGCCGAATCGCGCCCAGGCATGACATCGGAAAGCGGTTCCGCCGTTCCACTATTTGATGCACAATGCATATTATGTCAAATAAGGTTTGTCGCAGGACAGGCGGCGTCGTCTGAGTCCTTCGAGTTCAACTGATGCTTCCCCGAAAATAAATCTGTCACTTGCTGCTAGCGAATCCGCGAATATCCAATTCAGCTCCGCCGGGAAAACAGTTGGACCTATGCTGACGATTAACGTCCGTGATGGCCCCCTCTGACCGTGTTGCGCACTACCCGCATTGACTTCAATCCACTATCTGGACGACTGGCGCGGAAATGCAATCAGCAAGGTGGCGCCGAAGATCGCCGTGTTCTCCAGGAACTGTGTCAGCTTGTCCTGGCACTACGCGTCCTCGGCCCTCCAGTTCGATTTTCACTTGGGGGCCCAGGATCTGACTGCGCTGCTCAGACTTGCTGACTAGCGCGGCAAGAGCTTCGAATCCAACGGACCCAAACTCTGGCGGATCTCGACTATCACCATTGATCACGAGCCATTTGGTCGCCGCATCAGGTCAGCAGCAGACCGCCCAGCAGGGCCAAATTGATTATGGCGATGCCGACAATCATAGGACGAGCATAGGCTATGCCACCCGTGGCGAAAGCGGCAATGCACTTGACCAGTGAATTGGTCGCGAACGCCGCGGCAAGAGCGATCCCGGCCTCGCCGACCGGCAGCGCGGTGGTGGCGTTGAGTTGGCCAAGTGAGATGGCTGCGGCATGGACATCGGCGAATCCGGCGGCGGCGGCAGCGATGATGACGCCGCCGCTTCCCAACCACGCGCGAAGAGCCGCCGAGAGCAGCAGGGCAACGGCAATGATCGCTGCAAACAGCAGCGCATGGCCCAGATCAAAAGGCCGTACTCCCGTTGTGTCCTGCTCTACTCGGGGTCCTGAGCCACGTGAACGCAGGAATGAAAACAGCGCGACGCAGGCGGTGGCAATTCCCGCAGCGGTGAGCGCAGGCGTCATCTCGCGCAACAGATCCACTGACAATGCGGCGAGGATAACAACCAGTTGCACGATCGTCGCAACGTTGGATATGAGTCCAGCAGCAACGGCGGAAGCTCTTATTTCGGGAGCCGCACGAGCGCGCTGACCCATGCTGCCAATGGTCGCCGCGCTCGAGACAAATCCGCCAAGCAATCCCGCCAGAAGCAATCCGCGTCGTGCACCGAGCAATTTCAAGGCGACATAGCCTGCGGCATTGATGGTCATGACCAGGACAACCAACAGCCAGAGCTTGCGCGGATTGATTGCGCCAAACGGATCGAGCGGCCGATCCGGCAACAAGGGAAGGACAATCACTACCGACGCAGCAAGCTGAAGCAGGTCGCCGAGCTCCGCCTCTGTAAGGACCTGCCTCGTAAATCGATGCAGTGTCTCCTTGAACGCGAGCAGCAGAGCCACGGCGACGAACAAGGCTGCTGCCATTTGGGCGCGTTGGGCCGACATCGCACCAAGCAGGAAGATCAGCAGGAGCGCAACCTCACTGGTCAAGCCCGGATCGTTTGCCCGGGTGCGCTGATAGCTTGCATAGACAAGGGCGCCAATGGACAAGCCTGCAACAACCAGCGCGGCGGTCCCCAGGGCGGCACTGACCACACCAGCAAGCGCGACGAGCGCAAATGTGCGCACCCCAGCGGAGCCCCGCTCGTCACCTGCACCTTTGCTGCGCTCCCGCTCGATGCCGACCAGCAGTCCGCCTCCGGCAGCCGCAAGCAGTCCGAGCAGGAGAGCGTAATCGACATCGTTCATGGATTGGGCGGCCTGATTTTCGGGTTTCGAAGGTAAACACAGAGCGGAGGTCTGGCGCGATCGCTACACAGATGATGAGCGCGAAAGCGAACAGCCAGACGCGCACAAACGCAGTGACGACGCGCCCATCTGGCGCTTCTCACAGCGCTGTCAAGATTGATTTGAACTTCCAATCAAGGCGCAGTCGCGGATTCTCAATTCGATTTCGCGGACAACATTTCGCACCCATTCTGAACCCTTGGTCCCGCTCCAATCAGCGGCTTTGCTCCTGGCGCAGCACAAGTACCGGGATCTTGCTGTGGGTCAGCACCTTGTGCGTCTCGCTGCCGAGCAACATGCCACCTACTCCACGTCGTCCATGCGACGCCATCAGGATCAGGTCGCATCCACGCTTCTCGGCGGTCTCGATGATGGCTCTGTAGGGATGATCGCTGACCGACACTTCGATCGTGCACTCGACGTTGGCTGCCTTGGCTGCCTTGGCCAGCACGTCGAGGATGGCGTCGGCACGGGATCTCGCGGCCTCGTTGAGCGATTGGCGTATTTCTTCAGGGATCTGCATCTGGTAGTCAAGCAGGTTCAGATTGGGCACCACGTTCAATCCGGTGACTGAGGCACCGATCTCTGCGGCGAACTTGATTCCACCCTCGATCGCATTCGTGGAGAGCTCCGAACCGTCAGTGGGTATCAGGACATGTTTGAACATCGCGATTCGGTCCATGGCAACGGCAAATTCCGTCAGCCACAAGACTACGAGCCGAATACGGATGATCCATTGATGCAGATCAATGGATGGTCACGCTTGTGTTTGAACGTCACCAATCGGTCGGCTTGTAGTCCTTCAGGAA
>JBBQTY010000019.1:0-30699 GCA_038234445.1 Lysobacterales bacterium
GCGAAACGCGCATCAAGCGGAATTTCGATGCATGCCGCGCCCTGCACGGCAGCACACACGGCGTACATGCCAAAGGTCGGCGGCGACAATGCAATCGCATCCATTCCCGGCCGACAAAATGCACGCACGAGCAGATCGATCGCTTCGTCGCTGCCCCGCCCGATCAATAACTGTTTGCTGTTGACACCGTACAATTCGGCGAGTCGTTCAAGCAGCCGCTCGGGCTGCGGATCCGGATAGCGGTTCAGTGGACGCTCCTTCGTTTCCGAAGTGGCACCGGGAGGAAGCCATGGAGACTCATTGGCATTGAGCATGACTTCGGCGTCACCAGCCTCGCGGCGAGCCGATGAATACGCCTGCAGCGCAAGGATTTCCGGACGCGCCAAATCGAGGACGCTCATGCGGCCATCCCGATCGCGTCAAGACGGATACTGACTGCTGCGGCATGCCCATCGAGCTTTTCCGCGCGAGCAAGGGTCACCGCACACGGGCCGATTTCACGCAGGCCTTCCGCCGACAATTGCTGCACAGTCATCTGCTTCTGGAAACTCGACACCGACACTCCACTCCACGAACGTGCCGCGCCATAAGTCGGCAACACATGATTGGTTCCACTGCAGTAGTCGCCCACCGATTCTGGCGACCACGCACCGAGAAAGATCGAGCCGGCGCTGGTGACCGCATCAAGTAACGCACGCGGATCTTGCGTATTGATGATCAGATGTTCCGGTGCATAGCCATTGCTGATCTCAACCGCTTGAGCCAGCGATTCAACCTTGACAAGGGAACCGTGGGCGAGTGACTTGCCTGCAATCTCGGCACGCGGCAAGCGCAAGCGCTGCACATCGATGCACGCGGCAACCTCGTCAATAAGCGCCTGGCTGGGCGACAACAGGATCGATTGCGAATCCGCGCCATGCTCGGCTTGCGCAAGCAGATCGGCAGCGACAAACTCCGGATTCGCTTGCGCATCCGCAATGACCAGTACCTCGGATGGCCCGGCCGGCATGTCGATTGCAGCCCCCATTGGATCGGCGGCAACCTGGATCTTGGCCTCGGTGACCCAGACGTTGCCGGGGCCAAAAACCTTGTCGCAACGCGGCACGGATTCAGTGCCATAAGCCATGGCCGCAATCGCCTGCGCCCCGCCGATTTTGAACACAGTGGAAATTCCGCACAGCCGGGCTGTAAACAAAACGGCAGGATCGCAGGTTCCATCGGTTCTCGGCGGCGTACACATGATCACTTTGTTGCAACCAGCAATCATCGCGGGCACCCCGAGCATGAGTGCGGTCGAGGGCAACGGCGCTCCGCCTGCGGGCACATACAAACCAACACGCTCGATCGGTCGAACGATGCGTTCGCAAACGACACCGGGCGCCGTCTCGACCGAGATGGGCTGCACCGCACACGCGCGGTGAAAGGTCTCGATGCGTGCAAGCGCATCTACAATCGCCTGTTTCAGTTCGCTGCTCACCATCGAATCCGCGTCATCGAATTCTTGCTCGCTGACACGCAGTTCACCGAGCTCGCATCGATCCAGTCGGCGGGTTAATTCGATCAGTGCCACATCACCGCGATTGCGCACGTCCTCAATGGTGCGCGCGACAGCCGCGCGCGTTACGCTCGAATCTGATTGCGCCGGGCGCGCGAGGGCGGAAGTCCGAGTTGCAACGTCGAGTGAATTCCAGTTGATCTGCTTCATGTCAGCATCTGCTCCACCGGCAATACCAGCATTTGTCTTGCACCCGCACGCTTCATGTCCTCCAGATGCTGCCAGGTAATCGCGTCATTGCAGATGGCTTGGACGGACACCTGATTGTCCAGCCCTTCGATCGAGGTGACGGTGGGCCGCTGCCCATTGGGCAGCAGACGCGTGATCGCATCGAGCGATTCGCGGGGCGATTGCCACATGACGAGCTTCGATACGCGCACTTGAATGACACCTTCGATGCGCCGCAAAAGCATGTCGATCAATTCGCCTCGCTCATCGCCGGGCATCACGGCACCCGCCGCGAGCACGGCTTCGGATTCGAGAATGATCGCGGCTTCCTTGAGCTGATTCGCCGCGAGCGTGGCACCGCTGGAAACCAGATCGCAGATGCAATCCGCCGTACCGAGGCGCGGCGCAATTTCCACCGATCCGGAAAGAGTCGCGACGCTTGCTTCAACGGATTGCTGGCGCAACCAATCGCCGAGCAAGTTCGGATAGCTCGTCGCAATGCGCAGACCGGACAATTGCGCGGGGTTCGAGTATTCAAATTCGTCAGGTACTGCCAGCGACAATCGACAATGACCAAATCCAAGTGCGCGCACTTCACGAAACGGCGAAGCCTCACGATCAGCGCCAGTTTCGAGTATTTGCTCAAGCAAAACGTTGCGACCGACGATGCCCAGATCGCAGACGCCCTGAGCAATCATGCCGGGTACATCGTCGTCGCGCACCAGCAGCAAGTCCACCGGCAGGGTTTCACCGAAGCAGAACAACTTGTCGCGACTGCGCCGAAACGTGAGGCCGCAGCGGGCGAGAAGATCAATTGAGGCGTCGCTGAGTCGACCGGATTTCTGAATTGCGATGCGCAAGCGATCACGGCTGCTCATGCGCGTGCTCCGCGCGTGACCGTGCGAGCGGGCTGCGGCTTTTCAGTTGATTCGGGCTTCGCATTTTTCGATTTGGCAGTCTTTGCCGGTTCGGCCTGAGAAAGTGCCGCGAGATAGCCGCCACTGCCCTGACTGAGGAATCGAGCAACGCGGCCAATCGTCGTGATGCTGACTGAGGTCCGATCATGGATCTCGCGATACGGCATCCCTTTGAGGATATAGGGCACAACCCGCCAGCGATCAGTCAGAGCTTCCAGCTCGGACGGTGTGCACAGATCACGCAGGAAGGCGCGCATCCCGGCGACCGAATCGAGCGACAGCAAGGCACGGCAAAGACTCTCCTCGGCTCGGGCCATTGGGGTTTCAGGTTCGATCGAACGCTTCTTCATAACGTATTAACGCGCTAGTACATTGGCGCGAAGGATAGCGATGCAGGCTGCATTTCGCAAGCGGAAGACAAAGATCGAGAAAACCGATTTCCAGCCGTCCGGGCTACTTCAGGATAAAACCAGCCACTAGCGCACCTCGTAGGAGCCCGTTCACGGGCGAACTTTCAGGCAGGGCATTAGAGGCTCGCCCGTGAACGGGCTCCTACGAGGCGAGGCCGGAAACTCGATCACATCCGGGCGAGAATCCTTTCAGCTCAGCGATTTTCGCAACACCTCAAAGCGCAAATCATCCCTCAGCGGAATCCCGAAGCGTTCATCTCCGTAGGGAAACGGCTTGTGTTCGCCGGTGCGCTGATAGCCGCGACGCTCGTACCAGGCAATCAATTCGCTGCGGATGTCTATCACGGTCATGCACATTTCAGGACAGCGCCATTCTTCTATCGCGAACCGTTCGGCTTCGATCAGCAGCTGATTGCCGATCCCGGCGCCCTGCCCGGCCGGACGCACCGAAAACATTCCGAAATAGGCGATGCCTTGCTGATCCTGAAGTTCGCAGCAGCCGAGCAATTCACCGTCGCGCTCGGCGAGAATGACGCGCGCGTCGCTGCGCGAAAGCAATTCGATCAAGAGCTGACGATCAAGGCGCTGACCCTCGAGAAAATCGGCCTCCGTGGTCCAACCCTGGCGACTGGCATCACCGCGATAGGCTGACTCAACCAGCGGGATGATCGCATCGATATCGGCCACGCTGGCCGTGCGAAAAGTCAGATCAGTCATTGAACAATCTCAGGCAAGAAGTTTGCGCACGCGGCCGAGCGCAGCGACAAAGGCATCGATTTCCTCGTGCGTGTTGTAGAACGCAAGTGACACGCGCAGTGTCGCGGCGACTCCATAGAACTGCATCAAGGGATGCGCGCAATGATGACCCGATCGCACCGCGATGCCCTCAAAATCGAGCAGGGTCGCGAGATCGTGGGCATGCACTCCATTAATCAGAAATGCGATGACCGGAACCTTCTCTTGGGCCTCGCCAATGATGCGCAGTCCAGGGACGGAGCGCATGGCTTGGGTCGCATGGACGAGAAGCGCGTGCTCGCGCGCAGCCATGTTGTCGAGGCCAATCGAGTCGACGTAGTCGAGTGCCGCACCGAGTCCGACAAAGCCTGCGATATTCGGCGTGCCGGCTTCAAACTTGTGCGGCGGATCGGCGAATGTAGATCCCTCGAATCGCACCTCGCGAATCATTTCACCGCCGCCGAAGAACGGCGGCATTGCATCGAGATGCTCACGCTTGGCCCAGAGGAGACCGGTCCCGGTGGGACCGAACAGCTTGTGTCCGGTCAGCGCGTAAAAATCACAGCCTAGCGCGCGCACATCGATCTTCAGATGCGGCGCGGCTTGCGAACCATCGACCAACAACGGAATGCCGCGCTTGCGACACTCACGCGCGAGCGTGGCAATCGGATTGATCGTGCCGAGCACGTTTGACACATGCGTCACCGCAGCGAGCTTGACCTCAGGTGTCAGCAACTCAATGAAGCGCTCGACAATCAACTCACCGGATTCGGTTATCGGCGCAACCTTGAGCGTCGCGCCTGTGCGTCCGCAGACCAGTTGCCACGGAACAATATTCGCGTGGTGTTCCATATGCGTGACAAGAATCGTGTCGCCGGGCTTGAGGCGCGGCAGTGCGTAGCTGTATGCCACCAGGTTGATCGCCTGGGTTGTTCCCGAGGTGAAAATGATCTCATCGCGCGACGACGCGTTGATGAAACGCGCGAGCTTGTCGCGGGTCGCCTCATACGCGGTCGTCGCCTCGTCGCCAAGCGCATGCACAGCACGTGCGACGTTGGCATTGGTCTGCCGATAGAATTGGTCGACCGCCTCGATCACGATCGACGGCTTCTGCGAGGTATTTGCGTTGTCGAGATAGATCAGCGGCTTGCCGTGGACGGTTCGCGAAAGCAAAGGAAAATCAGCACGGATACGATCGATATCCAACGGGCTTTGCTCAAGATCTTTCGTTGCCTGTAGCGCACTCATATCGAATTCCCGGGAGCATTTTCATCACTATCCATCTTCGGAAGCCGCTCAAGAAGCAGTGCATCCAGATGCTCGCGCAGCGCTTCATTCTCGATCGAATCAAACGCCACCCGACAAAATGCGAGCGTCAGCAATGAACGTGCCTCGTCGGCGGAAAGGCCACGCGAGCGCAGATAGAACATCGCACGCTCATCGAGTTGACCGACGGTCGCGCCATGTGCCGCCTTGACCTCATCGGCGTAAATTTCGAGAACCGGCTGCGTATCGATTTCCGCCTGTTCGGACAACAAAAGATTCTTGTTACTCAAGTAGGCATCGCTTCCGTCGGCACCCGGTTCGACCGTGATCGCACCATGGAAGATCCCGCGCGATCGTTGGTCGGCGACTCCACGCCAGACGATGTCACATGCGCTATCACGCGCCGCGTGACGCACATCGAGACGCGTGTCGGCGTGCTGACGCCCGCGCAAGGCGAAAACCCCGCGCGAGACGAAGCGCGAACGATCGCCGATCAGTTGCACGGCAAGGTCATGTCGCATCCACAGCGCGCCGGCCTCGATCGACCGCAGCTCCAGATGTGCATCCGCGTCCAGCGTGACATCCGTTCGACGCACCAGACTGGCGGTCTCAGCCGAGTTCTGAACCTGCATCAGATCGAGCCGCGCATTCGCGTGCACCGCGATCTGATTGACCACATTGCCAAAATGATTCTGCGCCAACTCACCGACGTGATGCTCAACGAGGCGGAGCGACGCGCCTTCGCCCACATCGATGATATTGCGCAGTTGCCAGGCAAACTCCGTCGATGCGGCAGCACCGACAAAAACCACATGCAGCAGCGGCTCAATCGTCATGCCCGCCGCAACGCGAATCACTGCACCCTCACTGACGAGTGCTGTATTCAGCCTTGAGAAAAACTGCGCCACATCGTCGAAAGATCGCGACAAGAATGGCTGCAGTGATTCCGGGTTTGATTCAAGTACGTTGGAGAGTGCGTCGAATTGCAGTCCGTCAATTGACGCAAGCAACGACAGATCGTTGCGAAATGCGCCATTGACGAATACCAGTCGCGGACCATCGAGGCCTGGCAATTCGAGCAATTCCGAGTCGATCAAGCGTGCGCCGGCTTCGGCGTCACCAGGCTGATAGCTGCGCTGGCTCAGGGCCCGAAGGCTCGAATATTTCCACGCTTCGCTGCGTGGCCCTGGCATGCCATCCCGCGCTAGTTGTTCAAGCGCATTCGTACGAGCCAAGGCGAGCCAGCCAGCGTTGCCCACTGAGGCTCGCGGCGCCTCGGAAAGCATGCGTTCAAGAAAACCCGCTGCCATCAGGCCGCTCCGGCCAGCTTGCGCTCGGCGATCCAGGCATAACCATGCTCTTCAAGCTTCAAAGCCAGCGACTTGTCGCCACTTTCGACAATGCGGCCTTCCGCAAGTACATGGACAAAATCGGGAACGATGTAATCGAGCAGACGCTGGTAGTGAGTGATTACAACAAACGCTCGCGCCGGATCACGCATCGCATTGACGCCATCGGCGACCATCTTGAGCGCATCGATATCGAGTCCGGAATCGGTCTCATCGAGGATCGCGAGTTTCGGTTCGAGCAAGGTCATCTGGAAGATTTCGTTGCGCTTTTTCTCGCCGCCCGAAAAACCTTCGTTGACCGCACGATGCAATAGCTCATCCTTCAGATGCAGAACGGCGAGCTTCTCGCGAACACGTTTGAGGAACTGCATCGAATCGAGTTCCACCTCGCCGCGACGCTTGCGCTGCGCATTGACTGCCGCGCGCAGGAAGTAGGTGTTGTTGACGCCCGGAATCTCGACCGGATACTGGAAAGCAAGAAACACGCCCTCAGCGGCACGCTCTTCGGGTTCGAGTTCAAGCAGGTTCCTGCCGTTGTAGACAATCGAGCCTTCGGTGACTTCGTAGCCCTCGCGCCCAGCCAGCACATTGCCGAGCGTCGACTTGCCGGCACCGTTTGGCCCCATGATCGCGTGCACCTCACCCGCTTTAACTTCAAGGTTGAGGCCCTTGAGGATCTCCTTGCCAGCGATCTTTACGTGGAGATTTTCAATCTTGAGCATCTGGAGTTCCATTCGGCGAAAATCGGTTTCGCCGCTTTTGTTTGTGAATGGTTCGAGCCGAGCGCGCGGTGCGTCTCAGTCGAGAAAGACGCGCAGATCGCTTGGCACCGGCATACGCCGGAATGGACTGACGTTGGTACCACCGCTATTGCCAACCGGCACCCAGATCATTGATTTGGTCAGCGCTGCAAACACTCGCGCGACTTGGCCTGCGACTTCGCGGAGGTTGCGATGGCGCAAACCGAAACGAAGCATCCGCCAGTGCGCAAGCGTATGTGCGAAGGTGCTGCGCTGACCGAGAATATGTGCGCGTTCGAGATGCGAAAACTCGGCTCTTGCATCACCACGCGCTCGCGCCGAAAGGGCCGCATCGATCTCGTGCTTGAAAGCTTCTTTTTGTCCGGGCTTCCAGGTCATCCGACCGCACCCTCGAGAGATACCTCAAGCAACTTTTTCGCTTCGACCGCGAACTCCATCGGCAGCTCCCGGAACACCTGCTTGCAGAAACCGTCGACGATCAGCGAAACCGCATCTTCTTCGGCGATGCCGCGTGAGCGGCAATAGAACATCTGATCGTCCGAAATTTTCGAGGTGGTTGCCTCGTGTTCGACAATCGCGCTGGGATTCTTTACTTCGATATATGGGAAGGTATGCGCGCCGCACTTCTTGCCAATCAGCAAGCTGTCGCATTGCGTGTAGTTGCGCGCACCGGATGCGCCCTTCTCGATCTTGACCAGACCTCGATAGCTGTTCTGTCCGCGTCCGGCGCTGATCCCCTTGGCGATGATCTTGGATTTCGTATTGCGGCCGATGTGGATCATCTTGGTACCGGTGTCGGCTTGTTGATGATGATGGGTCAGCGCGACCGAGTAGAACTCGCCGACCGAATCATCGCCGCGCAACACGCAGCTCGGATATTTCCACGTAATCGCCGAACTGGTCTTAACTTGGGTCCACGAAATCTTCGATCGCGCACCACGGCAATCGCCGCGCTTGGTGACAAAGTTGTAGATGCCGCCGACGCCATTCTCGTCACCCGGATACCAGTTCTGTACCGTTGAATACTTGATGTTCGCGTCATCCAGCGCGACCAGTTCGACAACGGCTGCGTGTAACTGGTTTTCATCGCGCATCGGTGCGGTGCAGCCTTCGAGATACGAAACGCTGGCACCCTCCTCGGCAATGATCAGGGTGCGCTCGAACTGGCCTGTGTTGATCGCGTTGATGCGGAAATACGTGCTGAGTTCCATAGGGCAGCGCACGCCTTTCGGAATAAACACGAAACTGCCATCGGAAAACACGGCGGAATTGAGCGCGGCAAAATAGTTGTCACTGCTCGGCACGACCGAACCGAGATAGGACCGAACCAGATCCGAGTGCTCCTTCAGCGCTTCGGACATTGAGCAGAAAATCACCCCGACGGCCGCGAGTTCCTTGCGAAAGGTCGTACCGACCGATACTGAATCGAACACTGCATCGACCGCGACACCGGCGAGCTTGGCCCGCTCATGCAACGGCACACCGAGTTTCTCGTAAGTCTCCAGCAGTTTCGGATCAACATCGGCGAGCGATTTCGGCCCTTCCTTCGGTGCCGCAAAATAACTGATCGCCTGAAAATCGATCGGTTCGATGCGCAGCTTGGCCCACTCGGGCGGGATCATCGTGAGCCAGTGGCGATAGGCCTTGAGTCGCCATTCGGTCATCCACTCAGGCTCGCCCTTGCGCGCGGAAATCCAGCGCACTACGTCTTCGTTGAGACCAGGTGGCAAGCTGTCGGTTTCGATATCGGTAACAAAGCCCGCGTCGTAGCGGCGATTCATCGCTTCGACGATGCGCTCGTTGCCCACGCTGACGAGGGGCTCGCGCACCTCAAGCTCGGCGGTTTCGTTGTCGCTTGTCATCACAGGGGAATTCATATCGTTGCCACTCGCATCTGGATCGTGACCGCGCGCTTCGGCGCCGTCGTCAACATGTCCGCCAACGTCACGCCCTCCAGCGCCGTTCGTATCGCATCGCTGATGCGTTGCCAGTTGACGCGAACGCCGCAATGCGACTCGTGATCGCACGAACCACTGTGCGCGCAACATTCAGTCATGCCGATCGGCCCTTCCATCGCCGTCACAATATCGGCCACGCTGATCGCCTTGGGATCACGCGCGAGGCGGTAGCCGCCATTGACGCCACGCCATGAGTCGACCAATCCGGCGCCGGCCAGTTGCTTGAGTACCTTGCTGACCGTGGGCACCTCCAGGCGCGAACGCTCGGCCAGCCACTGCGCACTGAGTACCTCGTCAACGGACTCGGCCAAACAGGTCATGACGACCGTCGCGTAGTCGGTCAATTTGCTGACTCGAAGCATGTCGACTCCAATTAAGGACTGAAATTGTACTATTTCGAGCAGCGGCCTGCAATCGGGCTCGATTCAGCGCCACTGTCCGGACAATCCATGTTGCGGTCGGCTTGAGCCGCTCATCCCCTCTCTCAAGGCGATAGGTTCCGACTTCGTCACTGGGCGCGGACTTTGATGTCTTTACCTTGCGTTGCTGCTTCGTTGTTGCTTCGATTTGTTATCAAACCCTTCATCGCTCGGTTTGGCTGGAATTTCGCCAGCTCGATCAGCGGAATCAACTTCGGTGATTCCGCCCGTTTCAATAGCTGCACCGCGCACCGCCCACCGCTTGTCTCGCGCGACATGGCGCGCTCGACTAGACTTCGAATCAACGACTGACCCGGGATATTCGTGACCTCAACCAGTGATCGCCAGGCCGCGCTGCGCCTCTTCGTTCAAACCACGATCGGCGACCAGCCGCTCGAAATCTCGGTGGCCTCGGCAGACGCCAGCTTTCGCAGCTACTGGCGCGTGAAAGCCGACAACGCATCCACCTGGATCGCGATGGACGCCCCTCCGGACAAGGAGGATCTCGGCAGCTGGCTCGATGTCGATGCACGTCTGCGCGCGGCGGGTCTGCATGCTCCCGAAATTCTCGCTGTCGATCACGCGCAGGGATTTGTTTTGATCGAAGACCTAGGCGGGCGCACCTACCTGCCCGAGCTCACGCATGAGAACGTTGACACCCTCTATGCCGATGCGCTGGATGCGCTGCTGCGGATGCAGAGCACAGTGAATGTTCAAGGGCTTCCCGAATACAACCGCGAGCGCCTCGTCGTAGAGATGGAGCTGATGCCCGAATGGTTTCTCCAGCGCCATCTCGGCCATGCCATCAGGTCCGAGGAGAGGGACATCATCGAGGCGGCCTTCAGCTTTCTTGTGCATGCTGCCGATGAACAACCGCGTGCTTTCGTGCATCGGGATTTCCACAGTCGCAACTTGATGATCATCGATCACGAGTCCGTTGCGATTGCTCCGGGCATGCTGGCCAATCCCGGTATCATCGATTTCCAGGATGCACTGATCGGGCCGATTACCTACGATCTTGTTTCACTGCTGCGTGATTGCTACATCGAGTGGGATGGCGAGCGCATCGCTGGCTGGATCGAAGGCTATCGTTTGCGGCTGCAGACTGCGCACCTTGTCAACATCGACGTCAGTGCGGCGCAGTTTTCGCGCTGGTTCGACCTGATCGGTCTGCAACGGCACATCAAGGTGCTTGGCATTTTCTGCCGGCTCTGGTATCGCGACGGCAAGCGTCAATATCTCAATGACCTCGCGCTGTGCTGGCGCTATGCGATTGGCGTAGCTCGTCGCTATCCCGAGCTACACGATCTTGCCGTATTGCTTGAGCGCGCGCTCGGCAACAAGGATATCTGCGCAAACCGCGATCTGGCCGAAGTGTGAGCGTGAAGCGTGCCATGATTTTTGCGGCGGGTCGCGGTGAGCGCATGCGACCGCTGACTGATTCGACGCCAAAACCGTTGCTCGAAGTCTGCGGCAAGCGCCTGATCGAATGGCATCTGGAGAAACTTGGCGCGGCCGGGATTACCCATGTCGTCATCAACACCTCATGGCTCGCCGAGCAGTTTCCCGCGGCACTTGGCAATGGCAGTCGCTGGGATCTCAGGATTAGCTATATCGATGAAGGTCCGATACCGCTGGAAACCGGCGGCGGCATGCTCAATGCGCTCGATTTGCTTGGCGATGATGCGTTCCTGCTGGTCAATGGCGATGTCTGGACTGATATGGATTTTTCCACGTTGTCACAACCGATGAATTCCGAGGCACACCTGTTGATGGTCGCCAATCCGGCGCACGTCGCGCATGGCGATTTCGCACTCGAATCGAATGGCTACCTAGTCGACAGTGGCCCGGCTCGCTTGACCTATTCCGGCATCGGCCTTTATCGCGCGAGCCTGTTCGCCAACTGGCGAGCGACCTTCGCGACGCACACAAGTGCGCTCGAAATTCCGCCGCGTTTTCCACTCGCGCCTCTGCTGCGCGATGCCATGCGCCGACACAAGGCGAGTGGCGAGTTCTCTACCGCCCGATGGTTTGATATCGGAACCCCGCAAAGGCTTGCTGCTCTCGATAGCTTGTTACGCGAGCGCTGATCTCAGCGGGCGTCGGTGCGCGACTCGGATTGATTGGACAGCTGATCAATTGCGAACAGCTGGCGCAAGAAGGGCACGGTTACGCGCCGCTGCGCGGCGAGCGCGGCCTTGTCGATACGATCGAGCAACGTAACCAGGGTGCCGAGATCTCGCGCCTTGCGCGTGAACAACCAGTCGAGCACCGCCTCATCCATTTCGAGGCCACGGTTGCCGGCAAGCACTCGGATAACCCGGCGGCGTTCGGTCTCGTCGAGGGCGCGAATCTGCCATTGCGCGCACGCGGCAAGCCGGGAGACCAGATCGGGAAGATCTAGATTCAAGGAATGCGGCGGCTCGTTTGCCCCAAATAACAACGTCGAGCCTTCCGCGCGACAGCGATTATGGAGATCGAACAAGGCATGTTCGGATTCGTCGATACCGGCAATCGTGTGGATATTGTCGATTGCGAGGACATCGCTGCCGCCAAAGCGACGAATCGTATCGGCAAGTTCGCTGCTGACCCGGGAAAGATCAAGATATTGCGCGCTGCGATCTGCCAGAGCCGCTTCGGCGCACGCTGCGATCAGCAGGTGGGTCTTGCCGCTGCCAACGGCACCTGAGAGAAACACCCGATCGATTTCATCGCCGCTTGCCGCGCGGCGCAGCAAATCAATTCCGGCACCGTTGCCACCCTCGACAAACGACTCAAAGCGCTGATGTGCAGGCCAGCGCAGGGCCAACGGAAGCTGCTCACTCATGGCGAATCGGCGGCATCCAAGGTACCTGGCGGAACCGCGACAACAACGACCGCTGCTGCAGCAGCGACTGCGGCGGATTCGTCGTCAGGCATGATGATCGTCGATGCAGTATCAGTCTCCTGGTACATCTCGCTCTGCGTATAGCGCTCATACGCATAACGCAGAAGGACCATGACAATGGCCGCTATCGGCAAGGCCAGCAATACGCCGACAAATCCAAACAACTCGCCGCCGGCGAGAATCGCGAACATCACTGCAACCGGATGCAGGCCAATCTTGTCGCCGACCAGTTTGGGTACGAGCACATAGCCTTCCAGCAACTGGCCAACAACGAAGACGATCAGGACGAGGACGACGTGGTAGCTGTCCTGATACTGAGCAAGCGCAGCGATCACGCCCATGCTGACGCCGACAATGGCACCGAGGTAGGGCACAAAGCTGATCACCCCGGCGATCATCCCGATCAGCGGACCGACGCTGATGCCGACCGACAACAGACCGATCCCGTAAATCGTGCCAAGGATGATCATCACGCTGAGCTGTCCACGCAGGAAACCACCGAGCGTTTCATCCGATTCGCGGGTCAGGCGAGTGACGACCGGCTCGATCGAGCGCGGCACAAGGGCATGAATGCGATCGATGACGATATTCCAATCACGCAAAAGATAAAAAGCAGCTACTGGAATAATGACCAGATTGAGCGCCCAGGCAATGATCGCAAAACCGGATTTGGACACCCTGGCCAGCACGGTGGTTGCGAAACCCCCTGCTTCTTTCCAGTGTCCCTGCAGCATGGCTACCAAGCCTTCGCTATCGAACATGTCGAGACTGACGCCGAAATGCTGCTCGATCCATGGCGTCGCGACATCACGCGCCCATGTGGTCCAGCGCGGCAATTGTTCGATAAACCGGGTGACCTGCTTGTCCATGAACGGAATCAGCACAAGCACGATGCCGACCAACACAAGGGTCAGTACAAGAAACACCAGGCTGACTCCGATCGAGCGACTGACTCCGCGGCGTTCGAGCTTCTCAACGACCGGGTTGAACAGATACGCGAACAGACCCGCGATGATAAACGGCGCCATCGCAGGCCCCATCAAATAGAGAAGCCAGCCAATAAGTGCGATCAGAATCAACCACTTGAAGCGAACATCCAGACTAGCTGACATGGTTTGATTCCTTGCTGCGCGTGCGCACCATCCATTCCCGGCGCGCTCGAAGCGACCAGATCCAAACATAGTGTAGACCGCTTGCGGCGGTAAGCAGGGCGACAAATCCGAGCAGCAGATTGCGCCCCGGCAATCCCGGCGCCCAAGCAAGGCGTAGCAGGTCGGCCAAGACAAATAATATCTGTACCAGCGTGGTGAGCTTGGAAAGGCGCGAGGGCTGCGCATCAAATGGGCCGATCAAGTTGTGATAAGCCACCGCACCACACACGATCGCGAGATCACGGCCGATGACCAGCAAAAGCAGCCAAAAAGGTACTTCGCCGATCGCAGCCAACGCCGTGAAACCTGCAAGCAGCAAGAGCTTGTCAGCCAGCGGATCCATCAGCCCGCCGAGTCGCGACTGCCAATTGAAACGCTTGGCCAGCCAACCATCCAGGGCATCGCTGATTCCCGCCAACGCGGCGAGCAAGAGCGCCAATCCAAACTGCCCGTGCGAAATCAACCAGAACACTGGCCAGACCAGGGCCATGCGCATCGCCGTGATCAAGTTGGGCAAATGACGCAACATGAACCGAACTCAGGGAGTCAGTGACAGCGTCGCGTCAATATCCTGGACGGGAGGGCTCGCGCTGTTGACCTGAAGGATGCCGTCTTGATTGACCTGATCCAGCCAGCGGTTGAAGTCACCAGCAAGCTCCACTCGAATCAGAATGCCGTCGCCGCGTGCCTCAAGGGGCCAGGACTGGCGAACCTGCACTTGTTTGGAAAGATAGCCGAGGCTGCGTGCATAGTCCGCGGACGAATGGATGCCGCTGAGCCAGACCCGCTTTTCCACCGGCGTCGTGTCAATGGCCACTGCCGAACCAGCGCCTGCCAAGCCAAGCCCGGCAAGCATGCGATCGACCGCATTGCTGTCGAATTCCGCAACGAGCACCATCTGCTGTCGCGCTGCACCGGTGCTGTCATCGGTACCCGAGTCGTTCCGATAACGATATTGCAAGACATATTTGTCCGCCGCCGCAACCGCTTTGGCCACATCATCGCGAGCGAGGATGCCCGCATTACCACTGAGCCGGATCACTACGTCGGCCAAGGCAGTCTTCAAAGCGTCGGCCCTTGCCGCTTCGGTTTGATTGGCGACCGGTGACTCCCCGGAATAAGTGGCAGGCGCGGCCATGAGCGGAAATGCGATGGCGTTTGCGACCAGCATGACTAGGGCCACAAGGAACCTCATGGTCGTCCAGGTGGTGCGGGACGCCACGGAGAAGTCAACAGATCGAACCGGGCTGGCGGAGCGCGTGATTCGCATCAAGTGGATGGCCGGCATCGAATCGCCGATATCGAAAGCGCGCATGGCGGTAGTCCCTGACCCAACAATAATGTCGACAAGTCTGCCCGAACGGCCTCTACCTCGTCCATCTAGGCTGATATGATGCGCGGCCCCGCGTATCCGGCTTTGCCCATGTCGAACGAGAACGAGGCCCTTACCTATCGTGATGCTGGCGTCGATATCGATGCCGGCAATGCGGTCGTCGATCGCATCAAACCGTTGGTCGCGCGCACCTTCCGCAAGGAAGTGATGTCGAGTCTCGGCGGCTTCGGCGGATTGTTTGAGCTCGGCGGTCGCTATCGCGAACCCGTGCTGGTTTCAGGCACCGACGGTGTCGGCACCAAACTCAAGCTCGCACAAATTCTTGGACGTCACGACACGATCGGCATCGATCTGGTCGGCATGTGCGTCAATGACGTACTCGTGCAGGGCGCCGAGCCGCTGTTCTTCCTCGACTATTTCGCCACCGGCAAACTCGATGTCGACACCACGGTCGCGGTCGTCGGCGGCATTGCCAAAGGCTGCGAATTGGCCGGCTGCGCGCTGATCGGTGGCGAAACTGCCGAAATGCCGAGCATGTATCCGCCGGGTGAATACGATCTGGCTGGCTTCTGTGTCGGCGCAGTGGAGAAACTCGCGCTGATCGATGGCAGCCGCATCCAGACCGGTGATGCGATCATCGGCATTGCCGCTTCAGGCCCACATTCCAATGGTTACTCGCTGGTTCGCCGTATCCTTGAGCGTGCCGGCAATCCGTTCGATCTCGATCTCGGCGGCATCACGCTCGCCGATGCGCTGATGGCGCCGACGACGATCTACGTCAAACCGATCCTCAAACTGATGCAGCAGTTGACGGTCAACGGCATGGCGCATATCACCGGCGGCGGTCTGCGCGAGAACATCATCCGCGTGGTTCCCGAATCGCTGGGTATCGAACTCGACAGCAGCAGTTGGAAGGCACCCATCGTGTTCGACTGGTTGCAGCGCGAAGGCAACGTCGCCCGGGATGAAATGTGGCGTACGTTCAATTGCGGCATCGGCTATACCCTGATCGTCTCGCATGAGCACGCGGGCGCGACCCTCGACGCCCTCGAAACGCTTGGCCTGCAAGCCTGGAAGATCGGTGAAACAGTCCCTGCCGGCGGCGCTGAGCGCGTGCATATCCGTTGAGCAAACCGTTGCGCGTCGTCGTTCTGGCATCAGGTCGTGGCAGCAATCTGCAAGCCTTGATCGCTGCGCAACGCAAAGGCGAGTTGACGATTGACATCGTCGGCGTGATTTCGGACCGACACAAGGCGCGCGCATTGGGCGTGGCGCGCGAGAACGGCATCTCGGCGCGGCATGTCGACCCTGCGGGATTCAGCGATCGCCGCGAATACGACAAGGCCTTGTTCGCGCATATCGCGGCGTTGAAACCGGACCTGATCGTACTTGCCGGCTTCATGCGCATCCTTGACGCCCTCGCCTTCGCGCCATGGCTGGGCCGCATCATCAATATCCACCCTTCCCTTTTGCCCCTTTATCCCGGATTGCACACCCATCGACGCGCGCTCGAAGCCGGCGATTCGCGACACGGCGCGAGTGTTCACTTTGTCACCGCCGAACTCGATGGCGGACCGGTCATCGCGCAGACGATCATCGATGTAATGGCCGGCGACACCGAGGAAACTCTAGCCACGCGCCTGTTGGCACGCGAGCACGCGTTGCTCAAAATCTGTATCGAACTGCTTGCCGATGCGCGCGTGTCATGGTCGGAGGGCAAGATTTTCTTCGATGGTCAGCCGCTGCCTGCACCCCTGCAAGTTGACAGCGAAATGCGCGGCGCAGGCTGATCGCTCTAGCGACACCCGGCATTCATGATCGGGCAGCAAGAATGCCGGCTTTTGCTGGAGTCAACGTTCTTGAAATCTTTCGTCCTTGCAACGCTATGCGTAATGACTCCTCTCGGAAGCGCCTGGGCTGACTCCCCGATCACGCCGTTCAAGGCCGACTACGCGACCTTGCGCAACGGCAAGGAATTGGCGAAAACCACGATAAGGTTGAGCCGCAATGCGGATTCGACCTGGACCTTGCGTACGACGACGGCAGGCACCTCCACTCTGGCCAAGATGGCCGGCCTCGATGTCGCCGAAGAATCCGTGTTTCGTTGGGTCGACGGCCGACCGGAAACGCTCCGCTATGATTTCCGCCAGGACGTCGCGTTCAAGAAAAAGCGCCGTCACGGCGAATTCGACTGGAAGGCCAACGACGTTCACATGGTTGATGGGGACAATGACGCGCGCTATGCACTTGTGCCGTACGCCGTTGACCGTCATGCCCTCACGCTTGCCCTGGCAGCCGATTTGTCACGGCATGCCACGAGCTTTGACTACAAGGTCGCGATGAAAGATCAGATCGAAGACGTCAGCTACTCGCGCTGCGCCGATGCGCGACTGACCGTTCCAGCCGGAACATTTCAAACCCAATGCCTTGAGCGCGTACGCAACAAGCGCACCTCGACGAGCTGGTTCGTCGAATCCAACGGCTGGATTCCCGTGCAAATCGAACAAGTCGAAAAGAAGGGCGATACGGTGACTTTACGTTTGCTTTCGGTGGGTCAATAGCCGGGATTGGGGATTCGCAATTCGGGATTCCTAAAGGCGGCCCCGCTGGCTCGATCTCTCCCCGAATCCCGAATCCCAACGCTAGCTAGGCAACCGCCGAATGCGTGCACCAAGTGAACCGAGCTTTTCCTCGATGTTCTCGTAGCCGCGATCGATATGGTAGATCCGGTCGATAACGGTATCGCCGGTCGCCACGAGACCGGCAAGCACCAGCGATGCGGATGCGCGCAGATCTGTCGCCATCATCGGTGCACCGGTGATTTTCGGCACCCCCTTGATGATTGCGGTGTTGCCCTCCAGACGGATGTCAGCGCCAAGACGCTGCAGCTCGAGCGCGTGCATGAAACGATTTTCAAAGACCGTCTCGGTGATTACGCCGACGCCCTCGGCAACACAGTTGAGTGCGGTGAACTGGGCTTGCATGTCGGTCGGGAACGCCGGATACGGCGCCGTCGTGATATTGACCGCTTTCGGTCGCTTGCCGCGCATATCAAGCTCGATCCAATCATCGCCGGTCGATATATGCGCGCCAGCGTCCTCGAGCTTGGACAGCACGGCGTCAAGCGTTTTCGGCCGCGCATGGCGCGCGCGGATCTTGCCGCCGGTAATCGCGGCGGCAACCAGGAAGGTGCCGGTTTCAATGCGATCAGGCAGCACTTCGTAGTCCGTACCGCCGAGGCGTTCAACGCCTTCGATGACGATGGTATTGGTGCCAGCGCCTCCGATCTTCGCGCCCATGCTGTTCAAGCAGTTGGCCAAGTCGACCACTTCGGGTTCCTGGGCGGCGTTCTCGATCACCGTCGTGCCGCTGGCCAGGACGGCCGCCATCATCAGATTCTCGGTACCGGTCACGGTGACCAGATCAAGCACGATTCGCGCGCCCTTCAGGCGTTTCGCCTTGGCCTTGATATAACCGTTCTCGACGCGGACGTCGGCACCGAGCGCCTGCAGTCCCTGGATATGCAGGTTGACCGGGCGCGAACCGATCGCGCAGCCACCGGGTAGTGAAACCTCGGCCTCGCCGTAGCGGGCCACCAGCGGCCCCAACACGAGAATCGATGCGCGCATCGTCTTGACCAGATCATAGGGAGCGAAATAGCGGTCCGTCGTACGTGGGTCGACATGGATCTTCATGCGCTCGTCGACGACGAGCTGCACACCCATCTGGCCAAGCAGCTCCATGGTAGTGGTCACGTCATGCAGATGCGGCACATTGGCGATGCTGACCGGTTCGTCGGCGAGCAAGCAGGCGGCCAGGATCGGCAATACCGCATTCTTGGCGCCCGAGATCTGGACGTCTCCGTGAAGCGGTTCACCGCCGTTGATTACGATTTTGGCCATTGCCAGCGTGTTTCCTGAGTCGAATGAAGCAGTGATGGAGCCGATCTCGCTTGAGCGAGTTCTTTCTATTTCGCAGGCGCGCTCTCGCGAGCGCTACCTCAACCCTTGAGCGCCTCTTCGGGCGTCAAGGTACGCAGGGAAAGCGCGTGAATCGCATTCCCCATATGTTCACCGAGGGTCGCGTAGACCATACGGTGGCGCGCCAACGGCAGCTTTCCAGCGAACGCCGTCGTGACCACGCGCGCCTCGAAATGTACGCCATCCGGCCCATCGACGCTGATTTCCGCATCGGGAAGGCCTTGCTGGATGAGATCGTGAATGGTCTTTGTGTCCATGAAGGGGCGGATTCCTGACGGGTGGCGACGAACCAGCGCTTCCGCGCGTCTTTAGCGTGAAACGGGGGTTGCAGATACAATAGGGACCGCGAATGGTACTCAAATTCTTGCATCGCCGAAAACTCGGCGTTGCTACGCCTGCATTTTCGCTACTGAATCCAGACCTCATGAATGCCCAACTGAACCCTGAAATGTCGGCTCTGACTGTTCCGTTTCTTGATGAGGCGACGGTGCGCAACAGCGCGATTACGGTCATTCAAACCGAAGCGCGCGCGATCGAGGCCTTGCAGCAGCGCGTCAACGGCAGTTTTCTGCATGCCTGCCAGCTGATGTTCCAGTGTTCGGGTCGCGTGGTCGTGATCGGCATTGGCAAATCCGGCCATATCGCACGCAAGATCGCCGCGACCCTGGCCTCGACCGGTACTCCGGCGTTTTTCGTGCATCTAGCCGAAGCCAGCCATGGCGATCTCGGCATGATTACGCACAGGGATGTCGTGCTGAGCTTGAGCAACTCCGGTGAAACCGACGAATTACTGACCATTCTGCCGCTGATCAAGCGCCAGAATGTGCCGTTGATCGCGATGACCGGCAATGAATTTTCCTCGCTGGCCAAACTGGCCGACGTACATCTTGATGTCTCTGTTTCGGAAGAAGCCTGCCCTCTCGGGTTGGCGCCGACGGCGAGTACGACGGCAGCGCTGGTCATGGGGGATGCATTGGCGATCGCCTTGCTCGAGGCACGCGGGTTCACCTCGGAAGATTTTGCCCGCTCGCATCCGGCCGGCACGCTCGGCCGACGTCTGCTCGTGCGCATCAGCGACATCATGCATTCGGGCAAGCAGGTGCCGGTTGTGGATGAACATGCCTCGCTGACCTGTGCCTTGGTCGAAATGACTCGCACCGGGCTCGGCATGACCGCGGTGACCAATGCGGCGGGAGAATTGCTTGGCGTGTTCACCGACGGCGATTTGCGCCGCGCAGTCGATGACGATGATGTCGATCTGCGCGATACGCAGGTCGTGCGCGTGATGACCTCGAACCCGAAAACCATCACCGCCGACAAGTTGGCGGTTGAAGCCGCTCAAGTCATGGAGGCGTACAAGATCCATGCATTGCTTGTCGTCGACGAAGCCAATCGTGTCGTTGGCGCGCTGAATATTCATGACTTGCTGCGCGCAAGAGTGGTTTGAACCTTTGGATGATGAGCCATCCGGGTGCTGAAAACCGCCCTTTGGCCTTTGCGGAAAGCGGCTGAAGCCGCTTACGAAAAGCCGAATTCACTGACGAATCCCGAATGCCGAATCCCGCCATACCCAATCCCTCCATCAGCGAACGCGCCGCCGGTATCAAGCTCGCCATCTTCGATGTGGATGGCGTGCTAACCGATGGACGTCTCTGGTATTCGGAGGATGGCCATGAACTGAAATCCTTCCATGTGCACGACGGCCTCGGACTCAAGCGGTTGCGTGCCAATGGCATCGAGGTCGCCATCATCACCGCGCGGATCAGCCATCTCGTCGCCAAACGCATGGCCGATCTCGGTGTTGTGCATGTCTACCAAGGCCAGGAAGACAAGCGCGTCTGCTTTGATCAATTGCTGCACGCCCTGCAGCTGCAGGCGGATCAGTGCTCCTACACGGGCGATGATCTGCCCGATCTTTGCGTGATGTCGCAAGTCGGCCTCGCCATCGCAGTGGCCAATGCACACCCATCGGTGCGCAAACTTTCGCACTGGCAAACCGAGCGCGAAGGTGGCGCTGGAGCGGTTCGTGAAGTCTGCGATCTGCTGCTTGCCGCGCAAGGCAAAGCCGACGATGAGCTGGTCTTGCATCTCGGCAAGCGCTGAAGTGCTGCCCGCATGAGTTCCCTTAGCGCTAGCGGTCCAACCCCATGTTGATGGATCGACGATTCGTCTTGATCGCCTTGAGCCTGGCGGGCATCGCGGCGCTTAGCCAGATCCTGCTATGGTTGACTCGACCGCCGCCAATGGAGCCGACCTTCAATGGTCCGCCGCGATCCGGCTACACGCTCGACAATTTCTCGATGAATGCACTCGATGAGAACGGTAAACTGAGTTTTACAGTCAGCGGACCACGCCTGACCCGGCACGGTGGCGACGGTTCGATTTTTGTATCGACGCCGGACTACGTGATCGTCGACAAGGACGGCAATCCGTGGATCGGCAATTCAGATTCTGCCTGGGTCAACAAGGACGGATCGACGATGAAGCTGGAAGGCAACGTCGAATTGCAACGCCACGCCTCGGCCGACGTCAAGGAAGCGATGATCACCACCTCCGACCTCACCGCGCATCCGCGCGACAAGACGATCGAGACCGCCGCACCGGCACGGATCACCCAGCCGGGCTCTATACTGCGCGGCACTGGCCTGCGTGGCGATCTCAACAGCAAAGTCCTGGAGCTGCTATCCGATGTGCACAACACGTTTGAACCCACCAAGCGCAAGCCCTGACCTGAAATCCGGCGCGCTTGCGCTGGTCGTCATTGCCGGACTGCTGACATTTACTGTCGCGCATGCCCTCAGCAATGATCGCGACAAGGACCTCGAAGTCCGCGCGAGCTACAACAAGATGGTCACAACCAAGCCCTCGTTTGCCCTGTTCAAGGACAATGTGCGCATCGAACAAGGTTCGCTCAAGGCCAGTGGCAATGAAGCGCGTGTTTACGAAGGCGAAGGGGATGCCAATGCCGGACGGCGCATTGTATTGACCGGCGCACCTGCCCATCTGGAACAAATGCAAGACAATAACGGCGGCCTGATGACGGCGCGCGCCGCCCAGATCGATTACAGCGATGATACGCACGTCGCCATCCTGACCGGCGATGTCGTCGTCGTGCAGCCGGGCAAATCCGAATTTCGCGGCCAGCGCATGTCCTACAACACCGAGACCGGTGCGATGGAGGGCGGCAGCCAGGCGCCAGGCAGCGAAATCCACATGACCTTCAAGCCAAAACCCAAGTCAGCGAGCAAGCCGGCAGCGCCGGCAGCGGATGCGAAGCCCTGATGCTACACGCGGCAAACCTGCGCAAGTCTTACGGTTCACGCAGCGTCGTTCGAGATTTCGGATTTTCGCTACGCCAAGGTGAAATCGTTGGTCTGCTCGGTCCGAATGGCGCCGGCAAGACCACGTGTTTCTATATGATCGTTGGACTGGTCGCTGCCGATTCGGGCAGCATCCGCCTCGATGACCGTACGATCACGAGCATGCCGATGCACGAGCGCGCACGCCTCGGTGTCGGCTATCTGCCACAGGAGCCGTCGGTTTTCCGTCGTCTGAGCGTGGCCGACAACATCATGGCGATACTCGAGCTGCGCCCGGATCTCGATGCAAAGGGCCGCGCAAGCGAGCTGGAGCACCTGCTCGACGATTTGCAGATCAGCCACATTGCCGCAAGCAAGGGCGTCAGCCTTTCCGGCGGCGAGCGCCGACGCGTCGAGATCACCCGCGCACTCGCGGCGAAACCACGCTTCCTGCTCCTCGACGAACCGTTTGCCGGCATCGATCCGATTTCAGTCGTCGACATCCAGCGCATCGTGAGACATCTCAAGGCACGCAACATCGGCATCCTGATCACCGACCACAACGTTCGTGAAACGCTCGGTATCTGCGACCGCGCGTACATCATGAACGAGGGTGCGGTGTTGACTCAGGGCACACCTGCCGAAGTGCTGGCGAACGAGAAGGTGCGCGAGGTCTATCTCGGCAGCGAATTCCGCATGTAGGTTCTCGCGGGCGCTTGGACGGAATAGCCCACGGCTTTGGCTATCAGACCATCATCGCGATTGCCGATTTCGCTAACGTCTAGATGGCCTCAAGCCGATTGAAAAACATCGCGGTGAGGCATCCGTGAGAGAGTGGACTGCAATCGTGCGATCGTCAAGATCTGCCCCTTTCGTGCAATTGGCGCTAAGCTTGCATAAGGCCGAATGGTGACCAACAAACGGGCATGAAACCCGCTCTTCAACTTCGCGTTCAAGCAACTCTTGCGCTGACACCGCAGCTTCAGCAGGCAATCAAGCTGCTGCAATTGTCGAGCATCGAACTTGAGGCTGAACTCAATCTCGCGCTGGAATCCAACCCGCTGCTGGATATCGACGAAAGCGAACCCGAGGAAGAAGAGGTTGCGGAGTTCGCCCCGCCTGAGCACACCGTCAGCGCTCCAGTCGAATCCAGCGATAGCAACAGCGCCGAATCCATCGACAATACTCCTGATTTCGACGACCTCCCGTTGGATCTCGGCGAAGACCGGCGTGACCACCGTGTCAGCGGTAGCGATGACGAGGGCATGGAATCGCAGGACGCGGCAACGGAAGACCTGCGCGACCATTTGCTCTGGCAGCTCAACCTCACACCACTATCTGCGCGCGATCGCGGCATTGCCACGGCCATTGTCGAGGCGATCAACGATGACGGCTATCTGGAAGAATCCAACGCGGTTATCTGCTCCAGTCTGGCCGATCTTTTCGTGGTCGGCGAGGATCAGGTCGAGGCGGTGCGCCACCGTATCCAGCGCTTCGATCCGCTCGGGGTGGCTTCGCGCAACTTGAGCGAATGTCTCGACGTCCAGCTCGAAGCGCTCGAAGAACAGACGCCGGGATTGGCCAAGGCGCGCAAGCTTGTAGCCGAATGCCTCGACGTACTTGCCCGCAACGATCGGACTCGACTATGCCAGCGACTGCGCGCCAGCGACGAAGAGCTCGATACGATCATCGAACTCGTGCGCTCGCTGAATCCGAAACCGGGTTCGGGATATTCAAACGCGGCGCCTGAATACGTGGCTCCCGATGCGTATGCACACAAGATCAATGGTCGCTGGCAGGTATCGCTTTCGCCGAATTGCCAGCCGCGTCTGGCGATCAACGAACACTATGCCAATCTGATCGCACGCGCGCGCCGCGATGATGCCAATTATTTGCGCGGTCAGCTGCAGGAGGCGCGCTGGCTAATCAAGAGCCTCAAGACACGTGCCGAAACCGTGCTCAAGGTAGCCCAGGCGATTGTCCAGGCGCAGGCGGGGTTTCTCGATTTTGGTGCCGAAGCGATGCGGCCGCTGGTGCTACGCGATGTCGCCGAGGAAATCGAGATGCACGAATCCACCGTCTCCCGCGTGACCACGCGCAAATATCTGCACACGCCGCGTGGCACGTTCGAGTTCAAATATTTTTTCTCCAGCGGTGTCTCCACGGTCGATGGCGGTGCGGCTTCCGCAACCGCAATCCAGGCGATGATCCGCAAACTGATCGATGAAGAAAAAGCCGCGCGACCGATGTCAGATCAGGCATTGGCCGTCGAACTCAACCGCCGCGGCATCAGCGTGGCACGACGTACCGTCGCAAAATACAGGGAGGCGCTCAACATCCCATCGTCGAACGATCGCTGCCGTCTCGACTGACGGCTCAAGTATTCCCGCCAATGTCGGGGAACGCCTGCTTGAAGCAACGGTCGAAGGCCACAGGTTTGATTGAACAATCGGATCGTCGGAAGCCCGGCGATTCAATCCGGGCCAGAGCATTTGGCCCATTCTCGAAGGAGGTTGCCATGCAGATCATCATCAAAGGCCATCAGATCGACATCACATCCGCACTTCGCGCGCATACGGAGGCGAAGATGGAACGACTGACCCGGCATTTTGACCACCTTCACGAATTATCGATTGTCCTTGGCATTGAAAAATTGCTGCACAAGGCCGAAGCCACGATCCACGTTTCGGGCAAGGATCTGCATGCCGACGCGGTCGCCCCCGACATGTATTCGGCCATCGATGCCCTCGCCGACAAGCTCACGGTGCAAGTGCGCAAGCACAAGGAAAAACTGACCAATCACCACAACGAGGAAGTCCGCGCAACGCGTTACGAATAAAACCCTCACGTGCAATCCCAATCCGACCCGTCGAATCGGGTCGGATTTCGAGATTTCCGCCGCTCATCATTGGACCTCAGCCCCCGGCGCGAGGCTGCAAGCTCTTGTCAGCCAAGTTCCCACGGCCCACCAGGCTCTGAAGGTGGCCTTTGTGGGTTGGCGCTGTCCGCTGACGCTTTTACTTCACTGCAAACCGCTGGCGTTCGATCGCGGATCAAACCAACCACAAGGCAGCAACGCGTCGCACCTCAGCAAAGCCCGCGCCTCACATCGGCTGTTCGGTTCGGTTCGGCGTTGCGCTACGCACTCAAATCAGATGCAACGGCGTACCGTTCACGGTGATGCGATACTGCGGCTCCGCTCCGATGAGTCCCCCGCTGTGCCCTTTCTTGATTTGCTGCCTGCCGAGCATGTGCATGCCAAACTTGTCGTTGCCAACAAGCGCGCGTTGCTGGATCGCGTAGCTGGCATGCTGTCCACGGATACCGATGAGCAGCAGGCGATTGCGGCGGCCCTTATCCAGCGTGAAGAGCTCGGATCTACCGGTATTGGCAAAGGCGTGGCGATACCGCATGCAAGAATCGAAGGCATCACGGAAGTTCGCGCGGCCTTGATTCATCTGGCCAAGCCGATGGCATTCGATGCCATCGATGGTCAACCGGTGGATTTGGTCGCGGCCCTGGTCGTGCCCGAGCACAGTCCCGAGCAGCATCTGCACCTGCTGGCCGAATTGGCTGAAATGTTTTCCAGCGTCGAACTGACTACCGCGATGCGCCGTGCCGAGGATGCAAGCGCGCTGCGCGAGGAACTGGCAGAATTTGTCCGCAACAAAACCAAGAGCCCGACATGGATCGATTGACTTCGCGACAACTCTACGATGCCGTCGGCGAGCGCATGCAACTGCGCTGGGTTGCCGGCTTGCGTGGCGAAGGCCGCGCGATCGAGCCGGGCGACAACAAATCGCGGCGGCCTTCGCAGATAGGCTATCTCAACATCATCTACCCGAACAAGGTGCAGATCATCGGCACCGAGGAGCTGTCCTACCTCGATAGTCTCGATTCGCGCCAGCGCTGGGAGACGATCGAAAAGATCATGGCGTATCGCTCGATTGCGTTGCTGGTGACCAAGGATCAGCCGATCCCGGGTGATTTGCGCGATGCCGCCGAAGAATCGCATACCCCGCTGTGGAGCAGCCCCAAGCGCGGTCATGAACTGCTGACCTATCTGCAATATCACTTGGCGCGCGGCCTGGCCCGGCAGATTACCTTGCATGGTGTGCTTATGGAGGTGAACTCCATTGGCGTACTGATCACGGGCGAAAGCGGTACCGGCAAGAGCGAACTGGCCCTCGAACTGATCACTCGTGGTCATCGGCTGGTCGCCGATGACGCTCCCGAGTTCACCTTGATTGCGCCCGATGTGATTGATGGCAGCTGCCCCGAAATGCTTCGCGATCTACTCGAAGTGCGCGGACTCGGTGTCCTCAACGTTCGCGAGATGTTCGGTCACACGGCGGTCAAACCCTCGAAATATCTGCGCCTGATCGTGCACCTGCAGCCGATGACCCAAAATGGAGCCGATGACGCGATGAAGCGGTTGTATGGCGACGTCGGCTATCGCGAGGTGCTTGATGTTCCGATTCCGCAAATCGTCATTCCGGTCGCCTCGGGTCGCAATATCGCTGTGCTTGCCGAAGCCGCCGTGCGCAGTCACATGTTGAAATCCAAGGGAATCGACCCGGCGCAGACCTTCGTCGACCGGCAGGCCCACCAATTGCGCCGATTGCCGCCATGGTGAGTGCATGAATGCCAGTCCTCCGCGTTTGATCGTCGTCAGCGGACTCTCCGGATCCGGCAAGTCGGTGGCTTTGCGCACGCTTGAAGATCTCGATTACTACTGCGTCGACAACCTGCCGAGCGCGCTCGTTCCGGCCTTTGTCCGAGAGGTCTCCGGCGAAGGTGAAGGCGTCCATCAGCGTCTCGCTATCGGCGTCGACGTACGCAATCGCGCTGATGATCTGAATCGTTTGCCCGGCGTGCTATCGGAACTGGCCGAACTCGGCATCGACTATGAACTGGTGTTTCTCGATACGCGCGATGAGGTTCTGATCAAGCGCTACTCGGAAACCCGTCGACGTCACCCCTTGTCGCTGGCCGGCCTTGGCCTGGCCGATGCGATTGCGCTTGAGCGCAAGCTCATGTGCCAGATTGCAACCATTGCTGATCGTGTCATCGATACCAGCGAACTCAATGTCCACGAATTGCGCCGACTCGTGATCGCCGAACTCGGCATGAGCGGGTCGTTGACCCTGCTTTTCGAATCATTCGCGTACAAGAAGGGCGTGCCTCCGGTTGCCGATTTCGTCTTTGATGCACGCTGCCTGCCAAACCCGCACTGGAACAAGACGCTTCGACCCTTGTCCGGACGCGACGCGCCCGTGCGCGAATGGCTTGAGGAGCAAGCCGATGTTGTGCTTTTCTTCGAACAACTGCGCGATTTCCTTGAAACCTGGCTGATCCGCTTCAAGAACGAAGGCCGCAGTTATGTGACGATCTGCATTGGTTGCACCGGCGGTCGTCACCGGTCAGTGCATCTGGTCGAACGCTTGGCCGAGCATTTCCGCAAAAGCAATCAACAAGTACTGAGTTATCATCGTGAACTGGAATGATACTGATCGCGTGAACCGACGGGTTTCCCCGCAGGTTCGCCAACCGCGAACGCACGCATTCATGCCGCATCCGCTTGTGTGGAGCTCAGAGGTATGAGCGTCGGCGTTCTTCTGATGACCCACGAAGCCATGGGCGCGGCGCTCATGGCGGCCGCGCGCCACGTCCTCGGCAAACTTCCGCTCGAACTCGAAGTAATCGAAGTTCATGCCAGCGCGGATCCGGATTCCACACTGGGTTTGGCCGCCCGTCACGCGCGCGGACTCGATCACGGCGATGGCGTGCTGGTGCTGACCGACCTCTATGGCGCGACACCGTGCAACGTCGCACAGCGCCTGCCTGCCCTTGGCGTCAATATGCACTGCGTATCCGGCCTCAATCTACCGATGCTGTTGCGTGTACTGAACTATCCCGAACAATCCCTGGACGAACTCGCGCAAACCGCTGCAAGCGGTGGACGCGGAGGAATATTCATCGATCATGCTTGAACGCGAAATCACCATCAGCAACAAACTCGGCCTGCACGCGCGAGCTTCGGCAAAACTCGTGCAAACCCTGCACGCCTTTCAATCCAGTATTTTCATGGCTTACCGGGGCAAGGAAGTCAACGCGAAAAGCATCATGGGCGTGATGATGCTGGCTGCAGGTCTCGGCGCGGTCTTGACTCTGCGCGCTGACGGCGCCGACGAGGACGCTGCGATGGCTGCCTTGGTCGACCTGTTCGAGCGCAAGTTCGACGAAGGCCAGTAATTTCCCTCACCCGATAGCCACCTCAAAAGACAAGCTAGCCGCCGTGCGCGGCTCAACAGCCAAGGAGAAAAATTCGGCGTGCGACTGATACTCGAAGGCAGCGGAGCATCGCGCGGCATGGCGCTCGGGCGCGCTCGCCTTGAGCAACCGAGTCGCTTTCTGGTCGATGAGACTCCGCTCGACGCCTCGGAAGTCGAGGAAGAGCTGCAACGCATCGAGCACGCGCTCGACGTCGCGCGCGCCGAACTCAAGACCCTGCGCGACAAACTCGACGGACCGCTGGCGAAGGAGGTTGCCGAGTTCATTGATGCGCATAGCCTGATCCTGCAGGATCCTGAATTCGTCAATGGCTTGCGAGATCTTATCCGCGACGGCCGCTATCACGCCAGCGCGGCGCTGAAGATGCAACGTGAGAGCCTGGTTGCCGTGTTTGAGGCGATGGACGATCCGTATCTGCGCAGTCGCCGCGAGGACATCGAACATGTCATCGGGCGCGTACAAGGCGCCTTGAATCGCGAGTCAAGCGTCGAGGAACGCAAACTCGCCTCACGTGTTGGCGAAATCCTCGTCAGCGACTCGGTTGCGCCGTCTGAGCTGGTCCCGCTTGCCGAGCACGGCGTGCTGGGTTTCGTGCTCACCGCCGGTAGCACGCTTTCGCACAGCGCCATCCTTGCTCGGTCGTTGCGATTGCCGATGGTCGTCGGATCGCACGAGGCGCTGGCCCACTTGCAAGATGGAGACCTGATCCTGGTCGATGGCGAAAGCGGCAAGGTCATCGCCCATCCGACCGCCCAGGATCTGGCCAGCTATCGTCATTGGCAACGCGAAGTCGCCCAGCAGGACAAACGCCGCGCGCGACTTCGAGATGTCGAGACACGCACGCTCGATGGTATACCAATACATTTGTACGCTAATGCCGAAATGGCTGGCGACATCGCGAACGCACGCGCGTACGGGGCTGCGGGAATTGGCCTGTACCGCACCGAATTTCTATTCCTGCAGCGCAAGGATGCACCGGGCGAGGAGGAGCAGTTTCTCGCCTATCGCGATCTCGTCCTCGGCATGGGCGGTCTTCCCGTGACCATCCGCACGCTCGATCTCGGTTCAGACAAGGTTGACAGTGCCGGACTCGTGCTCGAAGACGAGCCCAATCCCGCGCTGGGTGTGCGTGGTGTGCGCCTGTCATTGCGCATTCCGCAGCTCATGCACACCCAGTTGCGCGCGATTCTGCGCACCACCGGCTATGGCCCGGTGCGCATACTCATCCCAATGATCAGTGCGGTTGAAGAGATGATCACGGTCAGGCGCATGGTCAAGGAATGCGCGATGCAGCTGCGCACCGAGGGTCATGAGATCGCCGACCAGTTCGACATCGGCGCCATGATCGAGGTACCCGCTGCGGCGATCGCTCTACCGAGCATGATCCGCCACATGGACTTTGTTTCCATCGGTACCAACGACTTGGTCCAGTACACGCTGGCAGCCGATCGCAACAACAATGAATTGGGCGGACTGTACGATCCGTTGCACCCCGCTGTCCTGCGCCTGATCGCTCAGACCATCGCGGTCTGCCGTCGAACCAAACGCCCGGTGACTCTGTGCGGGGAGATCGCAGGCGACGTGCAATTCACCGCCATGCTGCTCGCCCTCGGCCTTACCGAGTTCAGCATGCATCCGGGCTTGATCCTCGAAGTTCGTGAAATCGTCAATGCGATCAATCGCGATGAATTGCGCAAGCTCGCACCATCGCTTCTGCATGCAATGGATCGCGAAAGCATTCGTCAGGTCGTTCAGCGCATGCGTGCGGAATTCCGTCCGATAGTGGAGAATGCAGCTTCCACACCATCGGCTGCCTGAACCATTCCAGCCAACTTCCCCCTTGCGTTTCCGGCGATTGCGTATGCCCGATCATCTTCAAACACTGCTCAATTCCCAGGTTTTTGAGCAATCGGCTGACATCGCCAGGCGATTCGTTCGACGCGAGCCATTTCGCCACGTCGTCATCGAGAATTTTTTCTCGGCTGAATACGCCGATCGCCTGCTAGCAGATTTCCCGAGCTTCGAGCGTGGCAATGCGCGCAACGAGGCTGGCGAACTTGGCAACAAATCCACCGTCGAGCGCGTCCGCGAGCTGAGTCCCAGCTATCGCGAACTCGATGAGCTGATCAAATCTGCTGCCTTCCTTGCGTTGATCGGCAAACTGACCGGCATAGACAATCTCCTCTATGATCCGTTCTATTTCGGTGGCGGGACCCA
>JBBQTY010000020.1:0-30508 GCA_038234445.1 Lysobacterales bacterium
TTGCGGACCTGACAAATGCAGCTCGCGAAACAACGCAAGCGCACGGGAGTTGAGCTCGACGCTGCGTTCAAGTTGCCCTTGGTCCGAGGCTGATGCGGCGAGATTACCGAGGCAGGTCGCCTGCCCTCGGCGATCACCGAGCGCCTCGAAGGTTTCGAGTGCCTGTTGCCATTGCAGATCTGCTTCCACAAATCGCTTCTGTCGCACCAGGGCCGTCCCGGCATTGACTTGCAAGGCCACGTGGCGACCAGCGCTTCCGTTCGCACGCGCCAAAGCGAATGCTTGCGTGAAAGATTGCTGGGCGCGATCGATATCATTTCGCGCGACTGCATTGATCGCATCGGCATTGAGCCAGCCAACCGAGAGGTCAGGATCTCCTGAACGATCAATTGTCGGCTTGATCCGCTGCAAGATTGCATCGGCTTCATCGGCTTGACTCGACAAAGTCTGCACGAGGGCCGCTTCGATACCGATGCGCGCACGCGGCAGCGCCGCCGTCGTGTCAGACTGGAGCTGGTCAATGAGCCGCTCGGCATCGGCAAGATGCCCTTGCTCGCGCATCAGCTGAACGCTACGAAGGCGCAACGCGATCAATGAACTTGAATCGACCCGCGCTGACCAGGCCTGATCGGTCTCGCCAAGCAATCGCGTGGCTTGATCGATTTGGCCTTGCCCGTTCAATGCCGCGGCCTCGGCCAGCGCCGCCGAAACAGCGAGTGCTGGCAGATCGTATTGCTGCGCGATTTTCAGGGCTGCTTCGGCTTCGCGCGCGGCCAGTGCGAAGTCATTATCGAGGCGCGCAATTCGGGAGCGCAATAGAGTCAGCCGCGGATCGTTGCGTGTCGCCTGCAAGGCTGCCAAGCGCTCCAATGATTTTCGCGCCGAGTCTCCCTGCAGTGCATCGACTTCGCTTTCGACCAGATGGATCCCGCTCTCGACATCGTCGGGATAGAGATCGACCAGGGCACGATAGGCTGCAGCGGCGGCCACAGGTTGAAAGCGCAAATTCGCTACCTCGGCCTGCAAGCGCAAGCGTTCACCGAGCGGCAAGGTCTGTTGGCGCGCAAGATCGCCATTGAGCAAGGTGATGGCCGATTCACGATCGCCAGCCGTGACATAGGCTTTGATCAAGGCGGCCTCCATCCACTGTGGTCTACCGAGGCGTGTGTGCAACGCAGACAGCGTTGCCGCCGCCTGCTCAGCGTTGCCCGCCTCAACTGCGCTCAAACCTTTCCAGTAGTCCGCGCCATCCTGCGCTCCGATCGCTGGTCCTTCAGCGTGGTCATCGAGCGGCGCGATGCGCAAAGCGGAAGCAATAGCGGCGCTCGCCTGCGCGATCATCGCATCAAGATTCTCTGATCCACCTTCGATCTTGCGACTCGCGACGACCTGACCATCAGCGAGATTGACCACACTGAGATCGAGGATCAGGTTTCCATTGGACTCGGTGCGCCAACGGCCACCGAGTGCATGATCAGCTCCGAGCAGATCATGTGCCTGATGCTGCCAGCGCAGATCCTGTTCGCCATCGACGAGACCTAGCGCATCGCTGCGCAGCAAGCGCAACCGCGAATCCGCCAGGTGTTGCCCGAACAGTTCCAAGGCGGCTGGTGCGACCCACGGCGACACCCCGGCATCCGCAGGCAAGGCAGCGAGCACGAGGGTTCCTGCACGTGACGCGGCAGCCGTCGCTACATTTTCCGCCGGGGCAAGGGATCGCGACGCGAGCCATCCGGCAATCAACAGAAAGCCGGCGAATGCCGTCGCATAGGCAAACCAGCGTTTGCTGCTGATTGGCCTGGGCTCGGATGGAATTGATTCGTGGATCAGCGGCGCCTGATCGTCCACCATCCGCTGAACACTGGGCGTGTTGTCGCGCTGCACGGGAGCGAGGAAACGATAGCCTCGTCCGTGCCGAGTCTCGATGTACTGCGGCGATTGCGCATCGTCACCGAGCGCGCGGCGCAATTCGCTGATCGCTTGCGGCACCGCATTCGGTGCCAGCGCAGTGCGCCCCCAGACTTCATCGAGCAAGGTATCGCGAGACAGCAAGGCTGGCGCACGCTCGATGAGCAGCTGCAGCAAGCGAAACGTCTGACGGCGCAACGCAACCACTTCGCCAGAGCGAAGCAATTCACCGGTTTCAGCATCGAGGACAAAATCACCGAACGAATAGCGCATGGCCGCAGTGTACCTGCGGGCATGCGCGACTCAACCATCCGCGGCGTCAGCTACACCCCGTTGGCGGAAGAGAACTCATCCATGAGCGGCTTGCTTCCTTATGCGATTGGGCAGCTGTCAGTCAATCAATCGAAGCCATTTGAAAAAATCTCGTCTCGCGGACCGACAATGATATCGACATTGCCAATCTTGGTCGCATCGAGACTTCGTGCGACCAGGCGATAGGTTCCCTGCGAATCGAACTCAAGTGCTGCGAACGTGGCAACCCCAGCCGTGGTTGTCTCGGTTGCTCCAATGAGCGTCTCACCGGGCGGCCCGCCCGACGCAATTTCCAGCGTGACCGCGGTGCCGTCGGGTACCGGTTGATCAAGGATATTGACGACGCCGACCTTGATTGCGGGCGTTACCGGCTGGTCCTCGAACGCTGAGGTCACCTCTTCGAGGAACTCGATATCCGATGAGATTTCCGCCGCTTTACTCAAGCTGATTCGAAGCGAATCCATCTGCAAATGCGCGCTGAGTTGGGCGTCATTGGAGATGCTGTAGAGGATGGCACCCAAACCGCGTGTGGTTACGCCGTGAGCACGCTCGCGAGCGAGCGGAATGCCATCGCGGAAAACGTTGTAGATACCCGCGTCAAGATCGAAGACCAGGCGGTATTGATAGACCCGATTTGCGACATAAGTGATACCGCCCGAGAAAACGGCACCGTTCGCGTCGCTCAACCGCATCAGTCCGTCGGAGTCAAACTGCAAGGTCATGAAAGATTGCGCCGCGGTATCCCGCTCTCTCAGATACACCGCGTAGTTATCCCTCGTTGTCATCAAAATGTCGAAATCCATGATCGCAAGGCCCGTTCGCACTTCGAGGTTGTCCAGAAACTGCCAACGCACACCTGGCGCAGAGGCATTATTGGTGCTTGCAATGTCCAAGATGTTCACCCCGGGTGCTTCTTCGAGGACGATAGCTTGAATTTCCAAGTCCTTGCTGACCGGCTCATGCACCGCCGCACCGCCCAAGCCGATCGGCAAGCCGACGGTCTTATCGTCAAAATCGGCCTCCAGTGCGACCGGGAATGGCAATGGCGCGCTGATCTTGAGATTGTCCAGATCGAAAGAACTCCCATTCGAACCGTTGGTGTAGCCGACAAGGAGCCTACCGATGCCGCGATCGGCGATTCCGAAGGCCCTTAAATTGAACATCGTATTGCCATTTACCGTCATGCTGCTCGTCCTCGCATCCATGTCGAAAACCATTTCGAAGTGCATGGGAGCGTTGGCGGTATAGTTGAGCTGCCCGATCATTCCGTTTTCATCGATTGCGGTAATCGTTCCGCCCAAACCCAGTGTAAGCGTGAGAAACGATCTTGAGCTGCCCGAGCTTTCGCGAACCAGAATGCTGTAGCGGTCAAGCGCGCTTGGCGTCAGATCGAACGACATTTTCACTTCGCCGGCGATGATCTCAGCGTTTCCCATCATTTCCCAACGCAGGCGACGCGCGGCATTGGAGCCAAGATCGTTGCTGACACGCAGCTGGTTATGCCCTGGCGTGACTTCTATGACCGAGGTATCGAGGTCGGAAAGATAAATGGGCTCGCCGAACGTCGCACCACGATTGCCGATCGGCTGGCCGAGCGCCTTGTCGTCGAAATCGGCGTACAACGCGTATCGCTGTGGGAGAGGGTCATTGCCCCTTGCATAGCCGTTGAAGGAGATGATTGAGCACACAACCAACAATAACGAAACAAGCGAGACACGCATTTGGATTCTCCGCAACGAGGGGTTGGGCGGACCAACCGCAAATGCGGTTGGTCCGGCTAAGCCATCGTGGCCTTGAATTCAATCGGACGCTTACAAAAGCCATCAAGCTTCCATCAAATAATCGTCAAATCGCTGAATTTTGGCGAAAAATTCCGGACTATCTCAACAATGCTGCCACCGAAGATCGACGAAATACGGAGTGGTGAAACCTCTTTTCACTGAGCGATTGGGTTTATGTAGTCATCAATTTTCCTGATTAGTGCCGAACCTCAGTCACTCGAACCTTCTCCCGCCGGGAGAAGGTGGCGCGCAGCGCCAGATGAGGGTACGAGCGAAGCGTAAGGTTGAAGCGCTGAGTAATTCCACAATTCGCTTCGGCTGAACCCTCACCCCAACCCCTCTCCCCACGGGAAAGCGGCTTCTGATGGCTGAGGTTCAACGCTAATCAGGTCAATTTTTGCCGCAGAAAGCGGATGGGTCGCCTGCAATTTCCGCGGGATCGTCCCGTTGGCGCGCATGACCCCCAGCATGTTGCCGCCCGCAACTGCAACGAACTTGGCATCGATCGAGCCGCGACGGGCCAACTCGGCGAGCAGGGCCGGGTATTTGTCGATTTCTTCGAGCCCGTCTGGCACGACTGGAATGCCATGAAATTGGAACCGAGACCGACACTTTCAATGCCGGCAATCTCGCGGATGTTGTCGAGATGATCAGCAACGTCAGCGAGCGTCACCGTTGGCGGCGCATACATACGCCCCCATTCCGCCATCGCGCCAGCCGCTCGTTCATGCTGATCGATGTAAAAATCCACATAGGGCGGCGAATTGTATCGGGTAGCCTCAACCGCATGATCGACATCCAGCAACCGCGTGCCTGCGAGATATAGTCCGTATAGAAGTTGACCATGACAATGCCATGATTCTGCGCTTCCAGGCGCAGTGCGTCTTCCGCGAAATCGTGCGGATGATCGATCTGGGTACACGCTCCAGAGTGCGTCAACATCACCGGCGATTGGCTTGCGGCAGTGGCATCCTTCATGGGCTTCGCCGAGACATGACTCAGATTGACAATCATGCCGAGCGGATTCATCCGGCCGACGATGGCGCGGCCAAATCCAGTCAGGCCATCATTTTGTGGTTTCGCGGTATCGGAGTCTGCCCAGTCGGTATTCCCCGACTGAGTCAGTGTCATGTAGCGCGCATCCGAACGTGTACATCTGGCGCAGCGAAGCCATCGAATTGTGGATCTGATGACCGACGTCAATGCCGATCAGCGAGGGGACGCGGCCCATCTCGTAAATCCGGACGTTGCCAACGGCGCTGGTGGCCAGTTGCAGTGCCTGCGGATTGTGCGCATCCCTGTTGCGCGCGATGTCACTTTGCTAAAGCGTGATCTTGAATGCTTCCGGCCCCCGAGATGCTTGCCGGAATCTAGACCGACTATAACTGAACGTCGAGTTGACCCGCACGCTCGGAATGTCGGTCATCAGAGCAAACCAGTCGTCTGGCGCATTGGCCGGGTGCCGCATGCATGCGGTCCGAGGAGGAGTGCTCTTCCGTGAGCGACCTGCTTCCTTAGCCATTCGTTGATACGGCAGCATGCAATGATGGCGTATCTCGTCATGCTCAGGACAGGCTGAGCTCTTTCCGGACGCCTTTACCGAAGGCCTCGTTCAATCGAACCCGTTGGCAAAAAGCACATCACTTTGCTCGACCACGATATCCACCGTATTGGGGGCGGACGCCTCGAAACTGCGCGCAACGAGGCGATACGTCCCCGGCCTATCGAACGTCAGTGCGGGGAATGCGGCAATGCCCGCCGTCGTTGTCGCACTGAAGCCGCCGAGGATCGCACCGTTGGGGCCGCTACCTTGTGCGATTTCCAGTGTAACCGGCGTGCCATCGGGTACCGGCTGATCGAGGATGTTGACCACCCCGACCTCGAATACGGGTGTGACCGGCTCGTTCTCGGTGGCCGTACTCGCCTCTTGCAGGAATTCAAGATCCGAGGAAATCGACGCGCCTGCGCTCACATAGACGCGCAGTGAATCGAACTGCAGGTGCGCGCTGATATCAGCGCCGTTGTCGATACCGTAGAGGATCGCTCCGATGCCTCGCGCGGTGATGCCATGGACACGCTCGCGGATCAGCGGGATGCCGTCGCGAAAGATGTCGTAGGTGCCGGCTCCGAGATCAAAGACGAGGCGGTACTGATAGACATGGCCAATGTCATAGGTGACGCCGGATAGAAACACGGTGCCGTTGGCATCGTCCACCGCCATCGTGCCGTTGGCTTGGAATGAGAAGTTCAAGAACGATTGAGACGAACTGGTTCGCTCGCGCAGGCCGACGCGGTAGCGATCACGTGTTGCCATCGCCATGTCGAAATCCATAATGAGGAGACCCGAACGCACCTCAAGATTGTCGAGGAGCTGCCAGCGCAGCGCCTGTGCCGCCGATGTATTGCTACTCGAAACATCGAGGATATTCACACCGGGTGCCGCCTGGGTGACGATCGCGTCAATGTTCACGGATTTGCTGATCGGCTCGTTCAACGCTGCACCGCCCAGACCGATCGGCAGGCCGGCGGTCTTGTCCTCGAAACCCGCGTTGAGCGCCACCGGGAACGGTAGTGGGCCACTGATCTTCACGTTGTCCAGATCAAACGTGTTTCCGCTTGAACTCGCGAGGTAGCCGATCAGAAGGCTACCGATGCCGCCATCAGCAACGCCAAACGCCCGTCCGCTGGCAACCGTCGCACCTCCCAAAACAATCGTGCTGGTGCGAGCGTCCATGTCGAAGACGAGGTCGACATGCAGGGGCACGTTGGCCGCGTAGGCATTGAGTGTCGTTGCGATGTTGCCATTCGCATCGCTCGTGGTGATCGAGCCCGTGGTGCTGAAGGAGACGGTCAGGAATGATTTGGCCGAGGTGGCGCTTTCGCGCACATTGAAACTGTATTTGTCTAGCGCGCTCGCGATCAGATCGAACGACATTCTGACTTCGCCCTGAGCGATCTCGGCATTGCCGATCATTGACCAGCGCATGCGGCGCGCAACGGTGCTGCTCAAGTTGTTGCTGACACGCAGGCGGTTCTGCCCCGGCGTGACTTCAACGAACGCACCCGTCAGATTCCCCAGATCTACGGGCTCGCCATAACTTGCGCCACGGTTTCCAATCGACTCGGCAGCAATCTTGTTGTTGAAATCCGAGTACAGCGCGTAGCGCGGCGGTGAAACGACGACGCCCGCAAGACAGTTCAACGAAATGATCGAACACACCAGCAGCAACAACGTAACAGGCAAGACACGCATCCGGATTCTCCGCAACGAAGGATTGGGCGGACCACCGCGAAAGCGCGTGGTCCGGCGAAATCATCGTGGCGCGGAATCCGATCCGAGGCTTATAAACGCCATCAAGCTTTCATCAAATAATCGTCAAATCGCTGAATTCTGATTATAAATTCAGCGACTCTTCGCCAATGCACCGTCCCGCAAGCGGCAGATTGGAGGAACGGTGAAATTCCGGATCAAGGGGTTACAGGGATTTTGTCGTCCTCGATTTTCGCCGTGGAAGGCGCTTCGGTCGCCTGCAACTTCAGTGCGATGGCTTCATTGGCTCGCATCACCCGGAGCATATTGCCGCCGGAGACCGCAGTGAGCTCGGCATCGCTCCAGCCGCGGTGGGCCAGTTCGACGAGCAGGGCCGGATACTTGTCGACGCTATCGAGCCCATCCGGGGTGATTGGAATACCGTCGAAATCAGAACCGAGGCCGACGCTTTCGACGCCAGCGATCTTTCGGACGTAGTCAAGATGATCGGCGACGTCGGCGAGAGTGACGGTCGGCGGCGGATGCTGGCGTTCCCATTCAGCCATCGCCGCAGCGGCGCGTTCGGGTTGGCCGATGTACAGGCCGAAGTAAGGCGGCGAGTTGTAGCGGGTCATCTCAGCCGCATGATCGGAATCCCAGCGTGCACGTGCCTGCGAAATATAGCCCGGATAGAAATTGACCATGACGATGCCGTGGTTCTGCGCGATCAGGCGCAGCACATCATCCGGCACATCGCGTGGGTGATCGATCAGACCACGTGCTCCTGAGTGCGAGAACATCACCGGTGATTGGCTTGCGGCAATGGCATCTTTCATCGTCTTAGGCGAGACATGGCTCAGATCAACGATCATGCCGAGCCGGTTCATCTCGCCGACGATGGCGCGACCGAATCCGGTCAGGCCGTTGTGCTCTGGATTGGCCGTGGCCGAATCAGCCCAGTCGGTATTGAGCGTATGGGTCAGGGTCATGTAGCGCGCGCCGAGCAAGTACATCTGGCGAAGCGCGGCCATCGAGTTGTCGATCTGATGACCGCCTTCGATTCCGATCAGCGAAGCGATGCGACCAGCCTTGTGGATACGCACGATGTCGTCGGCGGTATAAGCCATCTGAAATGCCTGCGGGTAATGCGCAGCCATGTTATGCACGATATCAATTTGCTCGATCGTGGTCTTGATCGCTTCCGGCCCCGTGGTGGTTGCCGGAATCCAGACCGACCAAAATTGAGCCCCGACGCGACCCGCACGCAAGCGTGGAATATCCGTCATCAGACCCACCCAGTCATCGGGCGCATTGGCCGGGCGCTGCATGTGTGAGAGATCGATGTTGAGATCGACACCACCCTGGCGCGTGCGCATCTCCCACGGAAGGTCGTTGTGACCATCGATCAGCGGCGTCTTCGCGAGAACGCGCTCGACGCGGAGCATCAAGTCCGCATCCGTTGATGTCGCAGGCGATTTGGCCTGAGCGAGCCCGAAGGCGAGGAAAAATCCGATGGTGAAGCGCAATACCAGGATGCCAGTCATGTCGTCTCCAGATCACTTCGCCGGATCAAGGCCGGCTGCGGTCGAAGATCTTCGCATACCCTCGAGGGTGCGATCTGGAATCGATTGTTTCAGAGCGGAGTGAGCGAAGAGCGTCAGCGCGCAGCGCCGACCCACAAAAGCGCGGAACGCTGATGACGAAAACAAAAACCCCGGCATTGCGCCGGGGTTTGATTTGCATTGAAAAGTGACCCGAGATCAGAATTTCTGCGAGAAACGCACACCGACCATGCGTGGATGGGTTGGAACCACATACACCTGGCCATTCGGATATTGCGGCACCACACCCGAGGCCCCGCAAACCGCCTCGGCACACTCGGTGAAGCGTGAGATCTGGCCACGCTTGTCAAACGCGTTGTCGACGAAGAAATCCAGTGCCCAACTATCCTTCGCGATACCGGTCGAGAAATCGAACGTTGAATAAGCTGGCAGATTGCCGAGGATTTCGCGTTCCGCGATACGCAGATCCGAAGTGCGTTCGCCGACATGCACGCCGGATCCCTGCACGTACGCTTGCAGACTTCCAATTTCAAAGTTGTAGCGTGCGGTCAGGGTGCCCTTGAACTTTGGCGTCACCGGCAACCGTGTGCCATTCGGCGCTTCGGGATCGTCGCAAACGGTAACCGGAATGCCATTGTCGTCGGTGAAACCACAATAATTCTCTGTCAATTTTGCGTTGTAGAAAGCCGCGCCTGCGGAAATCTGCAGATTGTAGGACGCAGCCCAGTTCAACTCGAACTCGGCACCGCTGATACGCGCTTGGTTGGCATTCTTGATTTCCGTCAGTCCATTCGCGCCGAGGATGCTGAACTGGAAGTCCTTCCATTGCTGGCGGAATACCGAACCGTTGAACGACAGATGGTTGTCCAGCCAGGTGGTCTTCCAGCCGGCTTCGTAGTTGATCAGATAGTCGGACAGATACGGCGGCAGGATGCCGCGCCGATTGATGCCGCCAGGTCGGAATCCTTCGGAACGGGTCAGATAGAACATCTTGGTCGGCGTCGCCTTCCAGGTCAGGTTGGCTTTGTACAGCGAACCCGATTCCCGAATTGATTTGTCGAAGTCACGACACGGAGCCCCGTTGAACGGCTCCGGCGTCGGACAACCCGCTTCGCCGTAACTCGAACTCGGCGAGAAGCCCGCACTGAAACCAAAGTAGCCGCCGAGGCTGTTGTCGGATTTGAAGTAGCGGCCACCGAGGCTTGCCGTCAACGTGTCCGAGATGTCGTAGGAGAGTTCACCAAATATCGCCTTGTCGCGATCCTCTCGCGACTGTTTGGTCAGCCACAACGTATCGGGCCAGCCTGGCGTGCTGAGATCGCTCGAGAATCCGTTGATCTTGTAGCGCTGCTGGATGTCGTGGTTTTGATCCTGCAGGAACAAGCCACCAACGAAACGCAGGCGATTGTCCTGTGGCGTCGCAATTCGCAGCTCGTGGCTGGTCTTGCGATAGCGATCCTTGGCCTGGATGTATTGCGACGGGTTGATGATGTCGCCATTGTCGTTGTAGATCGAGCCGCCATAGGCATACAGCGTGTCGTACCAGAACGAGTAGTCGGAATAGTCCGATTCGGTCTGGTCGTTGCGATTCAGATGGGCGAATGAATAGGTGACGTCGAAATTGCCAATCTTGCCTTCGACACTCAAAGCAGCCTGATTCCAGTTGTCCTGGGCACTTTCGGGATAGAAGTGAGTGATCTCTAGGTTGCCGACCGCCGGGTCATAGGCGAACAGGCCATTCGATTCGGCTTTCTGGCCGATCAACGATGCGTTGACCGTCCAGTTGTCGTTGAGATTGATGCCGAGCGCGAGACGAGCGCCCGTTGTATCGACATCGTTGTAGTTATCGCGTGCCGTGGCTGCATTACTGATCGTGCCATTGCCGCCGGTAAACTCGTCCCATGATGGAAAAGTACGCGTCCCCGGCACATTGTCGATGTACCCTGCTTCCTTCTCGTGCCAGCCGACCAGACGGATCGCCGTGCGCTCGCCAAGAGGAATGTTGACGAAACCTTCCTGCACGTTACCGATGCCACCGTGACTGGTGCTGTTGAGGCCAACGCTGTAGCCCGCCTCGTAGCCGCTGGGATCGGGTTTGTTGGTGATGATGCGAATCGTGCCGGCTTCCGAGCTGGCGCCATACAAGGTGCCCTGTGGTCCCGAGAGCACTTCGACACGGGCAATATCGTAAATGTGGATATCGAGCGGTCCCTGGATCGTCGTCACCGGCTGTTCGTCAAGATAGACGCCGACACTGGGCAGTGAACCGGAATGATTGCCGTCGCCGCCGCTGGCGACTCCACGCATGTAGATTTGCGCAAAGCCCGGGCCATTGGACTGATATGAGACGCTGGGCAGGAATTTCACATAGTCATCAAAACTCGATACATTCAATTCGCGCAGCTTCTCGTTGCCAAGCACCTGAATGCTGATCGGCACTTCCTGCAAGTTCTCTGTGCGCTTCTGCGAAGTCACCGTGATCAGGTCGAGGCTCGACGCATCCGAGCTTGGAGGCGGTGCCGATTGCTGCGTATCCTGGGCAAAGGCTGCCGTTGCGACCGCCAGATGGATTGCGACCACGAGTGGCAGGCGTCCGATTCGCATCGGCCGTGTTCGTGAATGGGTTGTCGCGTGTTGTCTTTTCATCGGGTACCCCTCTCTGTTTTTTTTGAACATCGCAACGATCTAGATTGAAACGCTATCGCCGGCCATCCTTTCCGGCACCTCCGGATATTTTTCAAGAACCTCTCCCAGTGCGTCCTTCAATGGACGAAGCCAGGGATCGAAGTGGCGCCAGTGATCAACGCCCTCGCGATAAATCGGTTTGCGCACCTGCTCGGAACTGGCCGTCCGCACGGGCCGCTCGTTCTCGAAGAAACGCAGACAGCTCTCCTCGAATGGCAAACCACAGTAGTTGAGAAGACGACGCACCTCGCCTTCGGTGTCCTCAACCATGCGTTCGTAGAAGATCCGATGCACGCGACCGGGCAGCGCCTCGTCGAAATGCGCCATCAGCGCGACGTAGTCGTGATAGTAGCGACCGATGTCGTCGAGTCCATAGGTGAAGCTCTGGCCGCGCGCAAAATGCTGCTTGAAAGCCGAGAAACAGCAGGCCAGTGGATGTCGGCGCGCGTCGATGATGCGTGCATTAGGCAGCATCAGATGGATCAAGCCGAGATGCAGGAAATTGTTCGGCATCTTGTCGATGAAAAACGGAGCACCAGTCTTGCGCTGGATTCGTGTGTGCTCGAGGTAGCGTTCACCGAGTTCGCGCAACGCGCCCGCGTCGAGGCCGAGCACCACGTCGTGGTACGGCATCGCCAGATTCGCGTCGCCCTGGCTGCGCAGGTCGCGCGTGATCGAGGTGATCTCGGGCAACTCCATCGTGCCTTCGATAGCCGAATGACTGGCCAGGATCTGTTCGATCAGGGTCGAACCCGCACGCGGCAGGCCGACGATGAAGATTGGATCCGCAGCCTGCGATCCGTAGCCGCTGCGCGCAGCGAAAAATTCGCGCGTATAGCTTTGGCGAATGCGCGCAACGCGCGCACTCGTATCGTCGGCATCGTAGTGCAAGGTATTGCGACGCAACGTGTTGCCGCGTAGATAGTGTTCAAACGAAGCGGCATATTCGGCTTCATCTTCAAGCGCCTTGCCGATAGCAAATTCGAGATGCTGGCGATCCTTGTCGAGCAATCCGGACTTCGCCAACTCGAGTTGCATGATGGACAGATCTTCCGCCGAAAAACGGAAGGTCTTGAGATTGGCAAGGCTCCACCAGACTTCACCGCAACCCGGATCGAGTTTCAGGCTGCGTCGATAAGCATCGATCGCGCGTTGCTGGTGACCGGCCGTTTTCAGGGCATGACCGTAGCTCATCCAGATGCGTGGATGCTCGGGGTATTCATTGAGAATCGCGGCATACAGATCAATCGCCGCGCCATATTCGCCGACCCGGCAAAGCACGACGGCCTTGAGATTGCGATAACCGGCATTATCGGGTTCGATTGCGAGCAGGGCATCTATTTCAGCAAGCGCTTGCGCAGGCTTGTTGGCCCGATGCAGCACGAGGGCATGGTTCTGCCGCGCGGCGTGAAAACCCGGCGCGAGTTGCAGGCAACGCGCGAGCAGGCGTTCGGCATCCTCATTGCGACCCAGCCGGACCGCGACTTCGGCCAGCATGCGGATCGCTGCGACATCCGTCGGCGCCTGCTTCAAACGTTCGCGCAACAGCGCCTCGGCCTCGGGCAGACGGTTCTCGCAGAGCGCCGTAGCCGCATGCAGCATGTGCGGGTCGCGCGTCGAGTAACGCACATGGTTGGCATAGGCCGCATCCGCGCCTTCGGCATCGTCCAGAGCCATGAGTTGGTCGCCCAGCGCGAGCCAGGCCTTGGGCAAGTCGGGCTTCAATCCAACGGCACGCAACAGCGCGACCTTGGCTTCACTGGCCTGTTTCGCGCCACCCAAGCTGAGGCCCAACTCCAGCTGCGCAACAGCCCAATTCGCCTGGTTCGCTGCCAACGGCCGCAGAATCTCCAGCGACCTTGCGCAATCTCCACGCAGGCGATGGGAGACGCCAAGCAGAAGTACGGCCATCGGATGTTCGCCAACGGCCTTGATGATTTCGCTCGCTTGCTCTCCGGCGAGCGCGGGATCAGTCGCCATCAACCGTGACGCGTGGGCGAGCGCCGTGTCGAGATTCGCGGTGGATTCGGCAGTGACGCTCAATCGCTACTCCCTGCAACAGCAACCTGTTTTTCCGGATCATGGATTGATCCGATTTCATGTTCGAGCGAAATCGCCGACGTGCATCCCTTGAACACCAAACACCCAGCTCCCGTGGATCATGCATTATTAGTGGAAGTGCGCCGTTACTCAAAGTGTTTTGGACACGATTCACGCAATTGCGCGATCAACGTCGCCTTGCGCTGTAAGCCGCCCATCACCAAGGTTTTCCGCAATACCCGCCCCGCCGAGAGGAATCCCGATGAAGCGACTGGCCTGTTTATTGATCCTCGCTGCCACCGCGCATCTTCATGCCGGCGAGGACGAGCACCGTTTCCAGTCCAGTGATCTGGCCCGGGTCGCCGACCTCGCCGAGCCAACACTATCGACCGATGGCCACACCGTCGCCTATTCGGTGACCACGAGCAACCTCGAAGCCGACCAAGCGCAATCGGATCTGTGGCGAGTGCGATATGACGGCACGGGGCTTGTCCGGCTGACTCAAACTCCCGATCACAACGAATGGCGGCCCCGATGGTCGCCGGATTCCAGCCAACTTGCCTTCCTTTCTGATCGACCACGCGACAGCGACGAAGCAAAAGAAGAGGCCACCACTCAGGTCTGGATGATGCCGAGCGGTGGCGGCGAGGCGAGACGTCTTACGGATTTTGCTGATGGGATAGAAGATTTCGTCTGGTCGCCGGATGGCAAACAGCTCGCCCTCATCGCGATCGATCCGGCGTTTCCAACCGGCACCGAGAAGCCGAAGAATCCGCTGCCGATAGTCATCGAACGCTACCAGTTCAAGGAAGATGGCGCGGGCTATCTTGGCAGCCGGCGCAAGCACCTCTATTTGTTTGATATCGCCAACGGCAAGGCACAATTGCTGACCCCAGGCGCGCATGACGAACAATTTCCGGCGTGGTCGCCCGATGGCAAATCCCTCGCCTACGTGAGCAAACGCGGCGCCGATCCGGACCGGCATCTGAACACCGATATCTACCTGATCGAAGCGAAAGCCGGCGCGAAGGAGCGCCAGCTGACCACGTTTCCGGGCGCCGATCTCGACCCGTACTGGGAAACCTATCCGGCCTGGAGCCCGGATAGCACGCGCATCGCCTATCTGCAGAGTGGCGAGGATCATTGGGTCTACTACGCGCCGTGGCAACTCGCGGTGATCAATGTGGCCACCGGCAAGTCCGTGATTCCCGCGCCGATTGACCGCTGCTTCACCAAACCGCGCTGGTCGGCTGACGGCAAGAGCGTCGTCGCCCTCGTCGAAGAAAGCCTCGTCACCCATGTTTCACGGATCAATCTCGCTGACGGCGCGATCAGCGAACTCAGCCACGGTCCGCGTTTTGACTATGACTTCGATATATCGACGAACGGCCGCATCATCGTGCTTGGCGGAGATGATCTGCATCCGTACACATTGTCGGCAGTCGAAAAAGACAAACTGCGCCCGCTCGAAGATCACAACGCCTGGCTGTCGAGCAGGAACCTCGCGAAAACCGAATTGATCCGTTTTGACAGTGCCGATGGCAGCGCAATCGAAGGCCTGCTGATGAAACCTCTCGGTTACCAACTCGGCAAGCGCTACCCGACCATCGTGCGCCTGCACGGTGGGCCGGTGTATCAGTTCAGCCACGAATTCATGGCCGACTGGCAGGTTTATGCGGCGAATGGATTTGCCGTCGTCGCGATCAATCCACGCGGCAGTTCGGGGCGCGGATTCGACTTTGCCCGTGCCATCTACGCGGACTGGGGCAACAAGGACACCGCGGATGTGATTGCCGGGGTCGATCACGTGGTGAGGATGGGCGTTGCCGATCCCGCCCGCCTCGGTGTCGGTGGCTGGAGCTATGGCGCAATCCTGACCAATGCGGTGATCGCCAGCGACCCGCGCTTCAAGGCGGCGATCAGTGGCGCTGGCGCTTCGAACATGTACGCGCTGTACGGCCACGACCAGTACATCCGCGAGTACACCCTTGAACTTGGCTCGCCATGGGCGAACCGCGAGCTCTACGACCGCGCCAGCTTTCCGTTCCTGCATGCCGACCGCATTGCAACGCCGACACTCTTCCAGTGCGCGGGGAAGGATTTCAATGTGCCTTGCCTCGGCGCCGAGCAGATGTATCAAGCCCTGCGTGCACGCGATGTCCCGACCCAACTGGTGATCTATCCTGGCGAACACCACGGACTGAGTGTTCCGAGCTACCTGCGCGACCGCATGCAACGCAATCTCGATTGGTACACACGATTCCTCAAGCCGTGAGACTTTATCTCGACAATGTGTAATTTGATCCCGCGCTATTTTCGATAACGATTGAAGCGCTTGAGCAATCGAACAAGGTCCTTGTGCGAAATCGCCTTGGCGTAGTGTCCTGCCTCGCCACGCATGTCACGCGCAGCGACCATCGCATTGACAATGGCTTCCTCGGTAGCCTGCACGGTGCCCTCGAAGACGCCGTCAAGATCATCGTTGCCGAGGTAGCTGGCCGTACCGATCGTTCCGCCCTTGTAGGGATCGGCATTGGCCGTCGAAAAGGCCAGGAAGATATCTCCCGAACCATTGCCCGCGTAGCTGCCCATGCGCGCGAGCCCCATGCCGGCGCGCTTTGCGACACGCTTGAGCTGATGTGGCAGCAGCGGTGCATCGGTGGCCACGACGATGATGATCGAGCCGGTATCTCCATTCAATTTGGCGTCGGTGTAGACACGGTCGTCACGCAGGAATTGTCCGACCGGCACCCCCGCGATGCGCAGTGGATCGCGCACGCCGTAGTTGGCCTGCACGATCACACCCACGAAATAGGCATTTTCATGAATGACAATACGCCGTGAAGCCGTGCCGATGCCGCATTTGAATTCATGGCAGATCATGCCGGTGCCACCACCGACATTGCCCTCGGCTACTGCGCCTGCCTTCGCGTCTGCGAGTGCCTTGGCGACATGTTCCGGTTTGACGTGAAAGCCGTTGATGTCATTCAGATGGCCATCCCAGGTTTCCGCCACGACCGGCAGCGACCACCAATAGCCCGTGGTGTCGGCACTGCCCGCGTGAACGCGTTCGGCGATCACTGCGTCGCGGACGACGCCGACGCTGTGTGTATTGGTCAGCATCACCGGGCCTTCAAGTTGGCCCGACTCGTCAATCCATGCAGTACCCGTCATCTCGCCATTGCCGTTGAGCGCGAACCAGCCGGCGAATACCGGCTTGTCGGCACTGTCCTTGCCGCGCGGCAGGATCGCGGTGACGCCCGTGCGGACCTTGTGGCCATTAGCGAGGTCCTCGACCAAGGTCACCTGTCCGACTGTGATGCCGGATACATCGGTGATCGCGTTGAGCGGACCTGGTGTACCCTCGAATGGAACGCCAAGATCGCGCGCACGCGGTTCGGCAGCGGACGCCAGCGCACAAATCGAGTACAACGCAAAGACATAAACGGAACGGCGCATCGGATTCTCCGGGTCGGTCGGAACGGTTCCGGATCCTACAACGAGAAGAACAGCCCTCATGCACCTCGATGAAACACCCGTCGAACTCGAACAGGCCCGCGCGCTGTCGGCGCGCTATTACTTTGGCGAAGAAATGCTGGCGCACGAACACGACACCGTGTTTGCGCGCAGTTGGCAACTGGTCGCCCGTCACGCGCAACTCGCCGAACCGGGCGACCATGTGGTCGAGAAAATCGGCAAGGTGCCGATCCTCATCGTGCGCGGCAAGGATGGCGTGTTGCGTGCCTTCCCGAATGTCTGTCGGCACCGTGCGGGGCCGCTGGCCCTGTGCAATGGCAAGGGTGCGAATGCCCTGCACTGCAAGTACCACGGCTGGACCTACACGCTTGAAGGCCAATTGCGCAGCGCACCGGAAATGCAGGACGCGAAGGATTTCGAGGTCGATGGAATCCGCCTGCCTGCACTGCGCACGCACGAATGGCAGGGACTCGTTTTCGTCGCTCTCAGCGACGATGTCGCGCCGTTTGACGAGGTTTATGCCGGCATCATTGAACGCATCGCGCCGATCGACCTGTCGGCGATGCACTTCCTGCGCCGAGAAACCTACGACATCGATTGCAACTGGAAGGTCTACATCGACAATTTCCTCGAAGGCTACCATCTGCCGCACGTGCATCCCGGGCTGTGCAAGGTGCTCGACTATCGCGCCTACGACACCGAATTGTTCCCGTGGCAGATCCTGCAAACCTCGCCGTTGCGCGACAGCGGCGAGATCTACGGCGAAGGCGAGGCGTTCTACTACCAGATCTATCCGAACATCATGCTCAACATCATGCCCGGCCGGTTGCAGACCAACCGGGTACTGCCGTTGGGGCCCGGACGCTGTCGCGTCGAGTTCGATTTTTTCTACGCCCAGGATGACAAGGCGCAATCGCGCATCGCCCGCGATGCGGAGTTCAGTGACGAAGTTCAGCTCGAAGATGTGTCCATCTGCGAGGCGGTGCAGCTTGGACTCGGATCCGGCACCTACGACGCCGGTAGGCTCTGCCCGAAACGCGAGAGCGGCGTCTGGCATTTCCACAACATGTTGCGAGCGGCCTATTCGAACGGAGCAGACAAATGAACTTCCTTCATTTTGCACTGGCAATGCTGTTGATCGTCTCGCTGGCTCCGCCTGCATTCGCGGCGGAACCCGGCGGCGATCTGGTCATTCGTGCCGGCCATGTGCTCGATGTCGAAAGCGGCAAGATGCTGGTCGACCAGGATATCCGCATCGAGGACGGGCGCATCCACTCCATCAAGGCGCACGGTGGCAAACAGGCCGGAGGTCCGAAAATACTCGACTGGTCGGCATTCTCCGTGGTGCCAGGCCTGATGGACATGCATACGCACCTCGCTGACGAAGGCCAAACCGCCGATCCGGCGGCGCCACTCAAGAGCACACCGGCGCGCGACGCCTTCATCGGCGCGAAAAACGCACGCGTGACCCTGCAAGCCGGCTTCACCACGGTGCGCGATGTCGGCGTTTATCGCGGCTTCGCCGACGTCGCCCTGCGCGATGCGATCAACGCGGGCCGTATCCCGGGGCCGCGCATGTTCGTCGCCGGCGCCTACATCACGATCACCCACGGCGGCGGCGAGATCAGCGGACTCAAACACGGCACGGTCGTGCCGGAAGAATTCCGTCGTGGCGTGGCCGATTCGGAAGCCGAGGTGCGCACGAAGGTCAACGCGCTGCTCGATGGCGGTGCCGATTTCATCAAGGTCATCGCGACCGGCGCCGTGCTCACAGCCGGCACCGAACCGGGCCAGTCCGAATATACCGAAGCGCAGATCCGCGCCGCGGTCGAGGAAGCGGCCAAGCGCGGCACCTTTGTCGCCGCGCACGCGCATGGCGCCGAAGGCATCAAGCGTGCCGTGCGCGCCGGCGTGCGCTCGATCGAGCACGGCTCGCTGATCGACGACAAAGGCATCGCCCTGATGAAGGAACACGGCACCTGGCTCGATGCCGATATCTACAATGGCGACTACATCGACAGCATTGGCCGTAAGGACGGCTGGTCGGAGGAAATCCTGCGCAAGAACATCGAGACCACCGATGCCCAACGCGAGGGTTTTCGCAAGGCAGTCAAGGCCGGTGTCAAGATCTCCTTCGGCACCGATGCCGGCGTCTATCCGTATGGTGATGATGCGCGCCAGTTCGCCTACATGGTGCGTTATGGCCTCACCCCATTGCAGGCGATTCGCTCGGCCACGATCGACTCGGCGCGATTGCTCGACAAGGACAAGGACCTCGGTTCGATTGCAGTCGGCAAGATCGCCGACCTCGTCGCCGTTGCCTGCGATCCGCTCAAGGATGTTGAATGCCTGCGCCAGGTGCGCGGCGTGGTCAAGGATGGGCGCCCTGTCTGTCTTGTTACTTCAGATCACCAAGACATCAAGTGATCCGTTGCGCCGACCTTTGGACAAGCTCAGGGCAGGCTCGACTTCAGCACGCTATGGAACATGTTCACTCTTTCTTTTTGAGCACGCGTATTCGAGGTCGAAAGAGCAAAGTCACTCGATCCCGGCGTTCGCCGAGATGACGAGCAGTGAGAGCCGAGTGAAAAATGGCAGGGATGCCGCGCCCCAACGGAGAGTGCTCCGAGAGCGGAAAGGCATTGGCCCCTGCCTTCCCAGGAAGCGATTGTGAGGAAAGCGGCGCCGCACTTGGATTCATTGGACTCGTACTCCGCAATCTGCGAATAGACGGAGTTCGCGTCCAACGTAGCGAATCAAGCAAGCGTCAGCGGTAACTTGCGCAAACGCTTGCCGGTCAATGCGAACACGGCATTCGCGACCGCTGGAGCAATCGGCGGCAGACCCGGTTCGCCGACACCGCCCATCTTCTCGGTACTCGGAACAATATGTACCTCGACCTTGGGCATCTCGTCGATGCGCAGCACCACATAGTCATTGAAATTGTTTTGCTCGACCTGGCCGTCCTTGAAGGTGATTTCACTGTGCAGCGCGGCGCTCAAGCCGAAAGCGATCGCTGATTGCATCTGCGCCTCAATCGTCAGCGGATTGACCACGGGGCCGCAGTCGATTGCGCAGACCACTCGATGCACGCGAATCTTGCCCTTTTCGACCGACACTTCGGCGACATGCGCGACATGGCTGCCGAACGATTCATGCGCAGCAAGTCCAGCGGCATGGCCCTTCGGCAACGGCTTGCCCCAACCGAACGATTTCGCCGCCAGTTCCAGCGCACGCAAGTTGCGTGACTCAGCCGGCAAGAGTTTGCGATGGTATTCAAGCGGATCGATTTTGGCCGCGTGCGCGAGTTCGTCGACAAAGCTTTCCATGACGAAGCCGGTATGCGAGTGACCTACCGAGCGCCACCAGAGGACCGGGATCGGACTCTCGGGCGTATGCAAATCGACGCGATGTGCAGGAATTGCCGCAAGATAGGGTGAATCAGCCGAGCCTTCGACGGAGGTGGAATCGATGCCATCCTTGATCGAAAATGCGGCAAACGGGGTGCCGGCCATAATCGACTGGCCGACGACCGTATGCGACCACGCGGAGGGTTTTCCATCGGCACCGAGCGCGGCCGAAAAACGCGACAACCACATCGGCCGATAGTAGCCGCCGTGGATATCGTCCTCACGCGTCCAGACAATTTTGACCGGCTTATTCGCGGCCTTGGCCACATTCACCGCTTCAGCGATGAAATCCGAGTGCGGATTCGCGCGACGTCCAAAACCACCACCCAGAAACTGCGTATGGATCTTCACCTGCTCGGGTTTGATTCCGAGGATCTGCGCGACCACACCCTGGTCGACACCCTGGAACTGCGTGCCGGTCCAGATCTCGCAACCATCCTTGCCAATTTCGACCGTGCAATTAAGCGGCTCCATCGGCGCGTGGGCGAGGAATGGAACTTCGTACTCCGCCTCGATGCGCTTGCTGGCCGCTTTCAGCGCTGAATCGACATCGCCGGCCTGCTTGGCGATTGCACCGGACGCCTTGGCCCGCTGGCGATAATCGGCACGCATGGCGACCGTTGACAGTTTGGTGCCGTCACCGAGATCCCAATCGATCTGCAGCGCATCCCGGCCTTTTTTTGCCGCCCAGAAGTGCTCGGCGAGGACGGCGATGCCGCTCGGAACTTGAACCACATCGACCACACCAGGCACTGCCTTGGCTTTCGTTGCGTCGAAACTCTTGACCTTGCCGCCGAAAACCGGTGCGCGCGCGATCACGCCAGTCAGCAGACCCGGGCGCTTCACATCCATGCCGAACCCGGCCGTGCCGGTGACCTTGGACAGGCTGTCAATGCGTCGGGTTGGCTTGCCGATCAAGGTCCACTTCGAGGGATCCTTGAGAGTGACCTTCGCCGGCGCCTTGAGCTTGGCGGCTGCGTCGGCGAGTTCGCCATAGCTCGCTTTGTGCGCACCCGAAATCACAAAACCATTTTCCGTCTGGCAAGCCGAGACATCGACTTTCCACTTTTGTGCAGCCGCTTCAACGAGCATCGCGCGCGCCATCGCACCGGCCTGGCGCATCTGGTCGAACGATTCGAGCGTACTCGTCGATCCACCGGTGCCCTGGATGCCGAACGCGCTGTTCGCATAGACCTGCGCATTCGGCGCGTTTTCCATGCGTACCTTTGACCAGTCGCAATCCAGTTCTTCGGCGACAACCATCGGCAGCGAAGTGGCGACGCCCTGGCCCATTTCCGAATGCTTGATCAGGATCGTGATCGTGTTGTCGCGGCCAATGCGCACAAAGGCATTGGGATCCATCGCCGCTGTGGCGGGGGCGGCACCTTCCTGGGCGAACAGGCGGCCTCGTCCGAACGGCACGAAACAAGCGATGACCAGACCACCGGCCAGCGAGGCCGTGGTGCCAAGAAAACGTCGACGCGAAGGCTGCAAGACTTCTCCGAGATCACGCGTCATGATGGTTCTCCTCGCTCAATTCGGCGGCGCGATGCACGGCCGATCGGATGCGCTGATAGGTGCCGCAGCGGCAGATGTTGCCGGCCATGGCCGCGTCGATATCGGCATCGGTCGGCTTTGGCGTCACCTTGAGCAAGGCTACCGCCGACATGATCTGTCCGGATTGGCAGTATCCACATTGCACGACATCGTGTTCGATCCAGGCGCGTTGAACCGGATGCGAGCCATCGAGTCCAAGGCTTTCGATGGTGGTGATCCTCTTGCCGACCAAGGCTGAAGCCGGCGTTACACAGGAGCGAATTGGCGAGCCATCGACGTGCACCGTGCAAGCGCCACATTGGGCAATGCCGCAACCGAATTTGGTGCCGGTCAATCCGACCACGTCACGCAATACCCATAACAGGGGCATGTCGTCGGTCGCATCAACCTCCTGCTCCCGACCGTTGATATCGAGTTTCATCTTGATCACCTGGGTTGCGCCTGGAAAAGCCGAGGCTACACTTTTTGCCGATTCGATGCCGAATTTGCGCGATGGCGCAGGGCACTCGGCTTCTGTAGGAGCCCGTTGACGGGCGAGCTCCCCCGCTTCGGTTTGCGGAAAGCTCCCCCCCCTGAAGGGGCTCCTACAAAACCAAGGGGACGATGCGTTCCGCTGGAAGGGTGTGCAGCGAAGTCTGGTTTTGCGATGCTGATGATGGTTGCCATCTCGCTATCTCGGAATTCCGCATGTCCCATTCAGCATCGAACATCACGTCTGGCAAGGCTCCTGCCTGGGCGATCGCATTGCAACGTTTCAACCAATGGATCATGTTCGATATTGGCGGTGGACCACGGCCGTTCAAGCTGGCCACGATCATCAACATCCAGAAGGCCGGATCGCTACCCTTCTTCTCACTGTTGATCTGGTTCTATTCGGATAAGTCACCCGCCGCAACTTCGATCGCCGCCTGGATCTATCTTGCCTTGCATGGTGGTTACGGCATCAACTGGCTGATCAAGGACCTGCTGTTCCCCGATGCCAAATGGCAGCATCGAACGACGATTCTTGCCGGCATCTTCGGCGCCGCCGGACTTGCGCTCTACTGGCTGGCCGGTTGGCTGATCATCTCTGGGCATTCCTCGATGGACTATCCGCTACCGCAACCGATATGGATCAGTCTGTGCGTGCTGACATGCCTGCTCGGCTGCATCATCACGACGTGCGCAGATGTACAGAAATACTGCACATTGAAACTGCGCAAGGGTCTGATCACTGACGGCATGTTCAAGACTATTCGCCACCCGAATTACCTCGGCGAGATGATGGTCTACGGAGCGTTCGCCTTGCTCGCCTGGCACTGGATTCCGGCACTCGTGCTGGCGTTTTTCTGGGGCACGATGTTCTCGACGAACATGGTCATCAAAGAGGTCAGCATGTCGGGCCATCCCGAGTGGGGCGCTTATCGAAAGCGCAGCTGGTGGCTGCTTCCAGGAATCTTATGACGTGCCGATCGAGCTTCAAACTTGCAGATGTCGAGCCTGACGTTCCGGGGTCGCTTTTGATTTACGCGTTTTCGGCGCCACTCGCTCGACCGCGCCCGTCTCGAAGCGCAAACGGCTGCGTCCTCCCGTTGCCCGATAATCGGCGAGCAGTGCTTCGCTGATTTCACTCTCAGGCAAGTGCGCAGCTTCGCAAAGATGCTCATGCAGCAGATGCACGAGGCGCTCCTGCGCCAGCGCGTGGGTCTGCCCGGTTCGCGCATACAACCAATCGCTGAAGACGAGAAACCGAGCGAACGGATCGTCGCCGAGCAGCAAAGCCAATGAGCGCGTGTAGCGTCCGGAATTTGCAACAATGTCCCAATAGCGCGAAAAGCGCACAAGTCGCTGCATGGTTGGAAAATCCACCGCATCGGTGGCAAGAATGTTGTAGGGCGGATCGGGATTGAAGCGCAGCCCATAGTCGATCGTATGTCGAGCGATCGGCGCACCTCGCAAGCGCTTCAAGATGCCGAACTGGATCTCGTGCGGCGCCAGCCTGACCAGTCGATCGAACCCCGTGGCAAAGCTCGCCATGGCTTCGCCGGGCAGACCCGCGATCAAATCCACATGCAGATGCGCGTGCGTCTCACGACGCAGCCATTCAAGGTTGCTGGCGGCGACATCATTCTTCTGCCGTCGCGATACGCGCGCCTGCACGATCGGATCAAAACTCTGGATACCAATCTCGAACTGCAGCGTGCCATCCGGGAATTGCACGATCTTTTCCTTGAGGGACTCGGGCAGATGATCGGGAATCAGCTCAAAGTGCACGAAAACCGGATCTTCGGGCGCGGCTTCGAGTTTGCCGAGAAAGAAATCAAGAATCGCCAGCGAGGTGTCGACCTTGAGATTGAAGGTGCGATCGACGAATTTGAACTGGCGTGCGCCGCGCGCGTACAAGGTTTCCAGATCAGCAAGAAAGCTATCAAGCGGAAACGGCCAGGCGGTCTTGTCCAGCGCTGACAGGCAGAACTCGCATTTGAACGGGCAACCGCGTGAAGCCTCTACGTAGAGGTGACGTTGGCGCACATCCTCCTCGGTGTACTCGGAATAAGGTGATGCAATGGCCGGCAACGGCGCCTGCACGCCAACGATCACCTTGCCTTGCGGGCGCTCACCTACCATCAATTGCCCGACAAGCTTGGCGAAACTGACATCGCCCCAGCCTGTGATCACGTAGTCGGCCAGTGCGCAGATGCGTTGCTCCTCAACCTCGTAACTGACCTCAGGGCCTCCAAGCACGATGATCACGTCAGGCGCCAGGGCCTTGAGCTGGGCGACCAGACGCGTGCTCTCCTCAACGTTCCAGATATACACACCGAGGCCAATAATTTGCGGATTTTCCGCGAGCAGCTTCTCGACTATCTCCTCGGTCTTTTGCCCGATGACGAATTCGCGGAGCGCTGAGGTGTCGCGCCACACGCCAAGATTGGCGCGCAGATAGCGCAGCCCGAGCGATGCGTGGGCATAGCGGGCATTGAGTGTGGACAGCAGGATATTGGTCATCCGCGCATTATCGCCGCAGTGCGGCGCCATTTGCCCGAATCTCGCCGTACTTCGTGTTCAGATTGGACGAAGGGCAGCCGCCGCGATGCTTTCACGCAAGAGTGCGATGGCCGCGCGACACATCTGAGCGGCCGGCAAGGTTGCATCGACGATCAAGGTCCCTTCTGGGGCCGGTTCGCGCCGCGCCATCACATCATTGACGGTTTCCGGCGTGCGATCGCCGGCCAGATGACGGTTTGTGGCGAGATCCCGGGCAACGCGCTCCCTGGCGATCTCGACCGGACAATCGACCAGCAATGGAATCGTGACGATGCCAAATTTGGCGCCGACCTCGGCGACTCGATCGAGCTCGCTGCGGCGAGAGAAGGTCATGCCATCGAGAACGCTGCCGACGCCAAGCATGCAATTGATTTCAAGCGCGAGCAGCAAGCTGCGGTAGGCCGCGCGCTTTTCGATGAAGCTGAAGTTGCAGCGCGGAAACATCGCCGCGCGAATCTGGTCACGACAGATTCGGCGCAGACCGAGTTGATCCTCGATGGCGCGCGCGACGATGCTCTTGCCAGCACCGGGCAATCCCATCGTGGCAACGATGAAAGGACGCGGCGTCAATGCGCTTGCGAGCGGAAACGCCTCGCCGCCCGGAGTACCCGACAAGTGGATCGGCGAACCTGATTCAGCGGCCATTTTCGATACGAACCCGGCTTTGATGAAAAGTGGCGGACGGTCGAGACTGCCACGAGTGCAGCGTTTGCGCCATTGGTGCCTGCGGATCCTTCAGCACAGATCACACAATTGCGGGCTTCTGGCTGCATCGTGCGATTGCCCTGATAATGCGGTTTCGTATTGCGGAACCGTCATGGCCAAGCGACAGCTCTACATCAAGCGTTACCTGATTACCGGCTTGCTGACTTTTGTGCCGTTGTGGCTGACCTGGATGGTGTTCAAGTTTGTCTTCGGCCTGTTGTCCGAAGTCAGCGCCCCGCTCGTCGCGGGTTTTGTATCAGCACTCGGCAGCACTTCGCCGGCAACCGGCGAGTTCCTGGGCCAGCCCTGGCTGATCTCGCTGATCGCTTTCGCGATCACCCTGGTTTCGCTGTATCTGGTCGGCTTTGCTGCCAACTTTGTGCTCGGTCGACGCTTGATTGAAAGCGTGGATCGGCTGATCGAGCGCATTCCAATCGTGCATTCAATTTATGGCGGCACGAAAAAGCTCATGTCGGTGCTGCAGAACAAGCCGAGCGGAACCCAGCGCGTGGTCATGATCAACTTCCCCTCGCCCGAGATGAAATCGATCGGCTTCGTAACCCGCATATTCCACGATGCCGGCGGTCGTGAACTCGCCGCCGTCTACGTACCGACGACACCGAACCCGACGGGCGGCTATCTCGAAATCGTGCCAGTCGAACAACTCACGGCAACTGATTGGAGTGTCGACCAGGCGATGGCCTTCCTGCTCTCCGCCGGCGCGGTCGGTGCCGACACGCTTCCGTTCACGGCGCAGTGGAATCCGTCGATCGTCCCTCTAGCGGATACCGCTGCGGCCGTTGACCGCGTGTGAACAGAGCCCGGACTATTCATGCGTAGTCCGGTCTGAGGCTCATTCCGCTGGAAAAACGTCGCATTTCCTCAGCAGCAGTCGATTGCCCTGATTCTGCGGCGTGCAGATGATCTGATCGATGATGTGGCCACCTTTGGAAGCGCTCAGGGTGCAACCCATGCGGCTCGCTCTGAAACTGTAGCGGGAGCTGAGATCCGCGACGAGCTCACCTGCCACCTTGGTCTGCTCGGGCGTCATCGCCTCCTCAATCTGCCGGACGACGGCCTGGTATTTCGGGTAGACCATTTCGGCGGCGAGCTTCAGCCAGGCGTAACCGGTCAGATCGTCACGCTTCGTGCCTTCGCCGAGCATGTACATGCGACCAAGCGCGGACTGGCTCTGCTTGTCACCCGCACATGCGAGGCGCTGGAATTTGTCAAAGGCCTTGTCATAGCGCTTGTTCCCATAGGCTTGGGAGGCATCGCGGATCATGTTCGAGTAAACCGATGGCATGACCATATCGAATTTCGCCAGATCAAACTCGGCGGCGTGCACGAGAGGGCAAATGGTCAAGGCAAGCAGGCAGGCAATCACGCGCTTCATTCGCATTTCTTTTCTCCTTGGGGTGTGACAAATCCTCGCGAAACGCCCTGCCGGTCGGCAAGCATCGAATCACGAGGGACAAATTATCGTTGGCGCATGTCCGAGTGGCAACGCAAAAGCAGCAATGACCTTCGACACTGACACATCCCAGTCCGCTCGCATAAGCTTGACCGGTTTATCGGCCCACTCGCAAATGCCAAGACGGTGTTCGACCTCGTCTCGCCGGCTTCGTTCCTCGCCAGGCAGCATATGCGCAATCCACTATTGTCAGGAGTTCCCATGAAGATTCGTTCCTTGAAACCATTGGCTATCGCCGTGGGCATTTCGCTCGCGCTGAGCGCATGTGGGCCCAAGCAGGAGAGCGCCGAGACCACTCCGACCGCTGCACCGGCGCCGGTAGCTCCCGCGGTCGTCGAGACACCGACGCCAACGCACGTGGCATTCGACACAAGTGAGATCGACAGCTCGATCAACGTTTGCACGGATTTGAACGGCTACGTCAACTCAAAATGGATCGCCGCCAATCCCATTCCGGCCGACAAGACGCGCTGGACCACGTTCGATGTATTGCGCGAAGCGAGTCTCAATACGCAACACGATATCGTCGAGGCCGCCGCAAAAACCGATGCGCCTGCCGGTTCAACCGAGCAGAAGATTGGTACGCTCTACAAGGCCGGCATGAACGAAGCGGCAATCGATGCGCTCGGTTACGATCCGATCAAGCCCGAGCTGGCCAAGATCGACGCATTGAAATCGTCCAAAGAAGTCGTCGCCTATTTGAACGACAGCTTCTCGCGCGGCATGGGTGCTGTGTTCTCCCTTGGCGCCGAAGCCGATTTCAAGGATTCAAGCCGCAAGATCGGCTACGCCATGCAGGATGGTCTCGGACTGCCGACGCGTGATTACTACGACAAGCCTGAGCATGCCGAATTGCGTGATGCCTATGTCGCGCATATTGCCAAGGTGCTTGAATTGATCGGCGCAGACTCCGCTTCCGCGAAGAAGCAGGCGGATGCGGTACTTGCTTTCGAAACGCGATTGGCCAAGGCATCGCTTGCCCCCGTCGACTTACGCATCCCGGAAAATCAATACCACTTTGTCAGCATCGAAGCGGCCAACAAAGTCACTCCGCACTTTGACTGGAAAGCATTCTTCACTGCGCAGAAAGCCGAAGTGACCGATGGCTTCTCGCTTTCACAGCCGAAATTTTTCGCTGAAGTCGACAAGATGCTTGCCACGGTTCCAGTCGCTGATTGGAAGGCTTACCTCGCTTACCACTTTGCTGATGGTGCCTCGCCCTATTTGTCGACGCCGTTCCAGCAGGAAAGCTTTGCCTTCCACAAGCAGACGCTGAATGGTCAGGCAGAAAACGAGCCGCGCTGGAAGCGCGTGCTCGGTACGGTCAACGACGAACTCGGCATGGCCCTCGGCGAACTCTATGTCGCCAAGGCGTTCCCGCCGGAATCCAAGGCACGCGCCGAAGAACTCGTCACCAACATGCAGGCCGCACTCAAGGCACGCATCGAAAAACTCGACTGGATGAGTGATGCGACCAAGACCAAGGCGCTGGAGAAATGGTCAAGCTTTCTGCCGAAGATTGGCTATCCGGAAACCTGGCGTGACTGGTCCGGTCTGAGCCTGACCGGCGACAGCTATTTCGCGGATGTTGCAGCGGCCACGCAGTTCAACTACGACTACGAAATCGCCAAGATCGGCAAGCCTACCGATCGCAAGGATTGGGGCATGACTCCACAGACAGTCAATGCTTACTACAACCCCTCCGACAATACGATCAATTTCCCGGCCGCGATCCTGCAGCCGCCGTTCTTCGATGCCAAGGCCGACGATGCGATCAACTACGGCGGTATCGGCGCAGTCATTGGTCATGAAGCCAGCCATGGATTCGATGACCAGGGCAGCCAGTTCGACGCCCAAGGCAACAACACCAACTGGTGGGCCAAGGAAGATCGCGAGGCCTTCGAGGCACGCACAAAGAAACTCGTCGACCAGTTCAATGGCTATGAGCCACTCCCCGGCAAGCACATCAACGGCCAGCTGACCTTGGGCGAAAACATCGCCGATCTCGGCGGTACCGCGATCGCTTACGACGCCCTGCAGGCCGCGCTGAAGAAGAATCCCGCCGAAGCCGGTGCGAAGATCGACGGATACACCGAAGATCAACGCTTCTTCCTCAACTGGGCACGCGTCTGGCGTGGCAACTCGCGCGAGAAGCGCCTCGAAGTGCTGCTCAACACCGACCCGCACTCGCCGAGTGGCTTCCGCGCCATTGGAGCGCCTTCGAACATGCCGGCTTTCGCGACCGCGTTTGAGTGCAAGACTGGCGATGCCATGGTCCGCGACGGCGACAGTCAGGTAAAAATCTGGTAAAAATTGCTGCCCCCCTGCCGAATGGCAGGCGGGTTCCCAGCGAGGATCGATCACCTGACCTCGATTTCTGAAAAATCGAGCACAGGAGTCGAATTCGGTGATACGCCCGATCGTTGATACCAACGACAATGTGCCGTCATTGATTTCGAGAGCTGCTGAATGACAGTCGACGCAGTCATCACCTGGGTCGATGGTGCCGATCCTGCGCACCAAGCCAAGCTTGATGCCTGGCTTGCCCAATCCGGCAAATCGAGACCTGCAACGGCCGACCGTACTCGCTTCAACGATGCCGGTGAAATCGACTGGTGCATCCGCTCGATCATGCGCTTCGCGCCGTGGTTCAGAAGAATCCATATCGTTGTTGACGGGCAGACGCCGGCGATTGTTGAACGGCTGCGTGACAGCGAGTTCGCCGATCGTTTCAACGTCGTCGATCATCGCGAAATCTTTGCAGGTTTCGAACAACACCTGCCGACCTTCAACAGCCGCTCGATCATCACGATGCTCTGGCGCATCGAAGGCTTGGCCGAGAACTTCGTCTACTTCAATGACGACATGTTTCTTTTGCGCAATGTGAAGCCGGAAGATTTTTTCCGCGATGGCAAAGTCGTCCAACGCGGACTTTGGCGCATGCAGTCCGGAAAAACCTGGCCCAGTCGCCTTCTCAATGCATTGAAGCGCCTGCGCGGCTCACGCGAGCAGAAGGTTGGCAATCTTGAATCCCAACAACTCAGCGCGCGTATCGCCGGCTTTGAGGATCGCTATTACCGGCTGTTCCACAATCCGTATCCGATGCGCCGCTCGACCCTGCAGACTTTCTTCGCCGAACACCCGCATCTACTTGCGAGCAACTGCAGTCATCGACTGCGCTCAAACGAACAATTCAAGACTGAAGCCGTCGCCACCCATCTCGAATTCCTCCACGACGGCGCCATCGTCGACAACAGCCTGCACGTCGTCCAACTCAAACCGAGCGAACAGCTCCCGACCCGCGTTGAGCGCAAGATGAC
>JBBQTY010000021.1:0-30085 GCA_038234445.1 Lysobacterales bacterium
GAAAGGTGCCCGCGGTCAGCACAACCGTCGGCGCATGAAAGCGCAAACCCATCTGGGTCAACACGCCGGTCACGCGACCTCCTTCAATAAGCAGGTCATCGACGGCCTGTTGAAACAACTGAAGTCCAGGCTGGGATTCGACGAGCGAATGAATGGCCGCCTTGTACAGAACACGATCGGCCTGACAACGGGTGGCGCGCACGGCCGGCCCCTTCGAGGCATTCAAGGTACGCCACTGGATCCCGGCGCGATCGGCCGCGTGCGCCATCGCGCCGCCAAGTGCATCGATCTCGCGCACGAGGTGGCCTTTGCCAATGCCACCAATGGCCGGATTGCAGCTCATCTGCCCGATCGTTTCGATGCTGTGACTAAGCAGCAAAGTGCGCGCGCCACTGCGGGCGGCAGCCAGTGCCGCCTCGGTGCCGGCGTGACCACCACCGACAACGATGACTTCAAATTGATGGAATGGGATTGCAGACATGGGCGTGAAGCACTGGAGTCAATCGCGCAATTCTAGCCCGGACTTTTCGCGAATACCCACGTGGATCGCGCGGGACGTTGGATTCGCGCTGTTTTTCGCGGTTGAGACCAGCGCGGGCGCTATCGCCGAATGGGCGGAAAATCTCGTGAATTGAAAGGACAGGCGAAGGCGTGCGCCAGGCATGAACTGTCCGGACTATTGCGGCCAACCAAGCCTGCCCGATTGGCACGAAATCTGCTGACGTTTCATTGCACTCCCACCGGCGCTAAGCGTATGCGAGCACGCGAAGGTCGGAATTCAGGGGCTGGCCACGTGCCGGTGGGAGCTTGCACCTTGACGACAATTGCGCATGTCTTTGCGCTGTCTTGAGTGATCTCACGGCGCCTGGAGGCGGAAACCCGGCAGGTCGCTACCCACGTTTGAAGCTGCGCACCTGGTGGACGCGGATTTCTGCGCTTCGCTCGGTTCCGCCACGCCGCTCAATTCCCAAGCAGGCGAGCAACGAGCGCTTCGCCACCAATCCCTGTAAAGCCCAAACCCAGCTGACCAAGCGCGAACCTTGAATAAGGCTGGCACCCGGCGGTCATAGGAACAGGGGGGATCCAAGAGGACCATATGCCGGATGCCAGATTTGACTGGTCACTGGACCGATCTGTCGATGCCGCACGCAAAAGGGCACGACATCTCGTTCGGACAGCGAATTGAACCATATCGGTAACAGCGATTGACAGACTGTGACCTAAATCGCGGAAAACCGGCAGACCCTGTTGTTGCCAGTCATCGCCGGTCATTTTACGACAAGAAACGTCAACCATTTCTCACTTATCTCGATCATTCAGTCAAATTTCAGGATATCCCGTAGTTGGCACGCCCTTTGCTAATACTAAAACATCCACCCGAATCCCTAGGAGTTCACCACCATGCTTACTTCCGCCACGATGAGTCTGAACCCACTCTTTCTTCGTCATGATTTGATGATCGAACTCGGTCGCCTTGAGATGGCCATGCAGGACATGCGCGGCACGTCCGCGATCGAACAAACCACATCCCAATTGCAGCAGTTGGAAAGTCGCCGCGCTCGCATCAATGAAGCGCTGAGCCGTCTGCCAGCCTGAAGCAACGCCACACGTTGAAATCCCTGGGGGGATCGGTCGACCGCGCAGCAATGCGCGGTTTTTTTTCGTCGAAACTTTGACATCCCAACTATTGACGCCGTGAAGAGGGGTGCGGCGGCGGCGGCGACAAGCGCATAGGCGCGGGTGCCGGTGCCGGTGCGTTGCGAATCACGGATGGCGCGGATTGAATCGTCGACGAACGGCGAATGGGAGCCGTGCCACGGCTGAGCGGAGCGCGTTGATACGATGAGGGCGTCCGCTCTGACGATGAATTCGGCCGCGCAGTCGGACTCATGAAGCTGGCCCGCGATGCCTGCTGCTGTCGAAACCACTTCGCCGAAGCGGGCGCCTGGATCGTGTCGCGGCGCGCAAGCGCGCTGCGTGACGCACGATCATGCTGAGCGCGACTGTCGCGCCATTCGGTTGGATCGTAGTGCGGATACGAGGGAATCCACCAGACCGGTTGGTAGCCATATCCGTAATACGAATACGGACTGCCATACCCGTAACCGCCAAATCCATATCCGTAGCCAAAACCCGCACCAATGGAGCCGTAGCCATACCCCGATGAATCGATCACCACTTCGGCGGCAGTGGAACCGTAGTAATAGTCACCACGGCCTTCGTAACTGTAGTAGTTGCTGCCGGTACTCGCACAAGCAGTCAGCAGCAACAGGGGCAGCAAACCGAACAGAGGACGTCTCATGATGTTCTCCACACGCTATCGCGTAAGTCAGGTACTGACCAAGATGCTCCCGCATGTCACGCGTTTCAAGTTTTTCAGCCAACTGGCGAGCCTGCCGCGAAGATTCCACCCAAACTACGCCGCACAATGTCGGTCAGATCGGCAGACAACGATCGGACATTCTGGATTCTCGCCAATTCCAATCGCATCAGTTCGCGACGTCCTCGTTCGTAGCGCTGCCATGAACCGAATGATGTCGCCAAACGTGCCGCCACCTGAGGCATTCTCTGGTCAAGCCGAATGATCGCATCGGCTATAAATCGGTAGCCGGCACCGTCGGCGCGATGGAATCCACGTGTATTTCGCAGCGCAAACCCAAGCAGCAAGGCATAGACCTTGTTCGGATTGTCCCAGCGAAACGCAACGTGACGAGTCAACGTGTCAACGTGTGACAGGGTTTGCTCGTCAGGAACGGTCGCCTGAACCATGAACCAGCGATCCATGACCGTAGCCGCATCCGAGTACTGCACAGCGAAATCATCGAGCACACTCCCGGAATCCGCATCTTGACCGTGAACCACGCACGTCAAGGCGGCTAATTTGTCGCTGAGACAAAGCGCGTCACGGTAATGGCAATGGGCCAACGCGTGATGTTTTGAATCGGCGGCACACAAGAGTGCAAGGCAGCGATTACGCAAGCGTCGCCGAGATTGCGCGGAAGCGCCCATGCCTTCTTTCGACGCGACAGCGAGTGCGTGATATCGATGCAACAGATCGCTCTCAAGTGCTATGGCCATCGAAACCTCAAGCCGCGATCGCGCGCCATGCAGCGCTTCGGGATCGATCTCGGTCAAAGCCTCGCCGAGCGTTCCTTCGTCGGCCAAGGTCAGCATTTCGGCAAACGTGGACGGTTCGAGGTCGGCAGCTTCGAACCCCGCGCGCAAACTCGCGATCCATGCGTCGAAAGCACCACCACTCGGCAACGTTCCCTGAAGGCAAGTCGCAAACAGTTCCCGAGCCAGAGAATCCGAAGCGAGCCAACGATTGAATCCATCATCTTCATGCCCGGCGAGCATCGCGAGCGACCGCCAATGGGCGGCTTGCACGGTGCGAACCGGCGCAGAATAGCCTCGCAACAGCGAAGGAATCGGTTCACTGCCGAGATTGCGGAAGCTGAATCGTGCGCTGGGCCTGTCCAGCAGAAGGACCGTCTCAGAAACGCCCACCGCCACACCGTCGCATTCAATCATGAGGCGATTGCCGTCACGATCAAACAAGGCCAGCGCCAGCGGAATCGGCAAGGGATGTTTTTGCTCCTGCCCGGGAGTCGCTTTTACCTGTTGTGAAATTCGCAGATCAAAACGGCGTTGCGTCGCATCGTAGCTGCTGTCAACGCTCAGCTGGGGCGTACCTGCCTGGGTGTACCAGACCAGCCACGGCGCAAGATCACGACCGTTCGCGTCACCCAATGCAGCGATAAAATCCTCAACGGTCACGGCCTGCCCATCATGGCGCTCGAAATACAGATCCATGCCACGACGGAAACCTTCACGGCCGAGCAAGGTCGCGAGCATACGCACGACCTCCGCGCCCTTGTCGTATACCGTCGCGGTATAGAAATTGTTGATCTCGCTGTATTCCGAAGGCCGCACCGGATGCGCCAGTGGGCCGGAATCCTCGCTGAATTGCGCGCGCCACAGCGTGCGCACATCCTCAATGCGACGCAGCGTGCGCGAAGCAAAATCGGAAACAAATTCCTGCTCGCGGTAAACGGTCAATCCTTCCTTCAGACACAGCTGGAACCAATCGCGGCAGGTCACCCGATTGCCCGTCCAGTTGTGAAAATACTCATGGGCAACGACGGCAAGCACGTGTCGATAGTCGTCATCGGTGGCGTGCAGGGGATCCGCCAGCAGATATTTGGAGTTGAAGATATTGAGACCGGTATTTTCCATCGCGCCGAGGGTGAAATCGTCGGTGGCCACCACGTGGAAAACATCGAGTTGGTAATTGCGTCCAAATTCCTGCTCGTCCCAGCACATGGCTGCTTTGAGGCAGTCCATCGCATACCGACATCGCTCGACGACTTCCTTCTGCGCCCAGATCTTCAGCGATACGTGTCGCCCCTCGGCCGTGACGTGGCTGTCTTCAATCGCGTCCAATTGCCCGGCAACGACGGCAAAAAGGTAGCTCGGCCGCGGCTGTGGATCGACAAATCGCGCCCAATGGCGACCTTCGTCGAGATCCCCCATCGCATCGGGATTGCCACCTGCGAGGAGTATTGGAAAGCGCTCGCGGCGTGCGCGTAAGGTCACGCAGTATCGAGCAAGCACATCCGGTCGATCGACAGACCAGGTGATATGGCGAAATCCCTCGGCTTCGCACTGACTGAGGATGAAACCTTCATCAACACTGCCGCTCAAATACACTCCTTGCATCGCCTTGTTGTCGACGGGGCGGATGCGTGATCGCGTCTCGACGACGACGCTGCCACGCACATCGGGAATCGTCAGCGAATCTGCGTCGATCTGATATTCGTAGATATCGAGCAGACGTCCATCGAGGCGAAGTTCGAGCAACTCGATGCCCACACCATCCAGTCGAAGGTCAACGTCGCCCTGGGTCGGATCCTGGATCAAGGCCAATCGCGCGGTGACTTCTGTTTGCTCTACGTCGAGATCGAAATCAAGATCGACCGTTTGCATGAGCCAGGCGGGCGGGCGATAGTCTTCGAGGCGTATCACGGGTTTGTTCATGGATGAGCAATGGCTGATGGATTTCCAATCGAGCATCTGACCATGGCGCGTTTGCACTGTGAAGCACTACACGATCATGCCGACCAACCTGTATTGTTTGCGTCCTCGCCGAGAGGACATCACCGATGACCGCTGACACCCCATCCGAAGCTGTCACATTCGCCGACATCCAGGCGGCCGCGGCGCGAATTTCCGCGCATGCGCATGTGACACCGGTGCTGCAATCACGGACGCTCGATGCGCTTGCTGGCGCCGATCTGCTGTTCAAATGCGAGAACTTCCAGCGCGTCGGTGCATTCAAGTTTCGCGGTGCCTGCAACGCGGTCTGGTCGCTTGATGATGCGAGCGCCGAGAACGGCGTCGTTACGCATTCCTCGGGCAATCATGGCGCGGCACTTGCACTTGCCGCAAGCACACGCGGCATTCCGGTCCATGTGGTGGTTCCCGAAGGGGCTGTACGCTCCAAGGTCGAGGCAATCAAGGGCTATGGCGCAACCCTGCATCGCTGTGCGGCAACGACTGCGGCGCGCGAACTGGCGGCCGAGGCGGTGCGTCAGCAAACCGGTGCATGTCTCGTGCACCCCTACACGAATACCGCGGTGATCGCTGGACAAGGCACTGCCGCCATGGAGCTGATCGACGAAAGCGGACCCCTCGATATTCTGATCGCACCGGTCGGCGGCGGCGGCTTGATCTGTGGCAGCGCAATTGCTGCTGGCGCGCTTGCCCCAGGTTGCCGGGTGATCGCCGCTGAACCAGCCGGCGCGGCCGATACGTTTGAATCGCTTCAACAGGGTGAGCGTGTCGGTCCGTTTGTGCCCGATACGATCTGCGATGGTCTGCGCACCCTGGTCGGAGAGATCAATTTTTCGATTCTCCGCTCGCGCAACGTCGAAGTCCTCACGGCCGAGGACAGCGAAACAATCGCCGCCATGCGCTTGATCTGGCAGCGCCTCAAGATCGTTGTCGAACCGTCCGCAGCGATTGTGCTGGCCGTTGTACTCAAGCATCGCGAACGCTTTGCCGGCAAACGCATCGGCCTGATCCTGAGCGGTGGCAATGTCGATCTGGATGCCTTGCCTTGGTAGGCAGCGACTTGAACAGGTGATCCGACATGACTGCGAAATCCTCTCCACCGAAAATCACTTTGCCACCGTGCAGCGCAGCCGAACCGGCCGAAGACGGCAAGACACGTTGCAACTGGGCCGTCGGCAAAACGGTCGATCCGCCCTACACTCGCTACCACGATGAGGAATGGGGTGTGCCGGTTCGCAACGACCAGCGTCTGTTCGAATTCCTCGTTCTTGAAGGCGCCCAGGCTGGATTGAGCTGGCGCACGGTGCTTGGCAAACGCGCCGCCTACCGCCATGCCTTTCTTGATTTCAATATTGTACAAGTCGCCGCGATGTCCGATGCGCATCTTGAAAACTTGCTGCTCGATGCCGGCTTGATTCGCAATCGCCTCAAGATCTTTTCTGCGCGCAACAACGCGCGTGCTGCGCTCGGGGTCATCGAGGAATTCGGCAGTTTCAATGCATGGCTGTGGTCCTACGTTGACGGAGCGCCCTTGCTCAACCACTGGGCGACGCATAGCGAGGTTCCAGCCACCAGCGGCATCTCGGATGCCTTGAGCAAAGCCTTGCACAAACGCGGATTTCGATTTGTCGGCTCAACCATCATGTATGCGTTCATGCAGGCAACCGGCATGGTCAATGATCATCTGACCACCTGTTTCTGCCATCCGCAAAACCGTGAGGGAAGATCCCGAGCATGATCGTCACTGATCCACAGTCGTTTCTTGCTGCCGTTCAATCGCTGGCGCCGAAGCCCGATCTCCCTGCAACGGCACGCGCGGCGTTCCTGCTCAGTCCAGTCGACTTTGCGTTGGCAGCCGAGTCGGCCAGCGACAACAACTATATGGATCTCGATCGCAAACCGGACCCGCTGCGCGCCTTGGCCGAGCACGCGGAACTTGCACGCCGTCTCAGCGAAGATGTTCCAGTCGTCACCTTTCCCGGTGATCCGGACGCCAGCGACGGCGTCTTTCCGAACAATGTCTTCGCAACGGTTCCTGGTCGATTGATCATCGGTCGTATGCGCCATGCCGTGCGTCAACGCGAAACGCGGCGCACTGATATCCGTAACTGGCTGGGTCCAACCCTCGGCAATGAGATTGTCGATCTGTCTTCACAGGATCTTGTGGCCGAGTTGACTGGCGCGCTGGTCATCGATCGTGCTCGTGGCATCGGCTATTGCGGACTTTCCGAGCGCTGCGACATGGCGGGCGCGCGAGCGATGCATGACGCTTTCGGCTTGCGCCTGAGTTTCTGCTTCGATCTCGCCGACGGCGAATACCACACCAACGTTGTGCTGGCGATTCTCGCCGGTCGCGCGGCGATCATTGCCGAATCGGGATTTCGCGACATCGATGCGGCGAGGGCAATCGCCTCGATTTATCGGGAAGGCGCCGTGTCGATCAGCATCACGCAGAAACAGGCGTTCGCGGCGAACGCGATCAGCCTCTCGTCACAGCGGGTATGGATGAGCCATAAGGCCAAGGACAGTCTCACAGCAGACCAGATCAGTTCGCTTGGCCGAAGTGGATTCTCGATCGGCAGCGTCGATCTGACTGAGATCGAGAAAGCGGGCGGCAGCTTGCGCTGCTGTGTCGGAGAGATTTTCTGATCCTGCTGAATCGGTATCTGCGCAGGATTCGCACAATCCGTTCAGCAAGTTCAGCGGGAATTCAAAGCCAGCGACCGAGACTGCACATGCCGCGAAAGCCGAACGGCTGCCAATGAGTCCCCGACTGTCGCAATGATTGCAAATCCAGGACGTATCCGATTGTCCTCGCTGGCAACAGCGTTTGCGGTCATGTTGATTTCCAGCGTCGCTTTGGCGAAGGAGGTCACCGTGCAAGAGGCGGTCGAACAGGTGCAGCGCGACACCAGTGCCAAGGTTCTGAGTGTTCAGACCTTGCGCACCGGCAAGCGCAAGATCTATCGCATCAAGATTCTGACCAATGGCGGCCAGGTCCGCGTTCTGGAAATCAAAGCGAACCCATAAACAGGAGATTGCAATGCGTGTACTACTGGTGGAAGACGAAGCGCCGCTGCGCGAAACCCTTGCGGCTCGACTCAAGCGGGATGGCTTCGCAGTGGACGCGGCCGGTGATGGCGAAGAAGGCCTGTTCCTGGGTCGCGAAGTCCCGTTCGATATTGCGATTATCGATCTCGGCCTGCCGAAGATGTCCGGCATGGACCTGGTCAAGCAGTTGCGTGAGGATGGCCAGAGCTATCCGATCCTGATCCTGACCGCGCGCTCGTCGTGGCAGGACAAGGTACAAGGCCTCAAGTACGGCGCCGATGATTATCTGGTCAAGCCGTTTCATGTCGAGGAGTTGCTCGCACGCATCAACGCGCTCGTGCGTCGGGCGAGCGGCTGGTCGCGCCCTTTGCTGGAGTGTGGCCCGATCGCACTGGATACAACTGCGCAAACGGTCAGTGCCAATGGCAGCCCGGTCGATCTGACGAGCTACGAATACAAGGTGCTTGAATATCTCATGATGCACGCCGGTGAATTGGTCTCAAAGGCCGATTTGACCGAGCACATCTACCAGCAGGATTTCGATCGCGACTCGAACGTTCTGGAAGTGTTCATCGGGCGCCTGCGTCGCAAGCTCGATCCGGACAATGCAATCAAGCCGATTGAAACGGTTCGCGGACGTGGCTACCGGTTTGCCTTGGAGCGAACGGACAACGGTGCCGAGGAGATTGCAGCCGCGCCGGCGGCGTGATCCGGGCCGGTTCGATGGCCCGACCGCTATCACTGCAAGCGCGTTCTCTGGCCGCGGCGGGCATCGCCCTCGCGGCCTTTCTCGGTCTCGCATTTTTTGCACTTGATCAGGCATTTTTTGATGCGGCGTTGAGTTCACAGCGCGATCGGCTTCAGGGATATCTTCACGCCTATCTTGCCGGCGCAGATACCAATCGTGCCGGCAACCTGATACCGCCCGAAGTGGGCCCTGATCCGCGTTTTGATCGCCCCACCTCAGGCTTGTACGCGAGCATCGTTGGCGACCATGTGCGCAATGCAACCGATCGCGAATGGCGATCGCCATCCGCGGTCGGACTCAACTTGCCCTTCAATATCGAACTCGAAAAAGGCGTCAGTGAATTCTCGGGGCCCGTCCACACCGAGCAAGGCAATCTGTTCGTGCTTTCCCAGGGAATCGGCTGGACCGTGGCAGACAAGCCAGAACTCAAGCTGACCGTCAACATCGCCGAAGACGGAACCGCCCTGCAAACCCAGGTCAAAGTGTTTCGTCGCACTTTGCTTGCTTGGCTCGGTGGTCTCGGTGTGCTGCTCATTCTGCTGCTGCTCGCGGTTCTGCGCTGGAGCATGGCACCGTTGCGCAAAGTGACCGCCGATCTGACTCAGGTCGAACGCGGCGCCGCCGAGCATCTTGGCGACAGCTATCCGGCCGAACTTTCAGGCCTCGCTGCCAACCTCAACAACTTCATCGATTCCGAACGCGATCGCCTCAAACGCTACCGAAATACTCTGGCGGACCTTGCCCATAGTTTGAAGACTCCGCTCGCCGTCATGCGTACGCAACTTGAGGCCGAGACTGACGAAAAACAGCTGCGCTGGACGGTTCTTGAACAGGTCGGACGAATGGATGAAATCGTCGCTTACCAACTCTCGCGAGCGGCGACGTCCGGACGCCAGACCTTCGCGGCACCGTTGCCGCTTGAACCCTATGCCGAAGAGATCGTGCGCAGTCTCGAAAAGGTCTACGCCGACAAGCATGTGCTGTGCGAATTCGAGATCGATCCCGAAACGCGCTTTCGCGGCGATCAGGGCGATCTGATGGAGTTGCTCGGCAACGTCCTCGAGAATGCCTTCAAATGGGCCGGGCGCAGCGTGCTGGTAACGGCTCGGCCGGTCAAACCCGAGGACAGCCGGTTCGGCGGCATGGAGCTGATTGTCGAGGATGACGGCCCCGGCATTCCAGAGGATCGCGTGGATCATCTGCTGCAACGAGGGGTGCGCGGTGATGAGCGCGTCCAAGGCCACGGTATCGGCTTATCAATCGTTCAAGATATCGTCAAGGCCTACAAGGGCAGTCTCAAGGTTTCACGTTCCGCGACGCTCGGTGGCGCACGTTTCGAACTGCGCCTGCTGGGTGGATGAGCAACGACTCCACCTCGCCACCACGGCTGGGACTCAATTGGCCGCGAGCGCCTCGACCTCGGCCACGAGTCGTGCCGCAATCTGTTCCCGACTGTAGTTGCGCAATACGTAGTCGCGCGCCTTGTCGCCGTGCATTTCCCGCTTTTTCGACGGGAGTACAAGCATGCTGCCGATCGCCGCAATGAACTCGGTCGGATTGCGATAGATGATGCCACTGCCGCTTTCCTTGACGTGGTCGACCAATACTTCACATTGGCCATTGACGATCACGGGCGTGCGCTGGGCCATCGCTTCGAGCAGCACGATGCTGAGGCTTTCATAAGGCGACGGTTGCACGAACGCCACCGCACCGGCCATCAACTCGAATTTGCGCTGCTCCTCGACGAAACCAAGATAGTGGACGTCCCTGCGCTTGCCGACGCCGAGAACATCGTTGCCGGTCAGAATCAATTGCAGATCCGAGGTCGGATTGGCTGATTTGAACGCCTCGAACCCTTCAAGCATTTGCGCGCAACCTTTGCTGACATCGATGCGACCGCAGTAGAGCAAATACGGCTTTTGCTCGACTGCTGGTGCGACGAGTTCCGTGGCGACCGTCATCGCCACGACATTGCCGCCCTTGATGTTCCAGATGCGTGCACCGAGCCGACGCTCCGCTTGCGCATTCCAGAGGATGCGCGGAGCTGACCTGGCCATTCTTGCGAATGTCTTCAAGTACGCCGGCGGCTCATCGTGCAGCGCCGGAATCAGCGCCCAGCGCCGATGGCGCAGGGCGCGAATGCCATCCAGGATCGGCGGATAGAGATAGGGCAAAAAGAAAACCGCCGAGTAGTCCTCACCATGCGTGGCCAAGTACTCGCTGAGTTCCGGACAGTTCGGGCCCTGGGCTCGAATAAACTCTTCCTCAAGTGCCTCCGGCCAGCAGTAGCGCTGCGTCGGTGCCTTTCCTTTTGAACGTGGAAATGCAACAAGCATGTTCTTATGCAACGAATGAAAATACGGCGTGCGCCCCCGCGCGACATGAAAGCGCCGAATCGTGATGTCCTCGCGTTGCTCAATTCCAGCCTTGAGATCATTGTCCCAGCGCATGTAGTCGAATGCGGTTGAGGTCAGCACATCCACAGAATAGTTCGCAGATAGCAGTTGCGCATATTGCCAAGCCAGCGCCTCGGCACCGCCAACGAGTCGCTCATGACAACGCGGTACGACAATGGCAATTCGTGCGCTCACAACACGGGCTCCAAAAAGTCGATAAATCGCTTCTTCAACACCTCGTTGGAGAAAGACTCCTGATAGCGCCGGCGTCCGCAATCGAGCAGATTGCCGCGCGCCTCATCGTCGGAAAAGATCCGCGCAGCGCTTGCCGCATAGAGCCAGGAATCTTTTTCCTCCCAAGCAATGCCAGCGTCGCCCAGCGTCTCCGGAACGGCGCTCGACGCATGCGCAACAATCGGCACGCCAAGCGCCATCGATTCAATCAGCGGAACGCAAAATCCCTCGTGCTCACTGAGAATCATGAATACATGACTGCTCAGATAGGCGGCCTTCAACTGCGCCTCGCTGGCCGCATTGATCCACTGCACGTGATCATTCAAGTCGTGCTCGTCGATGCGCTGCCGTATCGAGTCGGTATAGGTTTGCAGACGAGGGTCGATCTTTCCAACCAGCAACAGTCGCGCCGGCTCGGTATAGGCGCGCACATACGCTGAAAAGACTTCGATCAAATCCAGGTGCCCCTTGTTTGGCGCAATCCGCCCGACCATGAGGAAATTACGCGCGCCATCTGTCAATGCATCGATCAAACCCGTGTCGGCCTCGGCATGGACGATTTCCTCGACACGATGAAAAGGCGCAAGCACGCCAGCACGCTCGACGGGCACTCCCTGCTCGACTAATTCTGCCAAATTGTAGTCGGATGCGCCGAGGTAGAGCTCGCAGCCAAGCTTTGCGACGGTGGCAACTTCGTCTCGGCCGCTCGCACATGCATCCCTGTACTCGACCGAGTAGCCATCAAAGAAGCGAGCCGGTGTAATATTATGATATTTTACTACTCGAAATCCGCGGCAGCGTCGAAGCTGCTCGACTGCTGCCGGCCATCCAATAGAAAAATGATAAATCACTAAATCTTTTGGACCGCCAGCGAATGCCAGCAATTCCGCGACAGGCCAGGTCTTGCGCTTCATGCCGCTGGATCCCTGGCAGAAAATACGCGTTTCGATTCCGAGCCCTTCAAGTATCTGCGCCATGGCAATCGCATCGACGCCCACCGCATCTTTGCTGGTCAGCACAGGTATCAGGACGGCCGCCTTCACGAGAGACCATTCCGGACACTCGCCAACGCAGGTCTGATTTTCCCGTTACCCATGAGTCCACTCCCCGATCGGTTGCTAGCGCGGCAAACTGGCGAAAATGCAATGCATTCCACCTGGCGCGTTAATTCGTTTTATTTCTACAAATCCCGAAACACTCAAAGTCAGCTCGATTAATTCGATACTCATTGGCGCAGCCGCCCTACCTTCGAGCGCGTCGATGATCGTTGCGGACTCGGGCCCCACCCCCAACATCAGTTTGCCATCGGGACGCAACACACGCCGCAGATTCTGCAGCAATGTCGGTGCAGCGAGGCTGCGCAGCAATGCCGGGAAATCGAGGATACTAACGGCATCCATCGCTTGATCGGCGAGCCTCGCCAAAACCACCGAGGGCTCGGCGACGGCAATGACGATACCGACCCCGCGCGCGCGCTCGCCGACGTCGTTGCTGGTATTGACACCGGTGACCTTCAAACCGCGCGCAGTCAGGAATTGCAGCCAATCCAGTCCACTTCCGATATCGAGAACCTCAGCCTTGGGCGGCAACATGTCGGCGAAATCCGAAGCCCATTGCTGAAGTCTCGGCGCTCGCGCGTGATCGGCGAGTCGGCTCTGCTCGAAGATTTCGGAATACAGCGGATCCCGTTTGCGCAACTGCTCCCCTTCGGCAGCTTCTAGCGTCGCCAGATTCTGGCGCAGCGATGCCAACCAATGGTTCATGCTCAACACCAGATGGCGCAGATCGCGGATCTCGTTGAACGCGCTTGCCACCTCCGAATGCACGCGCGGAAAGCGATCGCTGACCTGCTCCAATTGCAGATTAACCCCTGTGCGTTCGCGCTCAAGTCGCGCCAAATCCTCACGAAACATTTCCAGTTGATCGACGATCCCGCGGAACTCATTTTTTAGCTCATGGATTCGCGCAGCGTGGAAGGCATCGGCGGCGCGCTGATGGTGCAGTAGACGCGGCAGACCCCCAACACACATCAACCATTCAATTGCGTAGCCCAATACAGGGACGCGTGTAGCCTTGGCCAGCAGGTAGCGTGGCAATAGCCACGGCACCCTGACGCCAATTGCACGCCCTTCTCCGGAAAAACGCAGGTTTCCGAGAATCTCGATCTTGCTTCGACCGGTTTCCAGCAGCCGGACCTGTTCGGCGAATCCGGCGGAGTCCGGCGTTCGTCGGAAGAGCGCCGCGTAGGCGTGTTCGATGAAGTCAACGAAATGCGCATTCGAAAGCTCGTCGATCTCGTAGCGCTCGCGCGGTGGCGCAATCTGCCCGAGCGAGGCAGGTGCGCTGCCGCGCCGCACCGATTGCGAGGCGCGCGCGCGCGCGACTTCCGCGTCGGTGCGAATTTCTTCCTTGATACGCTGAAGCGCGTTGTCTGCGACTGTTTTTTTCACGGGTTCGGACTGGCTAGGCTGCCTGGGCTGGCAGACGCTGAAAAAGCAACCGGAGCGCCGACACGATTTCCCGCGCGGCCAACGGCGAGCGGCATGATGCCATAGGCGCGTGCGGTGGATATGTCGATGAGGGCGTAGTCCGGACGATGACGACCGTCAAGCTTGGGCAAGGCGAGTTGATAGCGCTCGCGTCCGGCCCGGCGGGCCGCAATGAAACCAACCAAGGCCCGCTGGCGAACCCTCGCGATACTTTCTTCGCTCCCGGATCGCGCCTTGCGGAAGCCGAGTAGCGTGGTTTCGAGAAACTCGGCTTCGTGGCGATCGTTGTCGGTATAAAAGCCGACGAAGGCGTGCCCGGGCACCAGTACAAGCAGACTGCCGATGCCCAATCGCTCGAGCGCAGAAGCAATCAGGACACTGCCATCGAGGCAATTGGCGACGCGCTCATTCCAGATGCTCGACAGCAGCCGAACACGCTGGCTGTAGACCACCGGCCCTTGGCTTATCCCGGCGCCCTCGTCGGCATAACGCAGGCCGCGTTGTTCGAGCGCGACCCAGAGCGAGCGCACGAGGCCCAGTCGGCCATCGCGATCGAGTGCCGCGGCGTTGACCTTGCCCACATCGACGTTGGCGAGCGCGAGCAAATCGTCAATAACCGGATCGCCAGGATCGACCCAGGCCGCGAATGCCCAACCCAGATCAATACGCGCATCGCCTTCGCGGACAAAATACAGCGCCTCATCGAGCGGATGCACGAGCAACTTGAATTGGCGCTCGACTGTCTTCATGCCGCGCCCTTCAAGGCGCACATCCATGACCTGCTCGCGAGCATGCTTGAGACTCAGCAAGACCCTCGCATCCCAATCCAGTCTCGGCCGGAGCAGCGTATCGGCGCTGATCCGCATGGTCAGGACGGTTGCCTGACGCAAGCCTTGGGTAGAAATTGTGAGTCGAATATCATGTGGCATGTGCACATCGCCGATATGAACCCGTAACAGGCCACTCCCGTGGCTTGAATCCCTCGCGCTATCGACCGGTTGCGACAACTCCAGAGCCGGAAAGACGTCGCCCACTGGCGTTGTTTGCAGATCCAGCGTCACCGCCAGCGCCTGCGCGCTGGCAATCGAGCACGCGGCCACGAGGCAAAGCCGCCAGGCGCCGGCAAGCAGGGAGGGCGAGACACAATTCACTTTCAATCGACTTCCGGTTGCCAGTACATGCAATGCGCGACTATCGTTGCCATCCCGCCTTCTGTCCAGTCATCGTGCTGTGCAGAAGCTTGCCCTACCCATGGAATCGCTATGCGCCCTGTCATTTTGCCTGTCTTGCTCACCCTGATCTTAAGCGCCTGCAACCAACCTTCACCCGACCAACCCGCGCCGGTCCCGGCTGCCGAGACCGCAGTGGCGGCACCTTCGGGACCCGTAACAACCGCCGAAACTGGACCCGTGAAGGCACCCGAGGGCGACTGCGGCGACCAGACAGCGCTGGCGTCCGAGGAGCGGATCGCGAACACGCCGAAGTGGTCGCTGGCCAGCGAACAGGATAATTTTGGCTTCGATGTATTTCGTGGCGACACGGAGAACGGCGAATTTGCGAAATTGAACAAGGACCCGATCCTCGGCGCCGGAACGACAGACGAAACCAAGAAATACTCCTGGCGCGACGACACCATCGATCCGTGCAAGGACTACTGGTACTACGTCGAGTCCATCAGCACCACCGGCGTTCACGAAAAAATGACACCAACGTTCAAAGCGGCTGCGAAGCGCTCGCCGCGGGCGCAAACCGCGCCGAAGTAGTCGACCGAAGCACTCCGTGTTGGTTATCGAGGCCGCCCGAGTCGGCGTGCGATGACGGCAGCTGAATTGATGAAGTCCATGCTTCCGTCCGGCGCGCGCGCGCGCCGCGCCGGGCTATGGCTGGCCTTTGCTTCGTGGCTGTTGCTCAATGCGATCCTGCTCTGGATCTACTCGCATCCGACACTGAAACCCCTGGTCGGCGATGAGTTCGATTACAACCGCCGCGCAATCGCCTTGCTCGGCGGTCAGCCGATGCCCGAACTGTTCATCTGGCCACCCGGTCAGACCTGGTTTGTTGCCGCGGTCTACGCCGTGTTCGGCGCACATGTGTTTGCCGTGCAGATCATCCAAATCATGCTGCTGGCAGCCTGCGCGGCCATGTTGATGCGGCTTTGGCAGACGCTCGACAATCGCCGCGCGGCGCTATGCGCAGCTTCGCTATTCATGCTCAATCCGAGCGCGCTGGCCTATGCCCACTGGCTGTGGCCGGAAGTCACTTACCTCGCTTGTCTGCTTGGCGCCTTGACCCTGCTGCTGACATTCACCTCACGCGCGCACTCGCGCGCTTTTTTCGCTGGCCTGCTGATCGGCTTGGCGCTCTTGTTCAAAAGTCTGATTGGCGGATTCTGGCCGTTTTTCCTGCTCTTTTTTCTCTCACGCAAGAACAAGCGCTACTCGTACGCCTGGTTGTCGGCCCTCGCGTTTTGCGCCGGATTGTTGCTGGCTGTCGCGCCCACACTGTGGAAGGGCCACGTTGCAACCGGCCATGCATTGATCGCTGACAGCTCGCTTTACAACCTGGATGTCGGATTGCGCGACAGCAGCCGCAGCGACTACGTCGACGAGGCCGGGCTGCCCGCGCTGACCGCTTTCGTCGAAAGCGCACCGACACCGCAGCAGCGCAATGCCGTCTATCTCGACAAGGTCAAAGGTGTCGTTGCCGAACGTGGCCTTTTCAATGTGTTCGTCGATCAGCTCGACAGCCAGTATTTCCGTTTATTCAATGCAAAGACCCTGCTGGTTTCGCAACTACCCGGGCCGCGCTGCGAAGGCTATCTCGGCGCCTATGGCAGCAACAGCGTAAATGGCCCTCTGACGTTTTTGTCTGACGTGATGCATTCGCTCACGCTGGTTCTCTGCGCATTCGGTCTCGCCCTCTGGCGACGTTGGCTGCACCCGTTCGCGGCATTCTGCGCCCTGTACCTCGCCTATCAACTTGCTCTGTTTCTCGGACTGCATGTCATGGAGCGGTATTTTTTCCAGATGCAGCCGTTGCTGTGCGGATTCGCCGGGAGTTTTCTCGCCGTGTTGTTGCGCCGCGAGGCTTCGCAGGACGTGCTCTCGTTCGCGCGCTGGCGCTGGCTCGTCGGCGGCGTGGTGGCGATCGTCCTGCTCGGCCTGGCCTGGCTCGGGCCCGTGTTCGACGGCGCTTGTCAGTGAACTTTGCGCATCGACGGGTTCTGCGTCCGCGCCGATCCGGTATCCTCGCCATCCCTTGCGGTTGTCCATGTCATGCACCAGCACCTGATTGAACTGATCCGCTTCAGCACCTATGCCGAGCTGCGCGCCGAGCGTTCCCGCAGCTACCTGGGCCTGGTCTGGTGGGTGGCCGAGCCGGCCATGATGATGGCTGCCTTCTGGCTGGTCTTTGATGTGATCCTGAAGACCGGCGGCCCCGACTATCTGCCCTTCCTGCTGGTCGGCTTGACCCTATGGCAATGGATGAAGTCCTGCATCACGCATGGCGGCTATGCGATCTGGGGAAACCTGGGACTGATTCGTCAGGTGCGTATTCCGGTGCTTGTATTCCCGCTCGTGCAAATGTTTGCCGACACAATCAAATTTTTTTATATCTTCGCGCTTCTGCTGGTGATCTTGTGGATTGCCGGATTCCCGCCGAACATCACCTACTGCGCCTTGCCGGTTGTCTTCTTCGTCACGCTGCTGTTCTCGGCTGGAGGCGGATTCCTGATGGCTGCGGTTATCCCGTTGATTCCGGATCTGCGTTTCGTCATCGAACAGATCCTGACCATCGTGATGTTTCTTTCGGGCGTCGTTTTCGCGCTTGATGCCGTGCCGCCCAATCTCAAGGAATGGTTTGCTCTGAATCCTGTTGCGACCCTGCTCGATGCCACGCGCGGCATTCTCATGCATGCACAATGGCCGGACTGGATGGCGTTGCTCAAGGTCAGCCTGATTTCGATGGCGGTCTGCGCGATCGGTGTCGGTGTCGTTTTGCGGCTCGCACCGCGCTATCCGAAGCTGGCCGCGTGATGGACCAGCCGTTGATCGAACTCGACAACGTCGGCGTCGCCTTCAGCGCGCAACGGCGCGTGGGCAGCGGAAAATTTTGGGCGCTGGAAGATGTCAGTCTGCGTCTGCGTGAAGGCGAGCGACTCGGCATCATCGGGCGCAACGGTGCCGGCAAAAGCACCTTGCTGCGCGTGATCGCGGGCATCCTGCAACCTGATCGCGGCAGCATGCGAAGGCGTACCGTCTCCTGCCAGTTGCTGTCGCTGGCGGTCGGCTTCACGCCACATCTTTCCGGTCGCGACAATGCGATCCTTTCAGGACTGATGATCGGATTGCGCCAGCGCGAGATCGTTTCGCGGTTGCCGGCGATCAAGGAATTCTCCGAGCTCGGCGATTTCTTCGATCAGCCGATCGCGACCTATTCTTCCGGCATGTTGATGCGCCTTGGGTTCTCGGTCGCGATGCAGGCCGAACCCGATGTGCTGCTGATCGACGAAGTCTTGGCGGTCGGTGATGCCGAGTTCCAGGAGAAATCCGGCAGCGCGCTGCGCGAACGCATGCGCCAGGGACATACCGTCGTTCTCGTCAGTCACGACGAAACCCAGGTCACCACCTTGTGCGATCGTCTGCTCTGGATCGAGCACGGCCGCAGTGTCTGCGAAGGCAGCAGGGATGAAGTGTTTTCCGCCTACCATCAGCAACTGGATCTGGCCGATCAGACACCATGAATTTCGAAGAAGTCGAGGAACTTGCAACTTTTGCCAAACGACTCGGCACGACCCCGCGTAATGTCCTTGTCCGCGCCGCTCGCATGAGCGAAGGTGACGAAGTGGACACAGCCCAACATCTGCAGCACTTGCGCCAGACAGGCACCCGTTTTTGCCCGATCGCCGAGGATTGCGCCAATTTGTTGCTGACGCCGATCGCCAGCTATGCCAAGGACACGCTCGGCTCGGCCCTTGATCTGTTGTGGCAGGATCCCCGCCAGGCAACCGAGTGATGCGCGGCGCGACACTCATTATTCTGGCCTGGAACAAGTGGCCGCTGACACAACGCTGTCTCGACACCCTGCTCGCACAAACGCTCGATCAGGCTGAAATCATCGTCGTCGACAATGGCTCGGACGACGAGACCGTCGATGGCTTGAATGCCTACGCGGATCGCATCCGCATCGTGCGCCTGCCGTCCAATCTCGGCTTCGTTCGCGGCATGAATGCCGGCATGGCAGCGGCGCGACCCGATGACGATGTAGTCTTGCTCAACAACGATCTTGTCTTTGATCAAGCCGATTGGCTCAATCGATTGCGCGATGCCGCCTATGCCGCCGCCGACCACGGTATCGTCGGCTGCCGCATGCTCGGTGCCGCGCCGGGCAATCTGTTGTTTCATCTCGGTGGGTTCATCGAACCTGAGCTTCTGTGGGGACAACAAACCGAATCGGGTCAGCAAGAGACTGATGTCGGCCAGTTTCCGCGGACACGACGTGTGCAAGCGATCGCTTTCGCCCTCGCCTACATCCGTCGTGACTGCCTCGATCGCATGGGCGGTCTCGATGAAATCTTCCACAGCTATTTTGAAGATACCGACTATTGTCTGCGCGCGGCTGACGTGGGCATCGCCAGCGTCGTCGCCGGCGCGGTCACCCTGCGTCATGATCAACATGGTTCGACAAACGACGACGGCGGATTTCGCGAGCGACTCTGGAAAGACAGCCGCGCAAGCTTTGCTGCGCGCTGGCAGCAGCAACTGATTGATCGCTATCGTGGCAGCGTGCTCTGGCAAGGCTTGACTCGGCTGCCGAATGCCTATGGCCAACTTACCCGAGGGCTGCTCTGGCGACTCGATGCGCGCGCCTTGCGCATGGCGTTTTCCACCGTGCTGCCCGAGTTGCTCGATGGCAATGATTTCCGTCTTGAACTCGCCGCGCGGCGCATGCTGCCTTCGTTTCCCGATGTCGCCCTGGTCTGCGCACCCGGTCAATCGCAGGTTCCAGCGCGTGGCCGCCGTCGCGTTGCGATCGTTTTTTCCGAGTGGGCACAACCACCGGCATCATGGGTCGACTACTACAACGATTTTGATCTGCTGCTGGCGCCGGATGCTTTCCAGGCCGAGGCATACCGCTCAGCGGGCATCCGCACACCGATCGACATCCTGCCGCTCGGTGTCGATCGTGAGTACTGCCATCCTCTGGTACCGACCCAACTGAATCCAAAAGGGCACTTTGTATTCCTCAGTGTCGCCGAAACCCTTGAGCGCGACCGTCCTGATCAGATCTTGCAGGCGTTTCGGCGCGCATTCCGTGACGACGAAGCAGTCGAACTGATCTTCTACATTTGTCCCGGCAATGATGAAAGCGCGATCCGCAGAGCCCTAGAATCGCAAATTGAAAAAAGTACTGGCGCACGCGTACGACTGATATTCGGCTGGGGATTCCCGGCCTATGAGCGCGCCCAATTGCTGGCCGCAGCGGATGCGTATGTGAGTGCGCGCCGCGGCGGCGATTGGGATCCTGTCGTCCGCGCGGCAATCGCTTGTGGGCGAATTGTTCTCGCTCCCGCTTACGGGAGTCAGCAATCGCTCGTGCATGACGGCATGCTTGCGATCGAGCTGGATGGCGACGTCGACGATCCCGCAGAACCGGGGTGCCGCTGGGCCAATCCGGATCCCGATGCGCTGACCTGGCGCCTGCGCGACGTGTTCAACCGTCGCGAGGCGCTGGCAGGCGCGGCCCGATCCAACGCTATGCGTTACACAGAAACCAACAACCTTGACATCACGGCCGATCGCCTGACCGACATGCTGGCGCGCGACTCGACTCTGAAATCAGCGCACTCGGCTGCTCCTCCACATCAGCCGCGCGATCTCGATCGTCCGTTGAGCGGCCAGATCGTGGTTCTCGGCATGCATCGCTCCGGAACCTCCAGTGTTGGCGGCTTGCTGGCCTTGTTCGGCGCCTGGCCCGGAGCGGATGAGCGGCTGCTACGCGGACCGGATAATCCGCGTGGCCACTTTGAGCATGGCGAACTGCATATGGCCTGCCTGCGGCGCTTGCAGGCGGCCAGCGGCGACTGGAAAACGCCACCCGACCACGCACCTCCTGAAGCCGTCGACGCGTTCCGTCGCGAAGCGGCCGATGTCCTTGAAACACTGGAACCACGCCGACCATGGTTCATCAAGGAGCCACGCCTGTGTCTGCTCGTACGCGAACTACTCCCGCTGCTGACACGCCCGTTGTTCGTGCATGTCGTACGCGATCCGCTTGAGGTCGCCGCCTCATTGCAAAGGCGCGATGATATCGCCGTCGGGAATGGACTCGCTCTTTGGGAACTTTACACAAGGCAGGCATTCGCCGCGAGCGCAGGCTGGAATCGAATCCTGGTCGATTACAACGCGCTCGTCGAAGATCCGATCACCACCGCCAACGCATTTTTCGATGCGCTCGAAGGTGCGGGCATCCATGGGCTTAGGCGTCCAGCACCGGGTTCGATCACAGAATGGATCGAGCCTGCCGTCACCAGAAGCGCGATGCAACCAATATCGCTAGGCACCTCCCAGCAAAGGCTTTTTGATTCAATCAAGGACGGCAGTATTCTGGATTGATTCCGTTATCGGTATTCGATGATCAGGCAGCGCCATGCCACTTGCCTGCTTCGCACTTCTTTACATCCCCCACATCGATGGCTAACGGTGTGCTTGCAGACTGTTCTCCGGGATCTTTCCCGTGAATGGAGAACATCATCATGCGATTCGCAAACAAACAGGTCCTCTTCGGCGTAGTGACCGGCGTCCTGTTGAGCGTCGGGGCTATCGGAATCTACGCGCACGCGGGCCACGGTGAAGGCCATGATATGCATGGCGCGCACGCGAACAATCAACTCTCGATCACCGGCAGTCCGGCTGAATTGGCGCAGCGTGCCCGCGATCTCGGTCAGCATATTTGCGCAACCATCAAAGTCGCCTCCGACTGCCCGGTGACCCCTGCGGCGGACAACGCATTCACGGCGCTGAATGCAATGCAGGATGCGTATCAGCACGGTCAGGAGCGAATGCACGGATTGTTGACCTCGGCCAGCTTTGATTCGGGCGCATTCACTTCCATCCAAAGCGAGCAGGCGCAGGCAGTCCAAGCAGGCACGACGCGCTACCTGCAGTTTCTCGCGGACGCCGCGACTGCGCTGACGCCCGAGCAACGTCAGATGTTCTCGCGCAACGGGCATGCCGGGGGCTAAGCTCGGCACGCGCATCCGTTCGGATGCAACTGACGAGCCCACGATGAGCGTGCATTTGCTGCTATTGGAAGATGATCGCCGTCTGGCCGAAATGATCGGCGAATACCTCGGCCAGGCGGGATTCTCGGTACACAAGGAAACGCTAGGCACGCGCGCGCTGAGTCGCCTTGATAGCGGCGGCTTTGACGCTCTCGTGCTTGATCTGACCTTGCCGGATGGCGACGGCCTGGACTTCTGCCGCGAGATTCGCGCACGAGCGGCGTTGAGTGCCCTGCCTATCCTCATGCTCACCGCGCGGGGCGATGCGTCCGATCGCATCGTCGGACTCGAACTCGGTGCGGATGATTATTTGCCAAAACCGTTCGAGCCGCGTGAGCTATTGGCTCGACTGCGCGCAATCCTGCGTCGCAGTTCCGCAAGCGCGCAGGGGTCTGACATGCGCGTGTTGCGATTCGGCCGACTCGAAATCGATACCGATGCGCATCAAGTCCGACTCGACGCTGAACTCAAACCGCTGACTGGCCACCAGTTCGCCCTGCTCCTTCTGCTCGCTCGACATGCCGGTCGCGTGCTCAGCCGTGACTGGCTGCTGCAAGCCTTGAACGGTTCGAATGCAGACAGCTTCGATCGCTCGATCGATGTGCATATCTCCAAGCTGCGCGCCGCAATCGAAGAGGATCCCAAGCGCCCACGACGCATCCTGACCCTGCGTGGTGCAGGGTATGTGTTCGCCAAATCTCAGGACTGAACCCATCGTGCCTCGCCTCCGACTATTTCAACGTTTCTATCTGATTTTCGTCGCCATGATGGTTGTGTTCGCTTTCATTGGCGTGGCTATGCGTCACTCGGTGGCCGAGCCCCTGCCACTATTGGCATGGGTAGCGGTGTTCATCGCCATTGCGATGATCCTGAGCCTCGGCACCTATCCCTTCGTGCGCAAACTGACCCATCGTCTCGCCCGATTGCAGCACACGGTCAGCGCTTTCGGTCGTGGTGAATTGGACGTTCGCGCTGCCATCGAAGGTAGCGACGAAGTTGCCCAACTCGCACAAGGCTTCAATCTCACCGCCGAACGCATCGAAGCCCTGGTCGCTGCGCATCGTCGTCTGCTCGCCAACGCCAGTCACGAGTTGCGCACCCCGTTGACAAGGATCCGCATGGGCGTCGAGTTGATGGGAGCTTCGACCGACAGCGCCCATCGCATAAACCTTACGAAGGACTTGCGCGAACTCGATGATCTGCTTGAAGAGATCCTGCTGGCCAGCCGACTCGAGGCGCTTCCGGATGGCGGCAAGCCCGAACAGAAGGTCGATTTGCTCGCCCTGATCGCCGAAGAGTGTGCACGCTACGAACACGTTGATTTCGAATTCCCAGCCAGCGATGGTGAGAAGCATGTGATGTGGCTGCTTGGAAGCGAGCGCCTGTTGCGCCGCCTTGTGCGCAACCTGCTTGAGAATGCCCGACGCCACGGCGCCCCACCGACGACATTTTCCCTGCTCGCCGATGGCGACGCATTGGAACTTCGCGTCACCGATGCCGGTGCCGGTGTCGCGCGCGCTGACCGCGAACGCGTCTTCGAACCGTTCTTCCGCGGCGGCAACGCGGAGGAAAATATCGGCAGCGGTCTTGGACTCTCCCTGGTTCGCCAGATTGCACGGCGCCACGGCGGCGAGGCCCGTTGTGTTGATCGCAGGGATGGCGCAAGCGCGTTCATCGTGCGGCTTCCTTGCAATCCCTGTCGCGATGCCTGAAAGATCGAACGCTACGCCCTGCCAGCCCAGCTGGCAGCGGCCGTCGACCTAGATCGATCCGTCTGCTGAGCCTTGTTTTGTCTCCCTTGCCAGACACATGAAAACCCTCGCAAGGCATCCCACATGAACGAATCGTGCAGGTTGAATTTCATTCAGATTGGAGCCGCTTTTCTGATCAAGCGGAGTCGTTCGCAGCGGGTGCTAGGATGCCCAGTCCTTAGCTGAAACGCGTTGTCTCTGAATGAGAACAATCGGGGTTGCTCTCAACTCGCAATGGGTCCACCCGCGTGGAGTCGATGCTCGGCTGTTCGCTCGCGACAAGCCATCCGATTCTCGAATGTGGTCGACGACTACGGAGCGCTCGCGACGACCAAAAAGCGCCTCGCAATTCAAGCGTGCATGGCGGCGACTCCTGCAGATCATGATTCTTGCGATGCTTGGCATGGCGTTCGTCGCGAATGCCGCCGTGAAGGCGACGCCGCCACCATTGCGTGACTACGCCGTCGATCGCTGGACGACAGCCGACGGCCTGTCGCACAACTCCATCCGTGGGATAGCGCAATCGAGCGACGACTATCTGTGGTTCGGCAGCTGGGAGGGCGTGGTCCGCTACAACGGTCGGGAGTTTGAAGTGCTGGATCGCGCCAGTGGAGCCGGTCTGCTCGACAACGCCATCGGCGCGCTCTATCGGGATCCCAAAGGCGAGTTGTGGCTTGGTGATTCGCGCGGCAACGTGGGGCGTCGCGAAAAAGACGGCATGTTCAAATTCTGGCAGCCGCCGCATGGTGTTCCAAAGGTCGTCATCCATTCGATGAGCATGGATCGCGAGGGCCGCCTGTGGCTGCTCTACGAAGGCTCGGGCCTCAGCTACCTGAGCCCGGACGGCGAATTCCACCAGCTTGCGTCGGCCGCGGATTCACCGATGCGCATGGCGAATTTCCGCATGGTCATCGATGCTGACGAACGCATCTGGGCCGGCGGTTACGCCGGGCTCGTCTACCAGGATGTTGATGGCGATGGTATCGCTCATCGCGCGCCCGATGATTTCCATTTGCCTTCAGGCCTTGCCTGGCCCTATCTGGCGCCTGATGGCACGCTCTGGATTGCTGCCGAAAACAGTCTTTATCGAATGGAGAATGGGCGACCGCAGCTAAAAATCCACATGCCAGCAAATGGACGCTTGACTGCGATGCTCATGGATCGCAACGGCCAGTTGTGGCTTGGCACCGAGAATCTCGGTCTTTTCCGCCTGACTGATCGCTTTGGGCTTGAGCGCATGCAAGCCGATCTGGAGTTGCCGGGAGGACGCATCACCGAGATCCTCGAAGATACCGAGGGCAGTATCTGGGTCGGCACCAACGGCGGTCTGTTTCGCCTGCGTGAAACCCTGTTCAGCAACCATGGCAAGCAGGACGGCTTGAGCGCCGACTACATCCGCACCGTGATGGAGGATCGCAAGGGCCGCTTGTGGATCGGCTCCTCCGGCGGTCTTGACCGGATGCAGGTCGACGGCTCGATCCAGTCGGTTGTATTGCCCTCCGTCGCCAGCGGCAATTCGGCATCCGTGCTGAGCCTCGGCGAAGACGCCGCAGGCGGCATCTGGGTGGGCACCTACGCCGACGGACTGTATCGACTCGATGGCGACGGCAACAGCGACAGCGACAGCGGCATCGACCATTTCAACGAAGCCAATGGTCTGCCACCTGGCAACCTGCGCTCTATCGCGGTTGATGCGGACGGCGTGGTCTGGCTCGGCACGCAACGGGGTGTGGCCCGACTGCAAGATGGCCGCGCAAGCTTGCTCGAAGGCGAGAATGCACCGCTCGGTTTGACCACGGCATTGAATAGCCAGCCCGGTGAGCTGTGGATTGGAACCATTGAAGGCGTACGTGTTTTGCGTGGCTCGAAGATAGAACGCGTCGATCTTTCCGACCTTGGCGGCGCACGCTCGGTATTCGGATTCTGTCGGCTCGGAAGTGACATGTGGATTGTTTCCGATCGCGGTTTGTATCGCTATCGCGAAGGCAAGCTGGCGCGGGTCGGACTCGAACAAGGATTGCCGGTCGACGCGGTATTTGAAATGGTGCCCGACCAATCAGACAATATCTGGATCACCAGCAATCGAGGTGTATTGCGCACCACCCAGGCTGCACTCGATGCAGTCGCTGACGGACGCCAGTCACGCATCGAGGTCGATCGGTACAACGAAATCGACGGCATGAACAGCGCACAGGCGAACGGCGGCACCAGCCCTGCCGCGTGGCTACGGCACGACAATACCTTGTGGATCGCCACGGCGCTGGGACTGAGCTCGGTCGACCCGAATCGATTGGCGACCATGCCCAATCACCCGCCGCCACCCACCGTCATTGAAAGCATTGCGGTTGAAGGCAAACCGCTTTCGCTCGCCACGCTCGATCAGCCGATCTCGTTGCCGGGAGGCAAGCGTTTGACGGTCAGCTACGTCGGCATGAGCTTTCTGTTGCCGAAAAGAATTGTCTATCGCACGCGCCTTGAAGGTCTTGAAGACACCTGGGTTGAACGCGGCCAGCAACGCAGCGTTGAATTTTTCGGATTGCCCCCGGGTGACTATGGTTTGCGCATTGAGGCGGCGCATCCGGGCGGAGCCTGGGGCAGCAAGGAAGCACTCTGGCGATTCCATATCGAGCCCTTCTGGTGGCAACGACTCAGCGTTCGTATCGCAGCTGCGTTGATGGCTCTGCTGGCGCTGGTCGTCCTCTATCGATACCTCATCGCCCGTTATCGGGACAGCAACCTCAAGCTGACTCGCCTGGTCGACACGCGCACTCAGGATCTGCAGCAGCAGACCGAGCGTCTCATGATTGCCGATGAGGAAAAATCCACATTACTCGAACAAATTCGCGAGCAATCCGTGGCTTTTGAAAAGCAGGCACGGGAGGACGTTCTGACCGGCCTGCCCAATCGGCGCGCCTTCGACGATGCACTGGGTCACGCAGTGGAGCGGGCGCGCAATGGCGATCGAGCGCTGACCCTCGCCTTGATCGATGTCGACCATTTCAAGCAGGTCAACGACCAGCATTCACACAGTATCGGCGATGCCGTTTTGCGTGAAGTCGGACGCTTGCTCAGTGGTGCAAGTCGCGCTTCCGATGTCCCTGCCCGCGTAGGCGGCGAGGAGTTTGCGCTGCTCTTCCACGACACCACGCTTGAACAGGCACAGATGACCTGCGAGCGCCTGCGACTGCGCTTCCACGATCAACGCAACTGGGCCGGCGTGGTGGGGCTGCAAATCAACTTCAGCGCCGGACTGGTTCAGTGGAAAGGTGAGCCGGAGTCAGGCGAGGCGATGCTGCAACGCGCCGACGAGGCCCTTTATCAAGCCAAGCAGGGCGGTCGCGATCGCATCTGCATCGGATAATTCCGGCGCTGCGAAAACCGTAAATCAAACACCGATATCCTCGTTCCACAATTCGGGCTTGGCGGCGATGAACTCGCGAATGAGGGCGATGCATTGCTCATCCTGCAGCACCTCGACCTGCACGCCGCGCGAACGCAAGAGTTCCTCTTCACCGTGGAAGGTCCGGTTTTCACCGACGATGATTTTAGGAATGCCATACAACAGGATTGCACCGCTGCACATCGGGCAAGGCGATAGCGTCGTGTAAAGCACGCATTCGCGATAGATGCTGGCCGATTGGCGTCCCGCATTCTCGAAGGCATCCATCTCACCATGCAGCACGGTGCTGCCCTTCTGGATGCGACGGTTATGACCGCGACCGAGAATTCGCCCGTTGTGCACGATCACCGATCCGATCGGAATGCCACCTTCAGCCAGGCCTTGCCGGGCTTCATCGATGGCGGCTTGCAGAAAGGGGTCCATGGCAACACTTCCTGTTGGAAAAAAACAAACTGTAGTAAGTGCGAAACGTTTTTCCTGTCGTCCGATACGCTGTATGCGCGTTGGCGAGATTGATTGTTCGGGCTCCGATCGTCGCTGCCTATGGCAATCGCCATTCTCGCATCATGCGTTTCTGCTACCCAGACTCCTTTCCGATGGTGAGTTCGTCATCGAAAGAATAGCCAATTCAAGATTCGAGACCCTCGCGACGCGCGCCACTCCCCGCTCAAGCAGCCGGGCCATGGTTCCTATGGGCTGTCGAAGCCATCCGCAAAGATAAGGTCGGAGATCTCTACCGCACCGATATCGCAATGCGCACCATTTAGACGTGTAACGCCGCGTTGATCCACACCATTGACCGGTGCGTTGGCACATACACCGTCGTCGCCCGTATCGATGGCGGAACTGCCAGACCCCGGCAACTGCGTTTGGGTCAAGCCGCCGTTGTCTTGGAGGGTACCAAGCAGGGGATCAGCATCCAGATTGCCGCCGCCGTCGCTGCCCAGTGATGCATCCCAGCCAGCGCCGCTGCCGCCCGAGTCTTGCAGCACGCTGTGGTCAATCGCCGGGCTGGCAATTCCACCATTGGGAGCGTTGTAAATTCCCATTCCGATGCCGCCAGTTTGCAAGCTGTTGCCCCAAAGAATCACGTTTCTCAAGGTCGGGCTGGCGTTGCCGTTGCTGCCGTTGTTGAACATCGCGCCGCCGGCGAAAGCCGCGGAGTTGGCATTGAAGGTTACATTGTCAAGTAGCGGGGTGATATTTCCGCCATCGCTCTCTATATAGATCGCGCCACCGACACTGCCTGCCGTGTTGCCATTGAAAGTGACATTGCTTAAAACCGGGGCGCAGACACCGGAAGAGCACAAAATATAGATTGCACCACCACTGGCGCTCGCGTTGTTGCCGCTGAAGGTGACACCATTGAGGGCCGGACTGCTGATGCCGGTATTGCCGAGACAATACATCGCACCAGCGTAGGGCGCGCTGTTGCCACTGAAAGTGACATTGTTCAAAGCCGGGCTACTGGTACCGTTTGAACCCTGGTTGTACATCGCGCCTGCAATGGTTGTCGCGCTGTTCCCGCTGAAGACGACGTTGTCAAGGATCGGGCTGCTGTAGCCGCCGCCGGAGCCATCGTTGAACAGGGCACCGCCGAAGCCCGCTCGGTTGCCGCTGAAGATGAGGTTGCTCAAAGTCGGGCTGCATTGTTGGCCGCCGAGTCGGCCGTTGCAGGTCAGGCCGCCGCCGATGTTCTGCGGAAAGTCGCCGTTGGCGTTGCCATCGCGGATGGTAAAACCATCCAGCACGGTGCTCGCAGTGATAGATCCGCCAGCGAAGGATCCATCCATGTAGACCACGCTGTAGCTATTGTCGCTATTGTCACCCGGAGTTCCGACGTCACCTGACAGGATGGTTGGATGTGTCGCCGGATTGCGCGCGTCGCGCTCGGTCTCGGTGCCAACAAACCCGCCGTAGATGGCGACAGGAGATACTGTCACGCGATGAATGAGAAATTTCGCCTTGCGCGGATCCGCATCCATGGTTGTGGGTTTGTAGGTGCCCGTCTCGACCCATATTTCGCTGCAAGCCAGGTTATCGAGCGCTGTCTGCAGATCAACAGGCGATGCCCAGGTTGCCGCACCGGCGCCGGTGCCGAGGGTGGTCACTTGGCAAATCGCTGCACTGGCCGCTGAGCTGATGACGAGGCCCAGAATGCTGGCTGCAAGCGAAAACATCACGTAGCACGCGCTGTAACGGTTCGACATGGAATTCCCCATTTCTCAATAATCAGATTGAAGGACACCATACGGCAATTTCAGAACAGGGTTCGACAATTCTGCTGAGGGCAACAGGTGGGATACGCAATCGCCCCAACCCAAGGTGCGCGAAGAACATGCAGGGCGGGAGAAGCGAAGCGTATCCCGCCGCAAGTGAGCAAGCAGACGAAACCGTCCAGCCACACCAAGACCTTGGGATATGTGCACAAACAGCGGAATATTTTCCGCCCTGCGGATTGATTGCTCCGAGCGGATCGGCATTGGGCGGTCGCTATTTTTGCGCCCGATCGATGGCCACGGTCGGATCGCGAGCATCGTGCGCCTTGCGCAACAACTCACTGCTTTCACGCAGCAGAGCCGGAGCAAGTTCACCGAAGTAGCCACGAGCGCTGTTGAAATCCTCGATCAACTCGCCGCGCTGTCGATCACGCACGCGC
>JBBQTY010000022.1:0-30043 GCA_038234445.1 Lysobacterales bacterium
AAGTCGGTATCGGCGTCAACGAAGATCTGATCCGCGCCCAGGCGCTCGGCGACGACGAGCTCGGCAGAATCGACGGGGTGTTGGTCACACCGCCGCCACGCGCGCTCATTACGGCACTCGGCGACTCCAATGTGCAAGTTCGATTTCATGCCTGGGTTGACCAGCGTGAGCATGAATTTCTGCAGGTTCGCAGTGAGGCTATCCGCCGCGTCAAGTTGGCCCTCGAAAAGGCCGGCATGGATATGCCAGAGCCAATCTATCGCGTGCAATTGCACGATATGGGAAAAATGGATTTCAGCACGGCATCGGCAACCAAACCGAAAGTCGCCGACGTCCCTGCGCAGCAACCGATCGACACGCGCGCAAACAAGGATGTTCAAGAGCAGATCGACATCGAGAAAGCGACAGCCCCGGACAACGACCTGCTCGATCCCGGCGCGGCCCGCGAATAGATTTGATCGGGTCATTGCGGTCCGTTGGGCCGTGGCCGTGCAATTCGCGCGCCAAACGCTTGGTTTAGCGCCACCCTTTCAGCCGACAATTCCTTGCCGCTCGGGACAATCAGGAACCGGATCAGGCGATGGCTTCAGCCTGGCCATCCCACTGAAGGCGGACCAGGAATTCGCACGTGTCAAACTTTGCTGATGCATCGAACGGCGTCGTCCGCACTTGCATACGACGCTCACGTTCGTCCCGCTCAAAGCCAATATTCGACGTGTCGACGCGAGCTTCCGGCAGTGCCCATTCGCGGGCCATCAATGGCGCAACTATTCGCGGAGACCCAATAGATTGCCGTCACGGATTCGGTCAGACGTGACCTTGATCGTGCGTGATCGAAACTGACAGAGGTGACCGTACTACTTTTCGCGCTGACGACCGTCCGCAAACATCTCCCATGACAATTGGAACAAAGCCTGGGTATCGCGTTCCAGCTCGGGATTGACGCCGGCCGGCAGCAGCTGATCGCTCGCCGCATCGTAGCGCTGGGTATTGACCGTCTTGCGGAATCCGAGGGTGGCGATTTCACCGTCGCGCATCATCGCGATGTTGCGATTGTGATTGAAGATCGCGTAACCGTCGTTCGGCCCCATGCGCAGGATGTCGCGACCCGGCAGCCAGGATTCGTAGTTCAGATGCAGCAAACCGAGCACGGTTGGGCCGATGTCGACCTGACTCGACAAGATATCGACGCGCTGCGGCGCGATCACCGGAGAGTGCACAATGAAGGGAATTGTGTAGTTGGAAACAGGGATCTGTGCACGGCCGTAAACGCGCGCGCCGTGGTCTCCGGCAATCACCAGAATGGTGTCCTTGTACCAGGGCTTCTTCTGCAACTGGTCGAAGAACTTGCCGATCGCATAATCCGCGTAGCGCACACCGGCTTCGCGACCACCGTTCTCGGCTTTCACACCCGGAATGCCTTTCGGGAAAAGGTAGGGTCGATGATTCGAGGTACTCATGACCAGCGAGAAAATCGACTCACCGCGCGCTATCTGCTTGTCGAAATCGGCGAGCGCGTTGTCATACAACTCTTCGTCCGCAATGCCCCAGATCGTCGCAAATTTGGGCTTGGGCATGTCGGTGCGATCGAGCACGCGCCAGCCGTTCGCGGCGTAGTAGGAGTTCATGTCATCAAACGTGCCGTAACCGCCGTAGATGAAACTGGGCGAGTAGCCCTGCTTGCGCATGATCGTCGACAAGTTGAACAGGTTTTCGTTGCCGCTGCGTTTAACCACCGACTCGGGCGGCACCGGTGCCAGCGAGGTGGTCAGTGCTTCCATGCCGCGCACGGTGCGCGTGCCGCTGGCATACATATGGGTAAAGCTCAGACTTTCCGCAGCAATCCGATCGATATTCGGCGTGTAGCCCTTGCCGCCGAGACTACCGACAAATTCAGCACCCATCGATTCTTCAAAAAGGAAGATGACGTTCAATTTGCGTGGCGGGCCGAGATCGGAGTTATCCACCTGACGCGCAACCGGATTGCCGGGCGCATCGGGTGCGGCGAGCCATCGCGTGTTTGATTGCTGCAACAGTTTACGTACGCGCGTGATGGCCTCGGCTTCGGGCAAGGTGGCGTAATAGCGTTCGTAGTCGATGCGCGCATTGCGCAGCGCGCTGAAGAACGAATAGACACCGTTCGCGGCGACCTCGTCGGCAACCCGATTGGATGACAAAGACTGCAGCGATTCGAGACTGACGGCCCAAACGGTAATCGCCGCGACAGCCGCCAGCGAAAGCGAGATCACACTACGTTTGCCAAATCGGACCGGTGAGGCGAAGCCCTGGCGTATGCGCCGACGCAGCAACCAGGTGATGATCAACGCGCCAACAGCACAGGCACCGAGTACCGCATCCACTGGATAGGAATCACGGATATTGCCGATCACCTCGGTCGGGTAGATCAGATATTCGACCGCGGTGTAATTGAAGCGTGAATTGAACTCCTCGAAGAAGAAGTATTCGGCAGCGATCAGATATAGGAGGCCGAATGCCGCGACGGCGAAGCCGAAATAGATGATCCCCCGACCCACACGCGAGCCGTACCAGCGGGCAGGCATCAACCAGATCCACAGCGCGAATGGCAGACACAGATAGAGCCCGGTCAAAGCATCGAACATGAGCCCTGAAGCAAATGTGTAGGGAAGTTGGGCGAATGAGATCTGGCCCGCACGCATACTTATCGCGGCGAGCATGATGCGTGTAGCCAAAGACGTGGCGAAAAACAGCATCCACAACAAGAAAAGATGCCGGTACTGGCCCCAACGCGAGGGCGCGTCGGAAATCACGCTGCCTGAAATTTTCGATGCTGACATTCGACCCTGACTCCTGCTGTTCGCTTCAGCGCGAAAGGATACAGCGCGCGGCGTCGAAGTCGCGTAAGGTTCATGTTGAATTTTCGTCGATGACAACGCATAAACGCATTCCGCTCTGCTCGCCAGAGGTCGGCGAAGTCATGCTGATCAACCAGCCATGCTGTTCCTAAACCCGTCTCGCGATGGCCACGCCGAGCCTATGCTCGGTTTGCTGCCGTTGGATGCTACCGCCTTGATCGCCTAAACATCCGTGCTGCTAGCGCTCGAACACGAACGGCAGACAGGCAGCGTCGGTGCTGGGACCATATCGCGAATCAGCAGCTCCTCTTCGTCGCGCGCCGAGCGTAATGGAAAGGTCGTCAATCAACTCTGAAAGATCAATTTTCTGCGCGCTGGATGCGCCGCATTGACCGGCGAGCGCAGCTGAATATCGTATTACTCGATAACCAAAGTGACTTGCCGCTTTTACTTGATAGTGCTGAACATCGATTCAGTGACTCGTTGCTGAAGTTCGGGGCAATCCGTCATCGCGCAGATTCGACTGCGCGCAGCATGACTTCGCGGCTCACCTGAGAAACCCCACAGGAGCCTCAACCGGCGCGAGACCAGGCGTATCGATCGCCAGCAACTCTGAATTCGGCAACGGTTCGCCGCGGAAAAATGCCAGCGCGACCGCATTGCATGCGGTCGTCGCGTCGAATGGCGTACCGTGCCGCGATCCGCCAACCACTGCGAATTGCGCGCCGAAGCGGGCGGCGTAGTCACGCTTTTCGGCCAGCGGCGTGTAGTCGTGTTCGCCCGCCAACATGAGCCACTCGCTGCGGATCTGCGCCATGCGATCCAGCGCACACCACGCCGCGAGGGCTTTGACGGTTTTCAGATAAGGACGTCGTGGCGCATTGCCGACCACTTCAACAACGCGCCGGCGCATCGGCTCCTGGTGGGGCTCACGGAACAATCGCTTCGCCGCAATTGCTGCAACCCGGCGCATGCCGAGACTACGCACCAGCGCGACCTGGCTGATCAGCTCCATGCGCTTGCGCCAACTATCCAAACGATACGAGGGCAGCGTATTGATGGTCATCAATCGCGCGACTGCAAGCGGCCTTTGCAAGGCCATTTCGGTCGCGACCGCACCACCGAGAGAAAAGCCCATAAGCTGGATGCGCTCGACGGCGAGTTCGTCCAGCAGCCGCCAGACATCCGCGGCAAATTGCGCAATCGAGAAGCGACCGTGCGGCGCATCGCTTAGTCCGGAACCCGGCAAATCCGGAACGATCAGGCGAAAGTGCGCTCCGAGCGACTCGGCTTGAAACGCCCAGTCGGCACCGCTTGAACCGAGGCCGTGCAGCAAAACCAATGGTTCACCCTCGCCGTGAACGCGATAGTGAAGGCCGAGATTGTCGAGCTGAAGGAAAGGCATGTCGCAAAATAGCAGAGCTTGCCGCAGTGCACCATGCGTCTGTGTGATGTGCGTAATGCACAAATTCACGCGTCCCCGGGCGATTGCTTGATGGGCCAGCTTCCGCGTACAGCGGTGGTTGCCGTTGCCGTTGCCGTTCACGGTCAACGGTCGAGGAAACTGCTGCGATGAGTCCAAGCGAGCGAGTTTTCCGCGAAACGCACGGCAAGGTCGAAGGCCGTCGCCAGATACCGGCCCGCGAGCTCGCTTGGCCGATCAACTGTGCACTCAGATCATCCATCGCCGGGCAAGGTCAAAATCGGGTCAGCGACGCTCAACCAATCCGGTTGAAGAGTGCGATCACGTAGGCGCCGATTGAAAGCGCCACGATAGGCGCATTGATCTTGTGAAAGGTCTCGTTGCGGGTTGTCGCCGCGACCAACGCCGATAGCGCGAACAAGCCGTGGAACCCGATGTTGGCGGGATCGGAAAGTTGTCCCGATATGACCAGATCCTTGACCAGACTGGTGCCGATCATTGCGACCAGGAGGAGAAAGAACGGGCGCGCGTTGTCGAAATACGCACTTCGCATATCGAAACCCGACTCCTCGCCGGTTCCGGAAAGGGAGAGCCCTGCAACCATGTACAACAGTGCCGTCTGCAGCAGGACGACTGCGTACATGCCGAAGGTCCATTCGGCCTGGTCGTGCAAGCCGAACAGGGCCCACCAGGATTGTGCGCAAACGACCAGCAGGATGAAGCCCCAGAGAATGGATGGCCAGTAGGCAATCAGGCGGCTTCGAACCAGCAGTATTCGTCGGAATCCCTGCAGGACTTCGGTGACGGCCAATCCGAGAATGATCGAGAACAAGACAGCAAGGTAGTTGAAGATCTCGTTGGAGTCGGTCATTTGGCGGACCTTAATGTAAACATGGACATATTTTCTTTTCCATAGCATCGGTCATTCCCCGCGCACTTCGCCGAAGCCGGATCAGGCGATTTGGATCGAGAACCGGTCAGCCCATATCTGAGGCGAAGGTGCCAGCGATCATGAAGTCCGAAATCAGATTCGGTAGCGCTCGCGGAACGCTGTTTCACCGTGAATCGTGAAGCGGATGGCTCGTGTTCCGTTTGAACGGCGCGCCCAACCATTTTTGAGCACGTCATTGAGCAGCGACGCTCCGAGCGCGCCCGCGAGATGGTGTCGGCGCACGCTCCAATCCAGGCAAGATCGGCAAAGCGGACGACGCTGAGCCTGCATCGCATCGAGGTCGAATCCGAGCTCGCGGAAATATCGATCCCCCGCAGGGGTTGTCGTGACGGCATCATCAAGTACCCGCAAATGACATTGCGCGACCAGCGCATCGAACATCATCACTCCAAATTCACCGGCCAGATGGTCATAGCAGACGCGCGCCTTGCGCAATCCGAGATCACGCGGGCCGGTCTGGTTCGATATACCGCCGACACGTTCGGCAACCCCGAGCAGGTGTTCGAGTAGCTGCGCTACATCGGCGTCAGCGAGTCGGAAATAGCGATGCCGGCCCTGACTTTCCACGCGCAGCAAATCTGCTTCGAGCATGCGTGACAGATGCATGCTCGCCGTCTGCTTGGTGATGCTGGCTCGCTGAGCCAATTCGGTCGCGGTCAAGGCCTGCCCCGCCATCAGCGCGAGCAACATGTTGGCGCGCGCGGCTTCACCGATCAGTCCAGAAATTCGTGCGATGTCGATGGCGGCAGGCATGATTCGATCGTAGACGAACCATCTCCGTCGTTCAATTCGATACGCTTGGATTTCCTCCACTGCACGGTTGACCTTGCGCATGTCCGACCATCTCGCCTCGATCAGCTGGCAACGCCACGATGCCAATTTCCTCGATGACCGCTACAGCCGCGCGCATCGCTGGCTGTTCGATGGCGGCGCTGAAGTCGCCGCTTCATCGTCGCCACACGTTGTGCCGCTGCCGATGTCGGATGCCGCGGCAGTGGACCCCGAGGAAGCGTTTGTCGCCAGTTTGTCGAGTTGCCACATGCTGTGGTTTCTCTCAATCGCGCGCAAGCGCGGCTACGTTGTCGAACGCTATCGCGATGAAGCCGTCGGTGTAATGGGCAGGAACGCATCTGGAAAACATGCGATGACGCTCGTGACTTTGCGTCCTTTGGTCGACTTCCTCGGCGACAAGCAACCGGATCTCAAGCAACTTGACGCCCTGCATGAGGCCGCACACGTCCAATGTTTCATTGCCAATTCAGTGCTGACCGAGGTGCGTTGCGAACCGGTCCTGGCCTCAATGCCGAGGCATTCCAGCGATGCATGATCTGGCGATCGTTTTCGACAACCGCCTTGGCGCCCTCGCTGACATGGGCGCAGCACTCGGCCAAGCCGGTATCAGCATCGAGGGCGGCGGTGCGTGGGTCGTTGGCGATCAGGGCGCTGCACACTTTCTGTTCGAAGATGGCCAAGCGGCGCGCGGCGCACTTGAAGCCGTTGGCATCAGGGTGCTCGAGGTGCGTGAGGTGATCGTGCAGCGCCTGCGGCAGGCGGTGCCGGGCCAACTCGGTCAATTAACCCGGCTCATGGCCGATGCCGGCGTGAATATCGAAGTCCTCTACAGCGACCACGACAACCAGCTCGTCATGGTCGTCAATGATCTTGAAAAAGGGCGCGCGGTATCGAGCGCATGGTCGGCACAAGCGTGATGATTGTTTAGCCGTCCATTTCGATACGCTGGAAATCGACGAACGCGCGCAGTTTCGATGGCCTCTGACGCCGGCTCGGGTAATACAGGGAACGGGCTGGGAATTCGACGCTCCAATCTTCCATAACACGTACAAGGCGTCCTGCATCGAGATGCAGCGCGACGGGGACTGGCATTGTGCGCGTTGTCGAACCACCTCATCTGTCTTGCCGTGACAATCGCGCGACGTTTTCGCACTTAAAATACCCCTTAACCTGGTGACTACTTCGGAGCGACAACATGCAAACCACGCGACTCGGCAACACCGGCCCCACGGTTTCCGTGCTTAGTCTCGGCTGCATGGGCATGTCCGGCATGTACGGCCCGTCGGATCGTGCCGAAAGCATCGCGACGATCCACGCTGCCCTTGAGCGCGGCGTGAGCCTGCTCGACACCGGCGACTTCTATGGCATGGGCCACAACGAGATGCTGATCGGCGAGGCACTCAAGTCCGTGCCTCGCGATCAAACCATTCTCAGCGTGAAGTTCGGCGCGCTGCGCGATCCGTCGGGCGGATGGTCGGGCTACGACGCGCGCCCTGCCGGTCTGAAGAACTTCCTCGCCTACAGCCTGCAACGCCTCGGCACCGACCACATCGATATTTATCGCCCTTCGCGACTTGACCCCGACGTGCCGATCGAGGACACGATCGGCGCGATCGCCGACATGGTCAAGGCGGGATATGTGCGCCACATCGGACTCTCCGAAGTCGGTGCCGATACGATCCGTCGTGCCGCTGCCGTGCATTCGATCTGTGACCTGCAAATCGAGTACTCGCTGCTGTCGCGCGGCATTGAAGCGGATATCCTGCCGACCTGCCGCGAACTCGGCATCGCAACTACCGCTTACGGCGTGCTGGGACGCGGATTGCTCGGCGGGCACTGGCAGACCGGGGATGCCGGCAAGGACGACTTCCGCGCATTCTCGCCGCGATTTCAGCAAGGCAACGTCGAACGTAACCTTGCCCTCGTCGATGCCTTGCGCGCGGTTGCCGAGCAACGTGGTGTCAGCGTTGCGCAGATCGCGATTGCCTGGGTGATGGCTTGTGGCGCGGACATCATCCCGTTGATCGGTGCGCGCCGACGCGATCGGCTCGACGAATCGCTCGCGGCACTCGAGCTGAAACTCGACGCGACTGATCTGCAGGCCATCGAGCAGGCCATTCCGAAGGATGCCGCGTCAGGCCAACGCTACCCTTCCGCGCTGATGGACCATCTTGATAGCGAGCGCCACTTAGGGCAACGCTGATCAAGTGGCACAACCGTCATGGCCTTCAGAAGGTTCGTCAGTCGTGCTGCGTGGCGAAGTGAAGGCTGGTTGCCTTGACGAGACGAGAGGTGCGACTGGCGGACCTTCTGAAGGCCACCTGTTTCAATCAAAATCAATCGGTTAGGCGACGCCTGTCTGCGCGCATATCTTTGTTGCACTGCGTTGAAGGACGGCCGGTCCATCTGCGTCAGTGCGCCGCGATCTGCACGCAGACAGGTGTCGTGACGGTTGCGCCACTTGATCAGCGTTGCCCTAGGCTTGACCTTGGCTTGAGCATCGACTGGCGGATCCCGGCAGTTGAAACAAACAACCTCACTTGCGTCATTGCACGAGCAGGCTTGTCGATATCCTGCATTCCCGCTCGTCGACCTGAAACACACTCGGAGTCAATGCCATGATCCAGCAAATCTTCGTCAATCTTCCGGTTAAAGACCTCACGCGTTCGATGACATTCTTCGGCGCGCTGGGATTCACCTTCAATCCGAAGTTCACCAATGAGAATGCGACCTGCATGATCCTCGGCGAGAACATGTTCGCGATGCTCCTGATCGAGCCGTTCTTTCAGGGCTTCACGAAGAAGCCGATTGCAGACGCGCACAAAGCGACGGAAGTCCTCGTCGCATTATCGATGGAAAGCCGCGCGCACGTGCAGGAACTCGTCGCCAAGGCGGTCGCAGCTGGCGCAGCAACGCCGATCACGGCAATCGATCACGGCTTCATGTACCAGCACGGCTTCGAGGATCTCGATGGTCATCAATGGGAATTGTTCCATATGGATGCCGATGCGCTGGGCTGACCTCTTGTCGGCAGGCGCCAGCGATGGTCTTATCCACAGCCATGAGCATGTCTGATGCAAAGCGCGCCGTCGACGCGGCATGGCGCATCGAGTCGCCGAAATTGATCGCGACGCTGGCGCGCATGCTGCGCGATGTCAGCATGGCCGAGGAATTCGCGCAGGATGCCTTGGTCAGTGCGCTGGAGGCCTGGACGCAAGGCGGCGTGCCGGACAATCCTGGAGCATGGCTCATGCAAACCGCCAAATATCGGGCCATCGATTTCCTTCGACGCAAGCAGATGCTTGATCGCAAGCACGAGCAACTCGGCTGGTCGCAGCAGGATGCGCAGGATGACGAAGCAACGCGCATTGAAGCGCTGCTCGATGACGACATCGGCGATGATCTGCTGCGCCTGATCTTCGTCGCATGCCATCCGGTGTTGTCGACTGAAGCACGGGTGGCCCTGACCCTGCGCCTGATCGGCGGCCTGACCACGCCGGAAATCGCGCGCGCGTTTCTCGTGCCCGAAGCAACGATCGCGCAGCGCATCGTGCGCGCCAAGCGCACCCTGACTGAAAAAAATATTCCATTCGAAGTGCCGGATGCCGACGAACGCATCGCGCGATTGCAGTCGGTCCTCGAAGTGATCTACCTGATCTTCAACGAAGGTTACGCGGCGACTTCGGGCGAGGATTGGATGCGTCCGGGTTTATGCGAGGACGCGATGCGTGTCGGCCGCGTGCTGGTCGGCCTTGTGCCTGATGACGCTGAAGCACACGGTCTCGTGGCCTTGATGGAACTGCATGCCTCGCGCGCGAGGACTCGCGTCGATGCCAGTGGCGAACCGATCCTGCTTCGCGAGCAGAACCGCTCGCAATGGGATCGACTGCTGATCGGTCGTGGACTCGCGGCGCTCAAGCGCGCCGAGCGTCTCGATCCTTCACTCGGCCCCTACACGCTCCAGGCAGCGATCGCGGCCTGCCACGCACGCGCAACCGATGTCGATGCTACCGATTGGAAACGGATTGCCGAGCTGTACGCGAAGCTGTCAACAGCGACACCTTCTCCGGTGATCGAACTCAACCGCGCCGTTGCCGTATCGATGGCCGAAGGACCACAAGCCGGTCTCGACCTCGTCGACGCATTGCTCGATATAGCTACACTCGCCCATTACCACTTGTTGCCAACGGTGCGCGGCGACCTGCTCGCGAAGCTAGGCCGCGACGAGGAAGCGCGCGCGGAATTCGAACGTGCTGCGGCAATGACGGCCAATGCGCGTGAACGCAGCCTCCTGCTCGATCGCGCCGCGGCAGTAGCGAATACCTATAGTGGCCCATCATCATTGAAGCCGCACAGACTCCCCGGTCGCTGAATCACTGCATCAGGTATCAGGTCTGAAATTACCGTGGCACCATGGACGAATGATTTCGTTCATCATTCCAGCGCATGACGAAGAACGCCTGATCGGGGCGACGCTTGATGCGCTATCCGCTACTACAGCAAGGCTATCGACAGCGAGCGAGATCATCGTGGTTGTCGACGCATCGACCGATGCCACGGCGGAGATCGCGCGGCGCGCGGGTGCGTTGGTCATCGAAGTGGATCATCGCCATATTGCGGCGACGCGTAATGCGGGTGCGGCGATTGCACGCGGCGATTTTCTGATCTTTGTCGATGCGGACACGGTGGTCGATACGACGTTGATCGAGGCGGCCCAGTGCGCTATCGATTCGGGAGTGATCGGCGGAGGCTGTTCGGTTCGATTGCAGGAACCGTTGTCGCGATCGGAGCGCGTCGCGCAACGATTCTTCTGCTGGCTGTTCCGCGTCACGCGGATCGCGCCGGGTTGTTTCGTATTCGTGACGCGCGCGGCATTTGATGCGGTCGGTGGTTTTGATGAAACCTGGTATGCCGGGGAAGATGTGGCGATGAGTCGCGCGCTCGCCAAGCACGGCCGATTCGTCATTCTTCGCGAATCCGTATTCACCTCGGCGAGAAAGCTGCGCACCCATTCGTTTGCTGAACACGCCCGGATGCTGCTGCGCTTCGCCTTTCGCGGCCGTCGCCTGTTGAAATCACGCGATCAACTGGATCTCTGGTATGGCCGGCGTCGCTAAAGACGCGCGAAGCCCCGACGACCATTTCAGGCGCGTTCGAGCATCTCAACGGCAAACCAGTTTTTCGCATCGGTCCAGGTTCGAACCACGCGCAAACCTGCTTTCGCCGCCATCGCGGCGAAATCCTCGGGCGAATACTTGCAACTGTACTCGACCAGCATGGCTTCATCTTTAGCGAATGAAATCGCTTGCTCGCCTACTCGCACGACTTGGTCAGCCAGACTGACGATATGCGTCTCGATGCGTCCGGCCAGCGTGTTGTACCGAGCGCGGTGCTGGAACCTCGCGAGATCGAAGTCGGCATCGAGTTCGCGATTGATGCGGGTGAGCAAGTTGAGAGTGAAATCCCGCGTGACTCCGGCGGCATCGTTGTAGGCGGCTTCTAGGATCGCACTGTCTTTTTTGAGGTCAATGCCAACGATGGCCGTTCCGTTGCGGCCGATCTCGATGCACATCGTGCGCAGCAGTGCGATCGCGTCGCGCTGTTCGAAATTGCCTAGCGTTGATCCAGGAAAGAACACCACCGTGCGCCGCGCGGTTCGCTCCGCGCTTGGCAGATCGACCGGTTGGGTGAAGTCTGCCGTGACCGGCAACATGTCGACATCGGGAAATTCCTCGGCGAGATTCTCGATGCTCGCATTGAGCGCGCTCGGTGAAATTTCCACCGGTACATAGCCGACCGGATTCTCCATCGCATCGAGCAACAATCGCGTCTTGATACCCGCACCACTACCGTACTCGACCAGCAACGCGTCCGGGCCAATGGCATGCGCAATATCGACCGCGTTGTCCTGGAGAATCGCAAGCTCAGTGCGCGTCAGGTAATACTCCGGTTGCTCGCAGATCTCCTCGAACAACTCGGAACCGCGCGCATCGTAGAAATATTTCGAAGCGATCCGCTTTGGCGTCTGCGCGAGCCCCTTGCGCACGTCATGGGCAAAGTCATCGCCGAGGGCGGCCTCCGTCATTGATTGTGCGGTGCATGCAGAGTTCATCGGTCCTTTCCAAGTCGCAGCCCCATGAACTGCCATCGATCAGCCGGGGCGAAAAAATTGCGGTAGCTCGCGCGGACATGGCCTGCCGGTGTTGCGCAAGAGCCACCTCGCAACACGTACTGACCGCACATGAACTTGCCGTTGTACTCGCCGAGCGCGCCGTCAGGGACCTTGTAGCCCGGATAGCTGACGTAGGGACTGCCCGTCCATTCCCAGACATCACCGAACATCTGTCGCAATCCCGCACCCGACGATGCCGCTCGTGGATGCAGGAGACCTTGCTCGACATAGTTTCCTTTCATCGGATCGAGATCATGTGCCGCGGACTCCCATTCCGCCTCGGTTGGCAACCTGGCTCCGGCCCAGCGCGCGAACGCGTCAGCCTCAAAGAAACTGACGTGGCTGACCGGCGCATTCGGATCGATCGCCCGCATCCCGGCCAGAGTGAATTCCGCATCGAGGTCGTCCGCCCAATACAGCGGATGCATCCAGCCATGCGCGCAGACCGTGTTCCAGCCCTCACTCATCCACAAGGTCGGCGTGCGATAGCCGCCGTCGCGGATGAACTCGGCAAATTCCGCATTGCTGACGGGTCGATTGGCGATTGCATGCGGATGCAACAAGCTGCGATGCCGCGGCGTTTCGCAATCGAAAGCGAAACTGGAACCGTCGTGACCCATCTCGACAACGCCTTGCGTGCCATCAATGAACACGAGCGGGACAGCGCTTGAGGGTGTCCAGGCAATGGTGTCGCGATAGACCGGCCGCAACGGATTCAGCGAGAAAAGATGTTTGATGTCCGTCAGCAGCAATTCCTGATGCTGTTGCTCGTGATTGAGTCCGAGCGTAACCAGTGCGTCAAGGGATTGATCGTCTGACGCATCCAGCAATTGCAACATGTGCTCGTCGATACATGCGCGGTAGTCGAGTACCTCGGCCAGGGTCGGCCGCGTCAGCAGTCCACGCTGTGGGCGCGCGTGCATCAGCCCGACCGATTGATAGTAGGAGTTGAAAAGGAACAACCATTGCTCGTTGTAGGCGCGGTAGTTGGCATCACGGCCGAGCACGAACTGCTCAAAGAACCAGGTCGTATGCGCAAGATGCCACTTGGTCGGACTGGTGTCGGGCATGGATTGCGCGACGGTGTCTTCTGCACAGAGGCCGGAAATCAGGCCAATGCTTGCCCCGCGCACGCGCCGAAAGCGGTCAGCAATTGAGTGACTTTCGGAGAGCGAAGCGGCCGCGCCTGAGTCGGGCGGATCGCGACTCTCGATGATCTGGTCTACATCCAACGCTCTGCTCCGCTGTTCCGCGTGCCGTCAGCGACATCACGCCATTTCCCCCGGATTCTGCACATTCTTGGCGAACGGAATGTGAAGCAGTGAATTCACCACCGAAAGACTATGGTTGCGGAACACCGGTTTTCAACTGTCAAGAAATTCGACAACGCCGGTTTCCAGCGAATATTCGGCACCAACGATGCGCAATCCCTCGTGCTCGACCAGTTGTTCGAGGATCTCGGAGCCATGGCGTAGCTGATTCACTGACATGCGGATGTTGTTGCGCACGGCACGGCGCACCAATTCGGCCGGATTGTTTGCGACTTCGGTTTCCATCAAGGCCTCCACCGACGGACGCACGCGATCGACGATTGAGCGCAAGTTACGCGACTGGTCCTCGCTTCTACGACCGAGTTGATCGATCGTGGCAAGGATCGCACCGCATTGGGTGTGGCCGAGCACGACAACCAGACGCGTGCCGTGCTGTTCCGCCGAGAACTCAATGCTGCCAATTTGCGACGGCGCGACGATGTTTCCGGCAACGCGAATGACAAACAGATCGCCGAGACCCTGGTTGAAAACAATCTCGGCTGGTACGCGCGAATCCGAACAGCCGAGAATGATCGCGAAGGGCTCCTGTCCGCTCACCAGTTCGCGGCGGCGCGATTCACTGATCTGCTCGCTGCCGCCGCCCAGTTCTGCGACAAATTGACGATTGCCATCCTTCAAGCGTTGCAAGGCTTCGTGCGCCGGAATCATTCGGATCTCCTCGATGGGCCGCTGTCGGAATCCTGCGCTTCGCACGCGCTTGATCGCAAAACGACAGTCGCCGATTCCTTATCCGAACAAGTGTGAGGCATTCGGGTCAAGGACGAAACCGTTGCGGCGCATGCGGCACTGGTGAATTGAAGCAACCAATCCAAGGGCCGCCGCTTGCGCGATGCCCAGAGACTCACAACAGCTTTGAAGCCGGCTGCCCGCTTTTTCCTCCAACAGTCGTACTTGAACCGGCACAAGGGCAAATTCGCCCGAAGGTGGGAGTTTCGAGATGAAACCGAATCACGTTTCTATGGCGCGCGCGCGCTTGTTCGGCATGGGCACTGCCGTGGCGCTTTTGATGGTTGGCCAAGCGGCCTATGCCGATGCCACGCCCGTTTGCGTCACCAGCGATGCAGAACTTGTGTCCGCGTTGAGCCTTGCCCAGTCCACTGCGGTCACCATTCAGCTGATGCAGGACACTTATCATCTGAACCAGACCGTTTGGAATGCGAAACTTACGCCAGCAACGAGAGGAAAGTTCCGCGACGGCTCCAGCCTGCTCGGTGGCTATACCAATGTCACCTGCTCGGGACGCAATATCGGCGTCAACAACACAATTGTCACTGACACCACCAGTGTGCCGGACGATGCGTTCAACATTCTCGGCGATGCCACCATTGAAGGCATCACGTTCAAGCTCGCCAACGGCTTGATCATTGGCGCCGACTCCACGGCAAACAACCCCCTGCCGAACAAATCCAAGCTCACGGTTCGGCGCAACGTATTCACCGAAAGCACCGGGGTGATGAAGCAGCCGCTGGAGATCGACTGGAATGAGCCTGTTTCGGTTGATGGCACAGTGCGCTTTGTCGACAACCTGGTGCACGACAATAGCGGCGGTGGCGGTTCAGCGAATTCAGCTGCGATTTTTGTCGAGGTCATTGGTGGCAAACCGACGATCGAGTTGGTCAACAATACCATTGTCAATAATGGCGGATCGCTCGGCGGCTTCGGATTGCTCAATTTGTCCAACGTCCCGGTGTTCGCCGACAACAACATTTTTTTCGGCAATTCGAGCAGTGATTTCGCTGTTTTCTTCGGCACCCAGAATACGCTGGTCGACAATGTCATGGGCACGCATGACTACGTCGGCACGGTGAGCGCAAGCGGAACGACCACAGCCAATCCGAAGCTCGACTCCAACTTCAGGCCGATCGAATCGCCCATCTCCAACGTGATCAATACTGGCACTGCCAATGTAACTGGCGGATTGCCGGCGACTGATCTTTCGGGACGCGCGCGCCAAATCGGCAGCGTGCCGGACAGAGGCGCGTTCGAATCCACAATCAACGATGCAATCATCCAGTCCGTGACCAGCGCGGCCGACTCGGGTGTCGGGACACTGCGTGCCGCCATCACAAGTGCTAACGGCAACCCTGCCGGCACACTGATCCTGTTCAACCTGGGTCAGAACTGTCCGTATACGATCAATCTGCAATCCCAATTGCCCAACATCACGGCGCCGATGGCGATTGCCGGCTATTCACAGGACGGCTCCTCGCAAAATGACTCGCCGGAAGGCTTTAACGCGACCATTTGCGTCGTCCTGAAAGCCGCCGTCGCCAACATTTCAGATGGGCTCTTCGTTCCACCAGGCATCAGCGATTCCTTGCAGTTGCAGGTCTCGGGCTTGGCGTTCAGCGGATTCACCCATGCCGCGGTCAGCATGTATAGCGGCAGTGCGCATACCGTCACCGGAATCCACATCGGTGGCAATTCCAATGGGGTAGTGCTTGACCCCGTCGGCAATGGCATCATCATCGGCCCTGGCGTACACGACGTTAAGATCGGAGACGGCGACACGTTCAGTGAATTCGGCGGACGCAACATCATCGGTAGTGCAATCAGTCGGGGCATCGTGCTGGATGGCGTTACTGGAATCAGCGTTCCTGCGCATGACAACAAGATTACCAACAATCTTATCGGCGTCGGTTGGAACATCGCAGGCAGTGGCAACTTTACCAACAGGGGCAATGGAGGCGCCGGCGTGGTCATTGCCGGATACAACAATCAGATGTATGGCAACGTCATCGAATACAACGGCGGCTATGGCATCGACCTGACCAGTACCGGGGCAAATAACAACTACATATTGGATAACAAAATAGGCTATCTTGATTCGTATACCAATCAAGGCAACGGCAATCACGGCGGCATCCTGATCGAAAACGGCGCCCACGACAATGATCTTGTCTCCAATTCAATTTGGTTCAACATCGGGACGGGTATCCGCGTGCTCAATGGACAAGGAAACTCATTCAGCGGGAATCAACTTTTCAGCAATGATGGCCTGGGTATCGATCTGGCTGCCGAAGGAGTAACAGCGAATGACAACGACACCGATCCGCAAGCTGTCGACTATGCCAATCGAGGTCTGAATTTTCCGGTCCTCACGCAAGCCATCGGAGGGCACACGATCGGTACAGTCAGTGGCACGTTCACAAGCGCGCCAGGCTACTACTACATCAGGTTGTTCAGATCCTCAAGCTGTGATCCATCTGGCTATGGAGAAGCAGAATTCGGATTCGACAGCACGGCGGTCAGCTTGACCACGGCTGGCCCAGATGGCCAGGCCACCGGCTCATTCAGCGTAACGAATTTGTATCCGACCAATCTGCCAGCCGTTCCGTACATGACCGCCATTGCCATTGATTCCGCGGGCAACACGTCGGAAATCTCGCAGTGCATTCTTTACACGGACGACACGATTTTCGCGGACGGTTTCGACAACTGAACGATGGATGCGGACTTGAGGCGGCGCGAACATCGCGCCGCCATATTTGTGTCTATGATTTCGTCGGATGCTGCGCTTGCGCCAGAGCGGTTCGCGCCAACTGGGTACGCGGCTCGTCCTTGCCGAGAAATCTCTCGCGCAGAGCCAGCGCTTCAGTGAGCAGACGAACACCTTCCGCGCGCGAGGCGTCGCGCTTGATCAGCAATAAGCCCAATTCGTAGCGCGTCGACGCTGCCAGCGGATGCTCAGCTTTGGGGATGTAGCCGGCAAATGACGCGAGCGCGGCGCGCAATTCCTTTTCCGCTGCCACCTCATCACCGCTGTCGCGCAGGGCCAATCCCAGATAGTGGTGTGCCAGTGCTGCGTAGCGGTTATCGTCACCTTTTTGCTTCTCTGCAATTTCGAGCGCCGCGCGATTCTCTTCGATTGCGCCCTTGATATTTCCACGCAAGCGTTTCAGTTCGCCTTGGCGATAGTTGGTAAAATTGGTGGAGTCGACACCCGGCTGCAATTTGCTGCTCTGCGTCTCCACTTCCCCAAATTCGGCCTGCGCCTGGTCTAGCTTTCCTTGCAGCATGTGCAGGGCAGCCAGATTTTCGAGAGCGATAATCCTACCCGCGTACTCGCGACCGAATTTCTTCTGGAAGATGGACATCGCGTCAGTCAGGACCCGCTCTGCGTCATCGAAGTCGCCTGAATCGGTCAGCACGAGCCCAAGATTGATCTCGCTACCGGCGACCGCCGGATGGTCATTGCCGAGCTTTGCGCGCTGACCAGCAATCACCTGTCCGAGTGCCGCTCTGGCTTCGGCGTAGCGTCCCTCGTGGTAGTAGGTCAAGCCAAGGCTGCGCCGGCAATCCATGGTCTTGGGATGATCGGGGCCAAGCACTTTCTGTTGCGTCGCCAGTGCCTGCTGTTGCATTTGCTCCGCTTCGGCGTACCGCGATTGACTCGCCAGTGCACTACCGATGTTGAAGCGCGCTATCGCTACATCGAGATCGTCCGAACCGGCATCGCGCAGTGCCACTGCCAGCGCCTCACGGTAAAATGTTTCGGCTTCCCGAGTTTTGGCCAAACCCCAGCGTGCGGTTCCCGCCGCCAGCAGCGCATGAAACACCACCTTGTTGTCAACCTCGGCTTTTCGCACCAGAGCCAATTCAGCATCCGCATAGCGTTCCGCCGCCGCAAAGTCACGTCTACCCGTCGCAATCAGCACTTTGGTGTGCATGGCGCGGGCGCGATCAGTGACCGGCGCATCGCTGATTGCATCGATCGCTTTTTGAGCGCGATCTATCGCCGCATCGGCGGATTTCAAGTCACCCTGTTCGAACTTCGTTTCGGCGCGTTCGCTTTCCAATCGCGCGATCAACAGCGGTTGCGCCTCGATCGCTGATAGGCCATCGATAGCACGCTTCTGCAACTCGTCTGCCTCATTAAATAGACCCAGCTGATAGTAGATCCGGCCGAGCATTGCACCTATCTCGCCTTTCTGCTGCGCATCGAGTGTCTTGCTTCGAGCAATGCGCTCAGCGCCGCGATCAAGCAATTCATGGGCGCTGACTTCCCTGCCTTTGGCTTCGTGCGGATCCACTGCCGTGAACAGGCCGTAAAGAAAGTCCCTGACCGCCAGAGTGGTCTGCGCCTGATGCGCGGTTTGCCGTGCTTGCCAGACAATAGCCGAGCCGCTAGCCCCGAGGACCACCGCGATCGACGCTGCGGCCGTGAGTGGTAACCAATGGCGGCGTACAAATTTGCGCAGCCGATAGCGCCGACTGCCGCCATTGATTGCGCGACCCTCGACGAAGGCGCGCAGATCGTCGGCCAGCGCACTGACCGAGGGATAACGAGACTCCGGTTCCTTCGCCAGCGCGCGCTGTACGATGCGATCGAGGTCGCCACGCAAACCGCGACGCAAGTTGGGCAGGGTGCTGCTACGCGTAGTGGCAGCCGCATCGCCACTCGGCCGTTCCGTCGTGCCGCGGCCGCGAACCACGGCACGGCTCAGACTTTCCGGCGCCTCTTCGAGGACGGCTTTTGCCCAGCTGATCGAACCCGCGTCCGCGCGCGCGTAGGGCAGGCGCCCAGACAGCAATTCATAGAGCAAAACCCCGATTGCGTAGACATCGGTTGCCGTCGTGATCGGTTCCCCGAGCACCTGTTCCGGCGCCGCGTATTCGGGCGTCATCATGCGTGACTGGGTTGCGGTCTGGCCTTCGGGAACTTCGGAATCGAGCAGCTTGGCGATTCCAAAATCCAGCAGCTTCACCGCGCCATCGGCCGCAACCAGAATATTCGAAGGCTTCAGATCACGATGCACGATCAGGTTGCGGTGCGCGTAGGTAATCGCTGAACAGACCTGCAGCATCATCGCGGTGCGCTGCCGCAGATCCAGCGTATGCGAATCGCAATAGCGCGTAATCGGTTCACCATCGACATATTCGAGGGTGAAATAGGGAGTTCCATCAGCTGCCAAGCCACCATCATGCAATTGCGCGATATTCGGATGGATCAGACGCGCGAGGAAATTCCGCTCGCGCTGAAATCTTGAACGCGTTTCTGCACTGATGAAATCGGAGCGGATCAACTTGAGCGCGACGCGTTGGCTAAAGTCCGCTCCGTCACGCTCGGCGAGATAGACGCTGCCCATGCCGCCTTCGCCGATCAGGCGCAGCAGGCGATAGTTGCCGATTCGTTGTCCACTCAGATCCGGCGGGAGTTCATCGCTGCCAATATGCCGCAATACCCCGACAGCGCCCTCGTTGAGGATTCCAGGCGATACGCGCTGCGCACCAAGCAATCCGAGGACTTCCTTGCGCAGATCGTTATCGCCGCCGCATTGATCGCTCAGCCAGTGCTCGCGTTCGCCTTCGGACTGCGCCTGACTTTGATGGAACAACTGCTTGATCCGCGCCCAACGTGCGGCGTCGCTCATGGAGCGTGCCCTGCATCCATGGCCTGACGCAAATACGCGCGTGCGAGCTCCCAATCGCGGCGCACCGTGCGCTCGTGGCAACCGAGTTCTTCGGCGATATCCTGGAACGTCAGCCCAGCGAAGAAATGCCATTCCACGAGCTGGCCGAGATCCGCATCTCGCGTGTTCAACTGCTCCAACGCAGTATCCAGTTCGAGGGTTTGCTCCGCCGTCGTCGCGCCGAGGTCGCTGGTATTGATCTCGAGATTTTCGATGCCGCCGCCGCGTTTGGCCCGGGTCCTATGGCGCGCATGATCGACCGTTATCTGACGCATCGCGCGAGCCGCAAGCGAAAAGAAATGGCGACGATTATGGATGCGGTCGACGTTGCCGGCACGCAACTTCAAATACAGCTCGTTGACCAGCGCCGTCGGCGTCAATGAGGAACCCTGCGCGAGGGCACTTTGCCGACGTGCGCAGCGTTTCAGTTCATCGTAAACCTGGACATAAGCGGCTTCCTGCGCGATCGCATCGCCGGAGTTGGCGGCGTTCAGAAGCGCGGTGATTTCGGCCCCATTCGCCATGACACATGTCCCGCATAGCCTGACGGAAGCATACCAGTTTGGGCCCTCGCGGCCGCTGACCTGCCCGGATTTCCGTGCAGTCGACGTATTCGAGGACTGACATCCACGCCAGAGGCCATTGCCATGCCAGCCACGATCGTTCTTCCACGCGCGAAATTCCCTGCTTTGATCGCGCTCGCCATTAGTCTGCTTGCCCTCAGTGGCGTGGCCCAAGCGCATTACTTCTGTGTTTCGACCGCTCAGGAATTTCAGGACGCACTGACGGAAAGCTCCGAGGGCGGCATGTACAACGCTGAGGACAACGACATCTTCATGGTTCACGGGACTTACCATACCGGCGGCGCAGTAACCGGTATTGATCCGTTCTTCTTCCACTCACAAACCTCGACGCATTACCTGGGCATCTATGGCGGCTACGCCGCGGGTTGCGCCGTACCCGCGCCGACGACGCAGCGCACGATACTCGATGGAAATGACAGCACCGGAGTACTGACCGTGAGGAACAGTAGCGGCCAAGTCGCCATAGCTGGCCTGACCCTGCAAAACGGAAGGAGCAGTTCGCCGGGCGCCGGTCTACAGGTGAATTTTCCGAATGGCAGTTCAGGAACTGCAATTATTGATAATAATATTATTCGTAACAATCACGGCTTTGGAGACGGCGGTGGGCTTTATGTGAAAGGCGGCGGTTCTGGCTTGAGCGTATTTGCCAATTTGATCGAAGGCAACAGCACGGGCGGAGACTATGGCGCCGGCTATGTTTACAGCGAAGGTTCCGTGCAGAGCTGCAGGTTCATGAACAACACGGTCAGGGGGAACAGTTCCGAAGCGGCCAACAATCCAGTGGGTGGTCTTTTTTGGGGCGGCGAGAGTCTCTGCCGGATCTACAACAACATCTTCTGGAGCAACGGCGGTATCGGCCTGTATCTTGGCGGCGCGAATGCCGATGTCGAGTACAACGACTACGGGACATTGGGCGGCGCGTACCCACCCAGCCTGGACATCGGCAATATTTCAGTCAATCCAAGTTTCGTCGATGCCGCGGGTGGTGACTTTCATCTAGCCGGAGATTCGCCGCTGATCGCTATCAGTCCGATTCTCACTATTGGGTCGGATCTTGACGGTCATCCGTTTGTGGCCACCAACGGACGCAATGGTGACTTGGGCGCATACGCGGAGACCATTTTCATCGATGGCCTTGATGGGCACTGACTGTGGATCTCAAGCAGCGCGCCCGCTTTTCCCGACAATCGTCGTTTCCTCTGATTGAAGACATTCGATCGGAGAGCGAAATGAAATTTGCGTATCCATGTTCAGAGCAAAAGAGTCTGCTGACTTCCCGGCACGTGCGCTCGTGCCTGATCGGCAGTGCCCTGCTTGTAGCCAGCGCCCATGCGCAAGCGCATACGTTCTGTGTTTCGTCTGCCGCAGAGTTGCAGGGCGCACTGGACGAGGCTTCCGATGGCGGCATTTACAACGGCGAAAACAATATCGTACTTGTCGTCAAAGGGACCTACATGGTCGGCAGTGCCACCAGCAACGGGCCGTTCCACTATCATTCAACCGCTGCCACTGGCCAGTTTCGCATCCTTGGCGGCTACAATGCCGCCTGCACCCTGCGGACGAAGAAGGCTTCGCTGACAGTGCTGGATGGAAACGGCATCGCGCAGGTGCTTTCGATCCGCAGGTCGACCTCGAATATTGCCGTGATATATCTCACCATCCAGAACGGCGAAACGAACCAGCCTGGTGGGGGTCTGATGATCAACCCTCTTTCCGGCGACGACAGCGGCGCGGATATCGAAAACAACATCATTCGTAACAACCACACCAGCAACCAGGCAGGCGGCCTATTTGTGCACGCGGGCGACGCCGGGGACGATCTGTACGTGTTGAACAATGTGATAACCGGCAACAGTGCTGATTTTGACATTGGCGCCGGAGCAGTAATCGGAAACAGCCCTATTGCCTCGGTGTACAACAACACGGTTACTCGCAACACCACTGCGCTTGCTGGCGGTACGGGAGGGTTGTACTACGGCGGCGCCGGCGCCGATGCCTACATTGCGAACAACATTTTCTGGAACAACACCACCTACGGAATCTATCTGACCAGCAGCCACGTCCATCTGGACAATAACGATATTGGAACCGCTGGGGGATTTTCTCCCGTCTCAAGCACCGGCAATATTTCGCTGAACCCACGCTTCGTGGATGCAGTCGGTGGCGATTTCCATCTGGCTGGAGATTCTCCGCTGCTTGGCGCCTTCCCGCTCGGCTTCGCCAATCTCGACCCCGACGGCAATGGCAGTCCGACAAGCGGCAAGGTGGACTGTGGCGCTTACAACGAAACCATCTTCATCGACGGCTTTGATGGCAATTGAGCGCTGATTGCGCGCATCGCGCTCGCGCTCTTTGCAATCGTCGCTTCTCATCTGATCGACGTTGGCGTTTACACGCGACGTGGCAGCTATCGTTAAAATTTCCCTGATCCGGCCGGCCTGAACGCTCCTTCAAGAACAATGCGCTGAGACCGCGCTGGGCACAGACGCATGTCGATTTTCCAATGCGTCGGCCGTCGTCGATAGTGCGGGCTTTCAATTTGCGCGATCGCCCTTATCTCCGGCGTCTGGGCGTGTTAAATCTGACGGAGCTTTCATGCGTGTAACTTCCGAGTCCCCTGCGGCCGTTGGTCCAAAAGCGCAAGCGATCGTCTCAATTCGCGGCGTCAGCAAGACTTACAAAGGCGGCTTCGAGGCGCTCAAACGCGTTGACCTCGATATTCGCCGCGGTGAGATCCTCGCCCTGCTCGGGCCCAATGGTGCCGGCAAGACCACCCTGATCAGCATCATCTGCGGCATCGTCAATGCCAGCGAAGGTACGATCACGGCCGATGGCCACGACATCGTGCGCGACTATCGCGACGCTCGATCGAAGATCGGTCTGGTACCACAGGAGTTGCACACCGACGCATTCGAGTCGGTGATGTCCACGCTCAAGTTCAGTCGCGGTCTGTTTGGCAAGCCGCCGAATCCCGAGTATCTCGAAAAAATCCTGCGTGAACTGTCGCTCTGGGACAAGCGTGACAGCAAGATCATGACCCTGTCCGGCGGCATGAAGCGCCGCGTGATGATCGCCAAGGCGCTGTCACACGAACCGACGGTGTTGTTCCTCGATGAGCCGAGTGCCGGTGTCGATGTCGAGTTGCGCCACGATATGTGGCAGATGGTACGTCGCCTGCGCGAGAACGGCACGACGATCATCCTGACCACGCACTACATCGAAGAGGCCGAGGAAATGGCCGACCGCATCGGCGTGATCAACAAGGGTGAGTTGATCCTCGTCGAAGACAAGCAGACCTTGATGCGCAAGCTCGGCAAGAAGCAATTGACGTTGACTCTGCAGCAACCGATGCAGGCGATTCCGGACGGACTGTCCGGCATGCCGCTGGAACTCTCGGACGATGGCCTGACCCTCGTCTACACCTTTGATACGCAGTCCGAGGAGACCGGCATCGCGAGCTTGCTGCGCCGCCTCGGTGAGCACGGTATCGATTTCAAGGATCTGCAATCCAGCGAAAGCTCGCTCGAGGAGATCTTCGTCAGCCTGGTCCGTAAACCGAAGGAGGATCGCGCATGAACATCCACGGCATCCGCGCGATCTATCGCTTCGAAATGGCACGTACGTTCCGTACCCTGATGCAATCGATCGCCTCACCGGTGCTATCGACTTCGCTCTACTTCATCGTCTTCGGTGCGGCGATCGGATCGCGCATGGGAGACATCGACGGTACCAGCTATGGCGCCTTCATCATCCCGGGCTTGATCATGCTCTCATTGCTCGGCGAGAGCGTCTCGAATGCCTCGTTCGGCATCTACATGCCGAAGTGGGCCGGCACAGTTTACGAACTGTTGTCTGCGCCGGTCTCGTGGATCGAAGTCGTGATCGGCTACGTCGGCGCGGCGGCGACCAAGTCGGTCGTGCTCGGCTTGCTGATCCTGGTCACCGCACGCTTCTTTGTTGACTACGAAATTGTCCATCCTATCTGGATGTTCGGCTTTCTTGTGCTGACCGCGATCACCTTCAGTCTGTTCGGTTTCATCATCGGACTGTGGGCCGATGATTTCCAGAAACTGCAAGTCGTCCCGCTCATGGTGATCACGCCGCTGACCTTTCTCGGCGGCGCGTTCTACTCGATCAGCATGCTGCCGCCGGTGTGGCAGAAGATCACCTTGTTCAATCCGGTCGTCTATCTGATCAGCGGATTCCGCTGGAGTTTCACCGGCCGCGCTGATGTGCATATTGCGGTCAGCACCGGTATGACTCTGGGCTTTCTGCTGCTCTGCCTCGCTATCGTCTGGTGGATCTTCCGTACCGGCTGGAAGTTGCGCAGTTGATGCCGGCGCAGTGCTACTACAGCAATGAAACTATCACGGCCCAGCACGCAGTCGCGTGACACGCCTTAGTCAGCAACCTCGAAGCCATTGGCGAAGATGCGATCCGGCTCGGTAAAGCTGCCGAGGATCGTGTAGTCGGCCAGGTCGTTGTACGCGTTGACGATCGCCGTGTAGGTACCCGCTGCCGGGGTCGGAAAATCGCAATGCTCAGCGGATGTGCCGCCTGCCGACTGGCAGATCACCTCTCCATTGAATTCGATGGACAAATCGGCATCGGCTTCGTTGACCGCGCTACTTGTCTCGAAATGCAGATTGGTAGCAATTGACTGGACTTCAAGAGTGTAGTACACATTATCGCCTTGGGATGCGCTCTGGTTGCCCATCGCGACACCATTGACCAGTGAAATTGGTGGTGCAGAGAAGCGCAGGATCTTGCCGTAGCTCGCACTAAGTCCACCGTCGTCGGTTACGGTTACCGAGGCCGCGTAGCTGCCGGGCGCCGGATACGTGTGCAGCGGACTGGCGTCGGTTGAGTTCGCGCTGCCATCGCCGAAATCCCAGACATAGCCGACGATGCTGCCATCGATATCGATCGAGGCGTCGTTGAAGGTCGCATCAAGCCCAGCACTGACGACGCTGAAATCAGCCGTCGGCGGCGAGTTGCCAGTGCTTCCGGCGAGCAACACGCGCCAGGCGCCGCGACTATAGGTGCCGGCCGTTAGCACATGCGGATAGTCGTCAATTTCGAGATCCGAAACAACAATGCCGAGCGGCAATCCGGTCGAGAACGCGGTGAAGTTGTCGCCGCCGTCGGTGCTTTGATAGATGCCGACATCGGTGGCGACAAAGATGCGCGTGCTGTCGATTGGATCAATCGCCACCGATGTCGCAGGCACGTTCGGAAGTCCTGCGCCGACCGCCGTCCAGTTGCTGCCACCGGTGGTTGATCGATACAGACGCGATGCGTTGAATCCACTGCGGGTGATGAATACGCGTTGCGGATCAAGGGGGTCCATGGCGACGTCGGAAACACGCCCACCGGGATAGTTTCCAGTGACGTCGGAAAATACCGGCGATGGAGTTCCCGCGTCAGGACTTGACCAGATTTTGCCGTTTGAAGTGCCCACATAGGTCGGCGTCAAGGTACCCAGCGTGTTCGGCGTCACCACCACCGCCGAGCTACCGAGGTTGCTGCTGATCGGTGTCCAGCTGCTAGCCGTTGTGCTCGCGCGATACAGCACATCCGAGGCGGCAAACAATTGGCTGCCGGCGGTTGCCAGTGGGGTGACCCAGGCGAACGCGTTTGACGATGCCATGCCCGAATGCGACATTCCGCTGAAACTGCCTGGCGACCCGCCGACCATCGAACGCACGATATTCGGGAAGCCGCCATTCGGATAGCTGGTCTGGAACACGATGTTCGGATTGTTTTGATCGAAGGCGTTCATGAAGCCATCGCCGCTTGCGTAGGTCAGATCCCATAGCAAATGGGTGCGGCGCCCGGATGAACTGTTGTCCTGGGCGCCTCCGAAGACAATGTTGGCGTCGTTTGGATTGACCGCGATGTCGTAGAACTGGGTGATGTTGATGTTTGCATTCATGTTGCGGAACGTGGCCGCGCTGTCATCGCTGCGCCAGATGCCGCCATCGCTGCCGACCCAAAAGCGGTTGGGGTCGTTCAGCGAGTAGCGCACGACGTGGGTGTCCTGATGGACTTTCTGCGAATTTCCCCAGGTGCTCACCAGCGGTGTGATGGTGACGCCCGCATTGGTTGAACGCGCCACACGAATGGTGCCGATGAGCAGAGTATCCGGATCGGTCGGATGTACGCTGATGGTCTGGTTGTAGGTGCATTGGCCTTCGCAGGCCGAGGCGTTTTTCTGGATCCAGTTCGCGCCACCGTCATCGCTACGATAGAGTTTCGAGCCGGCACTGGAACCGGTAAGAACGTACATGATGTTGCTGTTGCTCGGCGCCATGGCCAGGCGCAGGCGCGAACCGCTGATCGTAAGCCCGGAATTCGTGGCGACCCAAGTCACGCCGCCATCAATGGATTTCTGTACACCGGCGCCGATCAGGCCCGCATAGACGGTCGGGGTTCCGGGAACGAATACGATGTCCTCGACATTGTTGCTGAGCACCTTGGCCCAGCTCAGGCCCTTGTCAGCCGAGCGCCAGACGCCCGCGCCAGAGAGGCCGCCACTGCCGCTGCAGGCGCCCGCTCCGCCCACAAGAATCACGTTGTTGTCGGTTGGCTGGATCGCCAGCGCATTGACAATCGACAGCGGCATTTTGCTGGGTCCACTGCCGTTGCGTGCCGTCCAGGTCGCACCGGCGTCTTCGCTGAGGAAGACGCCCTGACCGAAATAGTCGCCGCAGCCACTGTGCTTGTCGCCGGTACCAACCCAGACCGAGTTTGGCGAGGACGCATCGATCGTGATCGCGCCAATCGGCAAGGTGCCGACATTGTCGAACACCGGTACCCAGCTCAATCCGGCGTTGGTGGTTTTCCACACGCCACCGCCGGCCGCACCGGCATAGACCGTGACGTCATTGCCGGGCAGCGGGGTGATCGCATTGAGGCGTCCGGCTACACGACCCATGACCCAGTCAACCATGTTCAACGAGGAGGGGCCGAGCTCCTGCCAGACCTCGCCACTGGTCGCGCGAGCCGGGTCCAGGTGTTGCCGCTGAAGTTTCAGTTCTTCAACAGCGTTGGCACGCAGACGCGAAGCGTCGGGATTAGCGAGCAGGTCTCGCGATTCGACAAACCAAAGCTGACGCTGTTCGATCTGCCAGCTCTCGTCGCGTCCCGCGCCATCATAGTCGACGTCTTCAAGAGCCAACGCGGTGGCATAGGCGGCCAGCAGGACAACAGCCAGGATCAGCAAGCTCCAGTGCTTGCGCATGGACAATCGTTTCAACCCAACACCCCTCGGGACAATAGAATGCCATCCACGTCTGTCGTGGTGTGGCAACGGGAACGTCAGCAAAAGAATGTGCCGTAACGGCACGACGCGGATCGGGTCGCAGCGTACTGAAGAATCCATCAGTTCGCCACGAGGGCAAATGCCGTGCTGGTGGCTTCCCGAGGCCTCTGTTTGGCAGAAATCTTCGGTCTGCGACCGGGCTACCCAGGGTATCCGCCGCCCAGACTCCTAGCGAGTCTGCAATTGATTGGTGTCGATGCGCGTCAACTGCGTGACCTTTCCGCGCTGCTCCGTTTGCTCTGCGTGCCAAGCAAGCCAGTTGAGCAACGGCGTCCAGTCATCGCGGTGAGCAAGAACCGCCTTGGTCGAGCTGTCGAAAACGCTTTGGCCATGCTCGGCCATACCGACATAGATCTGTGAATCGCGTACCCGAATCATCGCGGCGGACGTCATGCGTCCGAGCGCCGAATCGAGCTGCCTGGCCGACACCGTGTTGGCGCGCAACCGATTGGCAATCATAGCCAGACGCAGGCGGCCTTTGCGCACTTCCTCGCGTTTGCGCACCATGTCGATGAAGCCAAGCGTCGCGCGAAAATCAATTGACGAGGGCACGACCGGCACGATCAGCGCGTCGGCGTGACGGGCGAACTGATCGAACTCATGGCCGCGCAACCCGGCTGGAGTGTCGATCAGCAGAATCTCGGTAGTGGCCGGAATACGCAACATCCAGCCCGGTGCCAAGCCGCGCGCCGGATCGCTTCCTTCCACTGCATGGACCGCGGCCAGATGCGCAGGGCGCTGCTGGCACCACGCCAGCGAGGATCCCTGCGGATCGCAATCGAACAACGTGGTCTGTTTTCCACTGTTGGCGAAATGAGCGGCCAGATTTGTGGTTAGTGTGGTCTTGCCACACCCACCCTTGCTGTTGGCCACCAATATTCTGAACATCACGCGACCCCTGTTGGCTGGCTACGCTGCACTTCAGAACTACCATACGCCATTCGGGGTGCGCACCGCTTGTTCGAACGCGATTCTCCTGATCGCGCGACGCACCGCGCCAAGTGACGAAGTGCCTCGTCCCAAAGAGGGGACAAGTAGCTGAAGCCACTTCCTACGACAGCCATACAGTTAGCGGCCGGGTTGCCCCGGCCGCCGTGGTTTCATTGTTGCGCGTTTAACGGCGCCCAGATCTGTGCGCTGGAACTGTTGATGCCAAGCTGCAGATCCTCCGTTCCACCGATCAGCAGCACGGATTGTTCGGCAAGGCCGACCGCGAGTTGGCGTGTGCCCTCGTTGATCGTCGTCCACGCGCTGACCGTGTCTGTGGCGACCAGACGCACGAGCAGATGCTGGCTCGTGCGTAGCGTTTGCAGATGGATCGTTTCGCCGTTGCTGCCGGTGATTCGAGCGAGTTCGGCGATGCGGCCATCGCTGGCCCACGCACTGGCCAGATCAAGCATCTGCAGATTGTCGGATGTCAGCGGACTGGACTGGTCGGGATTGACCAAGGCGCTGAGATCTTGGGCACCATCACCGCCGACCTCGAAGCCGTCGCGCAAGATCACCGCCTGAGTGGTATCGGTCGCGCTGTCGTTGGCGCTGTTGCTGTCGCCCGCGGCAGTCACCGTCGCCGTCGTGCTGATCACGTCGGTCGGCAGGCTCGCATCGTCCTTGACCCAGGCGTTGAACAGGTAGATCACGCCACCACCGGCCGGAATGTTGACGGCGCTGTCGCTCAAGTTGCCGCTGCCGCTCGGCGTGCAAGTAGCGCCAGGGCTGACCTGGACGCACTGCCAGCTCGGGGTCGCATTGAGCAGGGTGTTTGGCAGGTTGCTCGAGACCGTCGCACCGCTGATCGCGGTATTGCCCGGATTGTTGACCACGATCGTGTAGGTGAGCAGCTTGCCGAACTGCACGTAACTGCGGTTGTCGGTGATGCTGATACCGAGATCCGGGGCATTGGCCGCGATGATGTGCAGCACCGCGCTGGCCTGCGGTCCGCTGTAGTTCGGATCGGTGATCGTTGCCACTACCGCGTAATCACCGATCGCACTCGGTGCCATCGCGTTGCCGTTGTAGGTGACGCTGTAGCTCACGCCACTTGGTGTCGAGGTGACCGTGGCCGGTTTCGGTGAATCGTCGAAGGTCTGCGTGAGATTGCTCAGCACCAAGCTCGCACTGGCCGGCGTGATGCTCGCCGTGTTCGTGCCGCTTGCCGCATAGGTCGTTCCATTGCATGTCGCCGTCACGGCATAACTGCCGACGTTCGGGCCGAACA
>JBBQTY010000023.1:0-29321 GCA_038234445.1 Lysobacterales bacterium
GCGCGAAGGAGAGCGCAGCTCTGAGGCTGCCAGCGAGACACTTGATCATCAGTTCACTTAATCCGAAAAAAACAAAGGAGTTTGGCCACAGAACGCTGTGACAAGTCTGGACGTTTCGACCAGACAAACCGGGGAGGCGCATTACCTGAACCCGATGCTAGACTGCAATGGCGGTGATTCTAACCCCTGAATTAGTAAAGCGCACCTGTTAACCTCCCGTTAGACAAAGAGTTTTCGACCAACTGGTCACGTTTTGACCAACTCCAAGAGCCCATCCCATGCACCCTAAAGCCCTGCTTTTTGCCCTTTTCCTCTCCGTTCCGTACGCCAATATTGCGCTCGCCCAGACCCAGGCGCCGACGCTGGAAGAGCGCATGTCGCAGGATGAATTCAGTTCCGCCGGCCTCGACAAGCTCAGCGCCGAGCAGCTCAAGTTCCTCAACGGATGGATTCAGTCGAAGGGCGTCAGCGCCATGGGCGCACCGGTCAAGCACCGCGATGGCAGCACCGATTTTTACGCCGAAAGTGATCGCGAGCGCATTGAGTCGAGCATCGTTGGCGCGTTCAATGGCTGGCGGGGAAAAACTCGCGTCACCCTTGAAAACGGCCAGGTCTGGGAACAGGCTGAAGGTGGCACGATAGGCGAGAGCCAGAATTCACCCAAGGTAATCATCAAGCCAATGAGTTTGGGTAGCTGGTTGATGTACGTGGATGGCTGCGGCTGCGACGTCCGCGTCAAGCGCATCAAATAACGGCAACACCGTCGCTGTGCTCAGCCGAGCGCAGCGACAGCCCGGGCCAGACGCTTGGGCGAAACCGGCTCGGCGGTGCGCAGTTCTTGCGCAAATACCGACACCCGTAATTCCTCGATCAACCAGCGCAGCTCGTTCAGCGCTTCGGGATCACTGTCTCCGCTGCTGCGGTGCTTGAGGTATTCACGCCAGTAGGTATGCACGCCGAGCATGCGTGCCTGATCGCGCGCCGGATCCTGGCGCAGACGCTCGCCGCGCAAGCGCATTCCGCGCAGATAACGCGGAATGTGACCGAGATGATGGGGATCGGTTTCACGGAGGAAACCTGGAGCGAGCAACTCATCGCGCTGTTCGACCAGGTCTTCATAGTTGGCTGCGGCAAAACCCATCAACGGCGGCTCCAGCCAAGGCATCAACTCGGCATGTGCCTCGATGATCGACTCGGCCAGCTTCAAGCGCTCGACGGCGGCGGGGAACAATTCGACACTAAGCGCGGCCTTCAAAGCCTCGAAAGCGTTTCGCGTGCGTGCGTCGAGCGTATGCGCTTGCAGCCGCTCGGCCAAAGCCGCCTCGACCAGATCCGCGCGCAAGGTTTCTGCGCTTCCGAGCGCCGCCCATTTGAGCGCAGTAATGTTGGCCAAGGGCAACTGTCGTCGCGCGTGCTTGATCCTTTCAGCCAGCGCGCGCCGCAACAGGCGCTCGACCCCACGCCGATGCTCGTCATTCGCCTCTTCGGCATTCTCGAACACACGCAAGGCAACGCTGTCGCCGAGATCAACCAGCGCGGGCCACGCGACAAGCCCCTCTGCTGAGCGGATCGACTCGGGAATGTCCTCGATGTCGAAACCCGAGAGATCCTCGCGAGTCAGTTCGGCATCGGCGCGCTGTGAAAATGCCTCGCGTGCGGCGGCGGCCCAGTCTTTCTGAATCGCGGCAAGATCACGTCCTTCGGCAACCGTCTTGCCCTTTTCATCGTGGATATGAAATCGCATGAGCAAGTGCGCAGGCAATGCGATGTCGACAAAATTCGCCGCGGCGATCTCGACGCCGGTCACCTTGCGCAAGTAGATCGCCAGCGCATCGGCCAGCGGTCGTTCACGAATCGCCTTGTCCTTGCCGAGCGATTCGACGAAGGCGCGAGCAAAGTCCGGCGCAGGTACGAAATTGCGCCGCAGCGATTTCGGCAATCCTCGAATCAACTCGCTGACTTTCTCGATCAGCAAACCCGGCACGAGCCATTCACAGGCGCTTGGCGCCAACGCATTGACCAAGGCAAGCGGCAAATGCGCGGTGACTCCATCGGCTGGATCGCCCGGTACAAACCGATATTCGAGGCGAAGCTCATGTGAACCGATAGTGAGACGCACCGGAAAATCATCGGCGGCGAGTCCCGTCGTCGATGCCATCACATCAGCCAATGACCAACGCAACGCGGCTTGCTCGGCCGGACTGGCCTTGCGATACCAGGCATCGAGCGCCACGCTGCTGTGGATATCGGTTGGCAACTTGCCATCGAACAGCGCGGCCAGCTCCTCAGCGGACTTGAGCAAACCGGATCGTCGCTGCTTGGCCTCGATTTCCTGCGCTTGGGCAAGCGTTCGCTGATTGGCGCGAACGAAATCGGCGCGCGCATCGATCTCGCCGATCGCGAGTGCTTCGCGTACGAAAATCTGATGTGCCAGGGCCGGATCCTGCTTGCCGAATTGCACGGTTCGTCGCTCGACAAGGATCAAGCCAAACAGGCTGATTTGTTCATACGCGACCACCGCGCCGCGCTTGCGTGACCAGTGCGCATCGCTCCAACTGCGTCGGATCAGATGCGCGGCTTGTTGCTCGATCCACAACGGCTCGATGCGTGCGCACTGCATCGCGTAGACCTTGCCGATATCAATGATCTGTCCGGCCAGCACCCATTGCGGCGGTGACTTCGCCAGCGCTGACCCTGGAAAGATTGCGAACTTGCGCTCGCGCGTACCGCGGAACTGGTTGCGCTCATCCTTGCGTGCAACCTGGGTGGGCCAGCCGCTCAGCAGGCACCGATGAACAAGTTCATCGTTGCCGGGATTCGAGATTCGGGATTCGGGATTCGTCAAAGCGTCCTTCGCTTCGACTTCGTCATCGGGCTTGCGGTCGCGTCTGCTTCTGCTCTTGCCCTTACCGAATCCCGAATCCCCAATCTCGAATCCCTGCCCTACAACCAACTGCCGATGCAGCTCGCGCCATTCACGCATGCGCATGAACGAGAGGAAGTGAGCACGACACCAATCGCGCAATTTGGATTGGGTGAATTCCTCGTGGGCGCTGGCGTAGGCGGCCCAGAGATTGAGGACGCCGATGAAGTCGGATTTGGGATCGGTGAATTGCGCGTGCGCGGCATCCGCTTGCTGACGCGCGTCGGCAGGCCTCTCGCGCGGATCCTGAATGCTCAGGAACGAAACAAGGATCATGAGCTCGCGCGAGACACCAAGTCGCTGCGCTTCGATCAGCATGCGCGCGAGCGCGACATCGACGGGCAAGCTCGCAATCGTCGCGCCGATTTTCGTCAGGCGGTGTTGCTCGTCGATCGCGCCAATCTCGATCAAGCGTCGATAACCATCACCGATCGCGCGTTCGGGTGGCGCTTCGACAAATGGAAAATCTGCAACATCACCGAGCTTCAGGCTGAGCATGCGCAGGATCACGCCTGCGAGCGACGTACGCAGGATTTCAGGGTCGGTATAACGCGGACGCTCGGCGTAGTCATCCTCGGCGTAAAGGCGATAGCAGATACCGGCTGCGACACGCCCGCAGCGACCCTTGCGCTGATCGGCGGCAGCCTGCGAAATCGGCTCGATATGCAGACGTTCAAGCTGGCCGCGTTGGCTGTAACGCTTGACTCGCGCGTTGCCGGTATCGACAACGAAACGGATACGCGGCACGGTCAGCGAGGTCTCGGCGACATTCGTTGCGAGCACGATGCGCCGTTTCGAACCGGGCTTGAACACGCGATCCTGCTCAGTCGCCGAGAGTCGCGCATACAACGCCAATACTTCCGTTTCGCGATATTTGCGTCGATCAAGGGCAAGATGCGCATCGCGAATTTCGCGCTCACCAGGCAAAAAAATCAGTACGTCGCCGCGCGGATCCTCGACCGTGATCTCATCGATGGCCGACACGATCTGCTCGACCGAACTGGCCTCGCCGCGCTCGGGCGCTGGTCGCCAGCGCACTTCGACCGGAAAGGTGCGCCCCTCGACTTCGACCACGGGCGCATTATCAAAATGTGCAGCAAAGCGCGCAGTGTCGATCGTCGCCGAAGTTACGATCAACTTGAGATCGCGGCGCTTGGCGAGCAGACGCTTGAGGTAGCCCAACAGGAAATCGATGTTGAGGCTACGTTCGTGGGCTTCGTCGAGAATGATCGTGTCGTACGCGCCAAGCCAGGCATCGCCCTGGGTCTCGGCGAGCAGGATGCCATCGGTCATGAACTTGATCAGGGCCGCCTCGCCGACCTGCTCGGTGAAGCGAACCTGGAAACCGACGAGATCGCCCACGGTAGTCGAAAGCTCATCCGCAACCCGTCGCGCAACCGTGCGTGCGGCGATCCGGCGTGGCTGGGTGCAGCCGATCAGCCCTGCCGTTCCGCGCCCGGCGGCAAGGCAGAGTTTTGGCAATTGTGTGGTCTTGCCCGAACCGGTTTCACCGGCCAGCACGATGACCTGATGCTCGCGAATCAGCTTGATGATCTCGTCGCTGCGTGCAGCAATCGGCAAGGATTCGTCGATTTGAAACGTCGGCACGCGCGCAGCGCGCTGCGTCACCCTCGTCGTTGACACGTCGATCTCGGCAGCCAGTTTCGCAACATGCTCGGCGTTGACCGAGGCGCCGTCTTTCTCCAGCCGACGCCAGCGTCCGATCAAACGACCGCGATCACGCGTCGACACGCCAGTCAGCGCAGATTTCAGTTTTGAAAGGTCACTCATAGCGGAATGGAGAATAGATAATCGGGAATAGGTTTGAGCAAAAGCGAATCTATCAGCAGGTTCCAGGGAAGAGCGAGGATTTCGGGCGCGCACGAACCCGCTTCACTGATTCCCCTTTCATTCCTCTGCGTTGCCTGCTTGTCAACGCATGTGCAGTCTCAGCCACAACCATGGTGGCGACTCCGCCTGTCGCAAGCGTACGCTCAAGCGCAACGATGCCTCGTGAGCTGACGATATGCGGCATAGGCCGCGCCTGACACACCGGTCAGTGCGGGGACGTACAGTGCGCGAACATTGAAACTGTCGAACAACCACACCCCCGCGACGGCGCTGGCGAGAAAGGAAAGCTCCAGTGCGAACAGCAGGCGCATGCGACGCTGATCGACTGGCACCTGGACGACACCATAGCGACGACCAAGGCGCAAGCTAGAATCTTGGATGATCAAGCCGCCAACTACGCAGTTCACCATGACAGCGCCGATCAACGCGGCGAAATACGAGGCCAGTGATCCATCGTGATGGCTGATCGCGATGCCGAGCAAGGTAGGCGCACCGGTCAGATCGTTAGTGCCTTGATGTTGCACGTCGAGAAATCCCGTCGCGTTGATGATGCCCGCAATGAAGACGAGCAGCGCACCGCCCGCGAAAACCCAGCGCGGCAACTTCGAAAACATCGTCAAAGTTTCCGTCGCGGTGGCACCAGCAAATCACCGAACAGGAGCCCCGCAACGAGAGCGACGAGCAAGGTCACCAGCGTGACTCCGGTATCGAGTCCAAGCATGACATCGCGCTCGAAGACAAAACTCAGCGTGCGAAAGCCGACGCTGCCGGGAACCAGCAGGATGATGCCGGGTTCGCGGATCAGAGCGCCCGGGCGATTGAACACGCGGGCAAATACATTGCTGGCCGCGCCGAGCAACAAACCACCGGCAAAGACACCGAACGCGGCCGACACATAGGCGCCACCAACACGCGTGCAGATGTAACCCGCTATCACCGCGCCAATGACGATCGGGAAATAGCGCAAGGGACTTCGAAACGTGATCGCGAAGGTAATCGCCGCCAGCGGCACCGCGACCCATTCGGTCCACGAGGGAATCGCCAGTAACGGCACTGGCGGCGGCACCAGGCCAAACAAGGCACAAACCTGGGTCGCCGCAACAGTACCAAAGGCAAGTTTGAGCAATACCGCCATCGCCCCGGCCATGCGCGCGGTGCCCGAAACCAGATCCTGGCTTGAGAGCTCGCGTACCGCCGCAGTGAGGCTCATGCCCGGCAACAGGATGATCAAACTCGCAACAACAACGGAGCGGACCTGGATCGGCACCAGATAGACCGCGACGACGGTGGCGATCACGGTCGCCATCAAAGCCGAAATCGCCTCGAATGCCGCCGCGATATTCGGCCGGCTGCGCGCGCTCAAAGCGGTGATTCCGGTGACCAGCCCAATACCGCCGGCCGTCATGACGCCGGCCCATCCGGTGAGCAGGATCGCCGCGACGCACGCCGATGCGATCGCGTACGCGGCCAAGGTCAGAAAAGTCGAGACTCGCGTGGGTTTTTGTGCACCCACCGCGCGCAGGCGTCGGCGTCCTTCGGTCAAATCAAGCGCGCCGCTGAATACCTCATCGGCAATCTCGTCGACCAGACACAGGCTCTTGAGATTGACCTCGCCCGGCGGCAGGCGCAGCACCTGTGTGAGTTCGGCAACGCCACTATTGTCGTCATCGAGTCGCGAGAACGACATGATGATCGAGGTCGGCGTCGACAGCGGATCGCAATTAAGGCCCAGCCGCTGGGAGACCAGGATGATCGCCGCCTCAAGGCGCGGCGCGGCAGTCCCATATTCATGAAGGCGCCGCGCAAGTTCGACGACGAACTCGACACGGGTGGTCAGTGGTGCGGTGGTCATTGGGGCAAATCCAGGCGAACGCGCGCGCATTATGGGGGGTTGGCGCCGGCAAGGCTTCATTCACCTTGACTCTCCGGTTGCGCCGGACAGGTGGCATTCAAGAGCGGAATGTCGCTTTGCTGATAACCTTGCCGGATGAGCGAAAAAGGCCACGCACAACTTGCCACGGATGGCAGCCGAATCGTGGTCAACGGTGACTGGACCCTCGAACACATCGCCGATCTCGCCGTGCTTTGTGGCCAATTGCAGCGCAAAGTCACCTCGGCTGCACGCATCGATGCGCTGAAACTCGGACGCATCGATACCGCAGGTGCAAGCTATCTGCTTGATCTGGCCGGTGAGGATCCGGCCCGCATCGATGTCGGCAGCGAGGCGACGCGCAAGCTGATTGCCGCCGTTTCGAAGGCCGAGAATGCGCCAGCGGCCAAACCACAACACAAGGATCGCGGCTTCGTCGCCAGCGTCGCCAACGTCGGCAAGTCGCTTGAGGAATTCCGCAGCAATGCACGTGCCCTTGTCGGCTTTATCGGCTTGATCCTTTCCGCGTTCGGGCGCAGCTTTCTGGTTCCGCGGCGCTGGCGCACCACATCGACCATTTCGCATATTGAGCAAACCGGCCTCAACGCGCTACCGATCGTCGCGTTGCTCTGCTTTTTGGTCGGCGCCGTGGTCGCGTTTCTTGGCGCGACGGTACTGAAGGAATTCGGTGCAAGCATCTACACGGTCGAACTGGTCGGCTATTCGTTTCTGCGCGAATTCGGTGTGCTGTTGACCGCAATCATGGTCGCTGGCCGTTCGGGCAGCGCGTTCACGGCACAGATCGGCTCAATGAAAGCGCGCGAGGAAATCGATGCGATCCGCACCCTCGGCCTCGAACCGGTCGATGTCCTGGTCCTGCCGCGTGTGCTCGCCCTGCTCATATCGATGCCGATCCTGACCCTCGTCGGCATGCTTGCAGGCATCGTCGGGGGAGCTGCCGTCTGCGTGTTTACCCTCGATGTCTCGCCGTTGATGTTCATCACACGCCTGCACGAAACAACCACCGTGCGCCATTTCTGGGTAGGCATGAGCAAGGCGCCGATCTTTGCGTTCCTGATCGCCGCCATTGGTTGCCTCGAAGGTTTCAAGGTCGAGGGCAGTGCCGAATCGGTCGGCTCGCACACGACGTCGAGCGTCGTGCAATCGATCTTCGTCGTGATCCTGATTGATGCGCTCGCGGCGATCTTCTTCATGGAAATCAACCTGTGAGCGACGAGCAGCCAGTCATCCGTATCCGCGGTCTGCGCAACCAGTTCGGCGATCAGGTCGTGCATGAAAATCTGGATCTCGACGTCTGGCGCGGCGAGATCATCGGCGTCGTCGGCGGTTCGGGATCGGGGAAATCCGTGTTGTTGCGCTCCATCATCGGATTGGGCACGCCCACGGCGGGCAGCGTCCGCCTGTTCGGCGAAGAAGTCTCGACGCTGTCCGACGCCAAGCGCGCGCTGATCGAGCGTCGTTGCGGCGTTCTATTTCAGAATGGCGCGTTGTTCTCGTCGCTGACCGTCGCCGAAAATGTGGCGGTCGCGCTGACCGAACATCACGACATCGATCCGGCCATCGTCAGTCGACTCGCCTTGCTCAAGATCGCGCTGGCTGGCTTGCCGCTCGATTCCGCGGACAAGTTTCCCTCGCAGCTCTCAGGCGGCATGGTCAAGCGCGCGGCGCTCGCCCGCGCCCTCGCACTCGATCCGGACATCCTGTTTCTCGATGAGCCGACCGCAGGACTTGATCCGATTGGCGCGTCCGCCTTCGATCAATTGATCCTGACCCTGCGCGACAGCCTGGGCCTGACGGTTTTCCTGATCACCCATGATCTGGATACGCTGTACACCATTTGCGATCGCGTCGCCGTGCTCGCAAAAAAACGCATCCTTGTGGCCGATGCCCTTGATGTCGTTGAAAAAGTCGATGAGCCCTGGATCCGCGAATATTTTCAGGGCCCGCGCGGCCGCGCGGCGCAACGCGCAACGGCCAACCACAACCCCCAATCCACCGCAGGCCGCTGATTATGGAAACCCGCGCCCATCATGTCCTCATTGGCACGTTCGCGATTCTCGCGTTCGTGCTTGGCCTCGGCTTTGTGTTGTGGCTCTCGAAGACCAGCGCCGATCGTGAATTCGGCTTTTACGATGTCGTTTTCACTGAAGCCGTCACGGGCCTCTCCAAGGGTGGGCTCGTCCAGTACAACGGCATCAAAGTCGGCGAAGTGACCCAGCTCAAACTCGCCCCGGATGATCCGCGCAAGGTCATCGCGCGCATCCGTCTGGACAATGACACGCCGGTCAAGGCGGATACCGAGGCCAAGCTCGGTCTGCTCGGCGTCACCGGTACCGCCTTCATCCAGCTCAGTGGTGGATCACCGAACAGCAAACCACTGCTGCCGACCGAAGCACAACCGGTTCCAGTTATCCATGCGACAGAATCGGCCTTGTCAAAATTGATGTCCTCGGGCGAGGACATCGTCACCAGTGTCAATGAGTCCCTGCTGCGCATCGGTCAGCTGTTGTCAAAGGAAAATGTAGATCATGTTTCGGCGACACTTGAACACTTCGACTCGATCGCCTCAACGATTGCCGAGCAACGCGGCGATATGGCCAAGGCCCTGAACCAGCTTGCCGATGCCAGTGGTGAACTGAAATCCACGCTGGTGACCCTGCACACGATGGCTAGCACGACCAATGAATTGATCAACAACGATGTACGCAAGGTCATGGCATCAACCGACAAGGCGATCAACTCGATCGAACGCGTCGCAGGATCGGCCGATCGCATGCTCGATGAAAATCAGGCAGCCATCGCCAATTTCAGTGATCAGGGCCTGCGTCAGATCGGCCCAACCCTGCTTGATCTGCGCGAAACCTTGCGCTCGTTCAAGCAACTCAGCGACCAGCTTGGCACTTCGAACACCCTGTTGCTCGGACGCGACCAACCCAAGGAGTACCAGCCGAAATGAATCGCAGCACTCGACTTTTCGTCCTTGGCGCCGGGCTTGCGCTATCCGCTTGCGCAGCGTTGAGCGGCAAACACGGCTCCTTCGTCGTCTACGCACCACAGTTGCATCTGGCCCCGGCGAAAATTTCCGCCGCAACGTCAAAGATCAATTGGCAACTCTTGATTGATACACCGCAAGCCAGCGCCACGCTCGATACTGCACGTATCGCGATCATGACAAGCCCCGGCGTGATTGAGGTCTATCCGGACGCTCGCTGGCGCGATCCGGCGCCGATGCTCTTGCGCAGTCTGCTAGTCCAGGCGTTTGATCTGGATGGGCGAATCAGTGGCATCAGCGCAGTCGATTCCGGACTCAATGGTGATTACTCGCTGGCCATGGATCTGCGCGATTTCCAGATTGAACTGGTCGATGGCTCGGCACGTGCGGCGATCCGGTTGACGGCGCGGCTGTTTGATCGTCGCAGCAACCGTATCGTCGCGAGTCAATTATTCATCGAAGTAGCACCCGCCACTGGCAGCGACGTCGCCAGCGCAGCCGAGGCGTTCACCAATGCGCTTGATCAACTGATGCCGAAAGTCGTCGCCTGGACGCTTGAAAAAGGTCAGGCGAATCAAGCGGCCAACATAGTCAATAAAACGGCGCCCGCGACAAATGGATGACGGCCTGTTGTCGAAGTAAAAAGTGCCAATCAGACAAAATCACGACGGCCGACAGACGGATCAACGAGGTAGAACCGGATAGTTGGGTGTCGCATCGAGCCGTGCCGCACAAACCTCGGCAAGTTCGAGCAGGCGCAGATCCGATCCCGGTGCACCGACCAGTTGCAATCCGATCGGCATGCCGTTTTCGAGGATGCCCATCGGCAGGCTGATCGCCGGGCACCCGGCGAGGCTGGCGAAACTGCACAGATCGGCATCGCCTGCGCGCTCGGTTTCACCGATCCGATAGGGCCCATGTGAAACGGTGGGCAGAACCAGGACATCGATCTGTTCGAACAAATGACGCGCAGTGAGTACCGCTTGATCGAGCATTCGGTCAGCGGCGGCGTAAGCGATCGCCGATTTGCTGCGGGCAAAGCCGAGCATGTCGCGCAGGCGTGGTGAAATCGGATGGGCACCTTCATCAAGATCGGCTTCAAGTTCACAAGCCAATTCGGATTCCATGATCAACAACGCTGCGCGACGCATGCGGGCGAAATCATAGCCGCTGAAATCGGCATCACTGCGTTCGCCGAGTTCGAGGACCAACGCATCGGTCGCCTCGGCAAACACCGCGCAGACATCCGGGCTTACGCCGAGCGCAGGAAGGTTTGCGATGAATCCGCTGCGCAGTCGGCCCGGCTCCCAATCCGGCGGTGCCAGCGCGACCCGACGACGGCGTGAACGCACATCCTCGACGTCATAAGCATCGAGTACCTGCAGCACGATCGCCAGATCCTGTACCGATCGCGCGAGGATACCCACGCTATCGAGTCGCCGCGCAGCGGGAATCATGCCGCTCGTCGACAGTTCACCAAGCGTCGGACGCAATCCGAAAATGCCGCAATGACTGGCCGGAATGCGCACCGAACCAAGCGTATCAGTGCCGATCGCGAAGCTGCATAAACCCGTGGCGACGGCTGCAGCCGATCCGGCCGATGAACCGCCGGCGATGAATTCATGCCGATGCGGATTGTGCGTTGGTCCGGAATCCGCTGTGGAGCCCGTTGTCCCAAGGGCTGCCTCATCGACAGCTGTCTTGCCGAGGATCACAGCTCCTGCCGCACGCAGGCGGGCGACCACGCTGGCATCGGTCTTGGCCACGCGCTGCTTGCGACCTGCCAGACCGAGTGCGGTCGGCAATCCGGCCACATCGATATTGTCCTTGATTGCCACGGCAAGGCCATCGAGCCGGCCGATTGCCGTCTTTGCCGCACGCCGTGCGTCGCTTTCGCGGGACGCCTCGAGCGCGGCTCCATCGATACAGACGTATGCGCCGAGTGCACGGTCTTCCGCAGCGATGGCATCGGCATAGATGGCCTGAAGCTGCACGGCGGTGGTCCGTCCGGATGCCAACCAATGCAACAACTGAAAGGCGCTCGCACCACGCAGACGGGCTTCGGAAAGTTCGGGTAGTTGGCTTGTGCTCATGCTTGATCTCTGGTGTTGACCTGATTATGGCAAATTCCGGAATTGCTGCTTGCGCTCGTAACCCCGACAATGGCTGTTGATCCATAGCAACGGCAGATCGAAATGAGCGAACGCGAAACGATGGAGTATGACGTCATCACCGTCGGTGCGGGCCCAGCCGGCCTCGCCTTTGCAATCCGCCTCAAGCAGCTCAAACCCGATCTGAACATCTGCGTGATCGAGAAAGCTTCGGCGATTGGTGCGCAAATACTTTCCGGCGCCGTGATCGAGCCCGAGCCACTCAATGAGTTGTTGCCGGAATGGGGCGCGAATCCTCCACCGATCTGTGTACCGGTGACCAAGGATGAGTTCTGGTGGTTGCGCGATCATGAAAAGGCGACCAAATCGCCGATCACGCCGCCGCAGATGCATAACCACGGCAATTTCATCGTTTCGCTCGGTGCGCTGTGCGCCTGGCTCGCGCCGCAAGCCGAGGCGCTCGGCGTCGATGTGTTTCCGGGCTTTGCCGCCGCCGAGGCATTGATCGACGAAGCGGGTGCCGTCAAAGGCGTACGCATCGGCGACATGGGCGTGGCCCGCGACGGCGCGCACAAGCCTGGCTACACCGAAGGCATCGATATCGTCGCGCCGATCACCGTGCTCGGCGAAGGCTGCCGTGGCAGCATCAGCAAGCAGTTGATCGCCCGCTACAAGCTCGACGCAGACAGTGATCCGCAAACCTATGGCATCGGCCTCAAGGAACTCTGGCAGCTTCCGCCGGGCCGGGTCGAGCCGGGCAAGACCGTGCACACACTGGGCTGGCCACTCGATTCTTCGACTTATGGCGGCAGCTTCATTTATCACCTGGACAAGGATCGCGTTGCAATCGGTTTCGTTGCCGGGCTTGACTACATCGATCCCGAATTCAAACCGTTCGAGGCCTTCCAGCAGCTCAAGAACCATGCGCTGATCAAGCCTCTGCTCGATGGCGGCGAGATCCTCTCGGCCGGTTCGCGCGCAATTGTCGAAGGCGGCTACCAATCGATGCCAAAGCTTGAGATGCCCGGCGCAATGCTGATCGGTGATTCAGCCGGCCTCGTCAACGTGCCGAAGATCAAGGGCACGCATCAGGCCATGCGCTCGGGCATGCTCGCCGCCGAACATATTGCCGCGACCGGCACGGCCGCCGGCTGGGATGCGAAGTTGCGCGGATCGGTGGTCATGAAGGAACTGCGCAAGGTGCGCAACATCCGTCCGGGCTTCAACAAGGGTTTGTGGTTCGGCTTGGCCAATGCCGGCTGGGAGACGGTAACGGCCGGACTCTCGCCGTGGACGCTGAAGAATCACGCCGATCATTCCGCATTGAAGAAAGTGAGCGACTACGAATCACCGAACCGCGAATGGACCGAGCGCAGCCTGCCCCCGCGTGATCGTCTGGCCAGTGTCTACTTCGCTGCCACCGAGCACGATGAAGACCAGCCGATCCATCTCAAAGTCGCCGACCCGAATATCTGCATCACAAAGTGCGCCGTCGAATACAACAATCCCTGCACACGCTTCTGCCCCGCCGGGGTCTACGAAATCGTCGAGGATCAAGCTGGCAAGCGCCTGCAGATCAACGCCGCCAATTGCGTCCACTGCAAGACCTGCGACATCAAGGATCCCTACGAGATCATCACCTGGACCACACCGGAAGGCGGCAGCGGACCGAATTACCAGAATCTGTAGTCTGAAAAGACATTGGCACGTCCCCTGCATGCTCAGTGAATCGCGCGGTTCAGCGGTGATGCCGTATTTTTTCAATCTCCAGACAACCAGGGGTTTCAACATGAATATATCGACTCGGCTGATTCTGATGTCTTGTGCAATCTGCCTGATGGCGACGGCCCAGTCGGGCTTGGCGGTGGCACCCCAATTCGGCACGCAAACCTGTCCCGTCAAACTCAACGGCGTACGCCTGGGCAGCGACCTGACTCCGGGTGGCAGTTCATTGCGCAATACGATCGCCTGGGATCCGGCGAGCCGCCTCTACCATCTCTGGGTCTTGGCCAATGACGATCCCGACTTCCCGGCCAGTTCGGTGCTTGGGGAGTTCTCGCATGCCACATCGACAGATGGACTGCACTTCACTCTCGATGCGCAATTGAGTTATCAGATCGGCAGCGCTTCGTATGCCAGCTTTGGCGCGACCATCGACCCGCCACTCGATTTCCTGCGTGCCGCCTATGACCCGATCGGCGGCACTTGGAAGCTGTTCGCGTGGACCGAGAATGTCGGCAGCTCGGTTGGCCAGTACAACTACAACAGCAGTGTCAACGATCTCGGCAGCTCACCATTCAACACCAGCGTCCAGCATCAAGGTCCGCTGCAATCTCCGTTTGCGGGTAACCATGTCGGCACTTTCGGACTCGTCGACGGGAGCGTGTTTCTGCGTGTTGATTCGGGGCCCAGTGCCTTTGGCAGCGGCGGCGGCATTGGCCAATTCAACTTCATCGATGCAGTACCGCCAGGGACCTCAGCCGAGCTGAATGAAGCGGATCTCTTTGTCGGTTCGCCGTATTGCTGGTTTCTTGATGCGAATTGTGGCAATTCCGATCCACGAATTCCTGCATATGTCCACAACATCGGCCGCACGCTTCGACAGGCCGATGGCAGCCTGGCCTCCTATTACAGCTTCCGCAATGCGAGCACCTCCGCACGCTTAGACAAGCAAATCTGGTTTGTCTCTTCATCCGACAACGGCGCAACCTGGTCGAATCCCGCCGGCGTTTTTGCCGATGGCGGAGCACTCACCATTGATGGTGCACCGCTCGCTGCCGATGGATTTTTCGGAACGGTGGAAAGCGTGCAACGACCGAATATCTGCCGCATCTATTTCAGCACGCGAGATGCCGACGAAAAACTGGTGATGGTCTCGGCCAGCACTGGCAGCGGTTGTGACGCCTTGTTTGCCGATTCGTTCGATGGTTGCGGCGATTGAGATTTGCCGAGCACCCGCACGAACAACCCTATTCGCTCCCAACTTGTTACTCGCACTGACGCCGCGCCATACATCGCGCTGACTTGGAGATTGGCGGTTGAGGCGGCAATGATCGTGTCCCTTAACTGGGTTGCTTGCTGGGTTACTTGCTGACTTACCGCTGGTTTCCCGGCTCGAGACCTTTGCCATACCGACACGGCAACGAAATGCTCACTGCCCATCGGAATGGCCCGCACAAATCACTCGATCGCTTTCTCGAATGCCCTGATCAACCGACCCACAACCTGCGTGCAAAAGCGGCGCTGTGAATCAATGATCAGGGCGCTGACGACTCCCGATTCATCGTTGAAATCTGTCGAAGCCAGCGATACCACTTCTCCACTAGAAGCCCAGACACATCGGTCGACAACGAAGACGCCTGCCTGACCGTTCGGCTCGCCCGTTCAATCTTGTATCGCGCTGGATGAGATCAGAAGAATCCTTGGACTCACCAGGAGAGCGCGCACGCCTCGTGTAGTGCTGAAATGGGTATCGCCAGAATCATTCGGCTATCCCGAAACATGAATTTTCAAGCTTTGCTACTGGACTTGGCCCCTGCCGGCACGCTTTTACGTGGAATCGGTCAACCTCGTATTTTCCGGAGATTGGCCATGAACTTGCGACTTTTGACCGTTGGACTCGCCCTGCTGCTCGGCAGCACCGGGCTCGGCGCCACGTCCATCCAGGTAACGACTACCGATGATCAGTTTGGCGAGGACACGAGCAAATGCTCGCTGCGCGAGGCGGTACAAGCGGCGAATACCGATGCTGCATTCGGTGGCTGCGCGGCGGGCAGTTCAGCCGACATCATCACCTTTCTGGACTTCTACTACCGCATCAAATTGAGCCGTCCCGGTCGCGGGGAAGACAACAACGCGACCGGAGATATCGACGTCAGCACCAGTGGCACCATCGTCTTCGTGGGAAATTCCACGGGTTCGACCGTGATTGATGGCGACGGTGTCGACCGCGTATTCGATCTCGACTGCCGCTCCGACATGAACGTGCAGTTCAACTCACTGACCATCCGCGGCGGCGATGCCGGCAGCGGTGCGGGCGGCGGCATCTACACGTGCGCCCATACCGCATCGCTGTATGCCGTGCACATGACCGAAAACAGCGCCAATCTGGGTGGCGCCCTGTACATTCCCACCACCTCGATTGCGGGTGCGGTAACCGTCAATCGCAGTGCATTTACGCGCAATCGTTCGATCGGTTCGGGCGGTGGAGCGATCGCGCACTATGGCAGCGAACTGCTAAAACTGACCAACACCACGCTTAGCGAAAACACGGCCCAGGAAGGCGGAGCCCTGTTCGCCGATGGCGACGTCACGATGAAGAATGTCACCGTTGCCTATAACACCGGCGCGGGGACCGGCGGCGTGTATATTAACGGAGGTGTTGCACATTTCGATAACTCCATTTTCAGCGACAACGCGAGCAGCACGACGACCTCGACCGGCGCCGATCTGCGTTGCATACCGTCCGCGTTCAGTGATGGCTACAATCTCTGGCAGAAGGCGACCTGCACGATTGCCACCCCGCGCTCAACCGATCTGACCTCCACGGATCCACTGCTCGGCACCCTCGCCGATGCCGGCAGGGCCTTGCCCGTGCATGTCCTGCTTCCAGGAAGCCCGGCACTCAATTCCGGCGCGCCGGCTCCGAATGACGGCAGCACAGGGCGTTGCGCATCGACCGACCAGCGCGGCATCCAGCGCCAGCAGTGCGATCGGGGCGCCTTCGAAGGCCGTGTCGACTATGCAGTTGATTCCACCGCCGATGCGCCCGACAGCAACCCGGGCAATGGGATCTGCCAAAGCACAATCGGTGGCTGCACGTTGCGCGCGGCGTTGATGGAAGCAGGTACGCACGCCACTCCCATCCTGATCACCATTCCTGCCGGCGTCTTCAACGTGAACATTCCCGGTGACGACGAAGATCTGGGTGTCACCGGCGACCTCGACATCATCGCTCTTGAAAGCGAAGGGCGCGTCCTGATCGGCCAGGGACCGGACAAGACCATCATCCGCAGCAATGGCGTGGAACGTGTTTTCGATCTCGATGGCAGCAGCCTGAATCGCTCGTCGATCGGACTGTTCGGCATGCGCATCGAAGGTGGCAACACCGTTCATCCAGGCGACGATAGCGGTAATTTCAATGGGGGAGGCGCCCGCTTTTCGTTCCCGCGCATGCTTACCATCGATCGCGTCTGGTTCGATCGCAACAGCAGTGGATCCTCGGGTGGCGGCCTGCATGTCATACAGAGCTCGGGACCAACGCGCATCACGCGCAGCGCCTTTACCCGCAACTACGCGGTCCGTGATGGCGGAGGCATGCATCTGTCCCAGGGGACGGACATGTCGGTCAGCAACAGCCTCTTTGCAGACAATCTCGCCGACCTTTACGGCGGTGGTCTGGCCGACAGTCTGTCCAGCAACGTGGAGCTCTCCTGGTTGACCATCACCGGCAACTACGCAGTCCGTCAAGGCGGTGGCGTCTTGCTCACCGGCGGCGAAACGATCGGTTCCACGCTGATCACCGGCAACAACGACGGACTTTCTTTCCATGCCCCGGATTGCGCGACACTCGCAACCGGCACGGTTTCCTCCGGATTCAATCTGATAGGCGCCGTCAGCCAGGCCGATTGCGTACTGACCGGCGATACCACGGGCAACCAGATCGGCGTCGACATCAAACTTTCACAGGTCAGCATGGCTGGGGCTGACATCCCTTATGCAGCGCCAAAGCCGGGCAGCATCGCCGTGGGTGCGGTTGCAGCGGCGCGCTGCAAACGGGGATCGGGACGCTACGAGCATACCGATCAGCTCGATCACGCGCGACCGGTCAACAACACCTGCACGATTGGCGCGATAGAAGGCACAAGTGACCTCATCTTCGCCAACGGCTTCGACGACAGCTACGCCGGCGAATAGGCCTACCAGCCCTGCGTGGAGTTCATTGGTAAACACCTGAATCTCGTTCGCGGCGATCCGATTCGACTCACCCCCATGAGCTTCCGTCGCCGCTGCCATCGCAACGATGGCAGCGCAACTTGCGCGACCTGGAAAACCGTATAAACTGTTTACTCCATTCCGCTGGATACCGTCATGACAAAGCAGGCCAAAGCCCGCCCCGTTTCCGCAAAGAAACCGACTAAGCCGGTCGCCAAGGCGGCCTCTAAAAAGCCGAAAGCGATCAAGAAGCTCGCCGCGAAGCCCAAGCGCGACAAGAAAGTTTCAGCGAAGACCGCACCAGCCATCGTCGAAGCATTGAAGCAACGCATCAAACTCGTGCGTGACAGTTTCACCATGCCGCGCGAGGATTTTGAGCGCATCGCGCGGCTGAAAAGCCGCGCCATCGATTTCAAGCGTCCAGCCAAGAAGAGCGAGCTGCTGCGCGCCGGACTTCAGACGCTGGAGCGACTCGACGATGCCAGCCTGCACGCCGCCCTCAATGCCCTGCAGCCGATCAAGACCGGCCGCCCGAAAAAACGCCACTGAACTCGAGCGCCGCGCAGTCACCGAACGCGGGTCCGCACTGACCCGTCGACGATAGTCTGCCCACGAAATAATCCCACGCAATGAAACCGATCACCCCCTAAAGCCGCACCCGCGTTCGCGTCATCGTGCTGGTCCTGCTCGTAGTCTCGATGCCACCGCTCGGAATCGTTGCGCCAGTCTTGAGCCATGCGCATTCGACCAGCGAATCTTCAGCGCTGTACATCGTGTTGAAGGCGCTTGAGCACTTCGATCCGCGGATAAATTCCTTGCTCGGCTTCAGCGGCGGTCACGCCTTGAAACATCGTGGCGCAGCGACGGCCGTATTTCGCATCGTCTGTGTGGTTCCAGCGATGCGACGAGACTGGGCGCGACCCGCTGACGAGTGAATTCATGCAGCGAAAGATGTACACAAGTGCGTGGCGCACGTACATCTATTTGCTTGAGTGCGCCCATGTTTAAACCTGCGGCGCCCGTTTCCGGGCGGATCGCAGTGATCAAGGCAGCACTCTGAAAGCCCCGCGTGGCACTCGATACAAGGGCAGCAACGACAGGCATACTGTCGGCATGCGGAGGGTGGGGTACCCGACCCGTATCGAAGCGGACGACACCACTGAAGACTACGCTGCGCCAAGATTCCTTCGCGATCCTGCGTGACACGATCCGCTGGCGCGTGGCGATCGCGCTGAGCGTATTGATCATGCTGCTCATGCTGATCCTGGGCACCCTGAATACGCGACTCGGTTTGACCGATACGGCCGTGCTCGCGTGGATCGTCCTTGGCATTTCGGCAGTGTGCTTCATCGGCCTGCTCATGCTTCCCCGACGCCTTGGTGGCACGATCTTCTTTGCAAGCATGGCCGTTCTCCTTGTTGCCGTTCCTGCGTATGGTTTGTACGAGGGCCGCAACATGCAGCACTGGGCTTACGTCTTTCCACCTCTGCTTGTCCTGCTGCTGGGTCCACGCCAGTCGCTGCTGGCCATGGTGATCTATGGCTTCTATGTCACCTGGGTGACCGCTTTGCTGCTGCCGCCGATCGAGGTCGTCCGCTTCTCCAGCGGCTATGGCCTGACCGTGTGCTTCATGTTTGCCTACGCGCTGCTGCAGGATCAGGCGGCCGCGATGCTTCGCTATCACTCAGACCATGATGCCCTGAGCAACTGCCTGAACCGGCGCACCTTCAACGAAGCCCTTGACCAGTTGGCGTCGGGCCGGGCCAGGAACCGCAGCTGCGAAATCCTGCTGCTCGATATCGATCACTTCAAGGCAATCAATGACCAGCACGGTCATTTGGTCGGTGATCGCGTCATCACCGAAGTCGCGGCCGCGCTCGGTCGCCAGCTCGATGCCGATGCGCTGTTGTTTCGTTACGGCGGAGAAGAGTTCGCGGTGATGCTGGTTGATCGTCCCGAAGGCAGCGGGCTAGCTCTGGCTGAGCGTTTGCGGCTTGCCGTTGAAGAGTGTGATTTCCAGGGCGTGAAGATCACCATCAGCGTCGGTGCGGCGGTCTGGCGTGCAGGTACCGGAAAGGTTGAAAGCACCTTGCAGAAGGCAGATGAGGCCTTGTATGCGGCCAAGCGTGCGGGACGCAACCGCGTGGTCGGCGCATCCGCCTGAACTCAATGCGGCGTTTCGCTCGGCCCTGCTTTGAAGCGCTGTGCAGGATGCGCGGCCGCGCCTTCGAATGCCGCACCATCGATGTCCGCAGGGCTCCAGCCACGATCGAGATCGATGCCGGTGGTGTACCAGTCGTGGGCGGCAATGCGTAGCGGACCGCGCACACGTTCATGGAAACGCACCGGCAGCAGGAACGGGCCGACGTTTCGATAATCCAGGAAGGTGGTATCGACGTGAGCACCCTGGGTCGACTCAAAGCCGTTCAAAGTCATGTGCACGCGGAACAGACGCGAGGTCTGAACGTCGATCCAGAGCACGACCTGATCCTCTGCGGCCTCGCCGAAACCCGGTTTCACCGTAGCGAGCAGGCGCCGGTAGCTGCGCCCGTTCTCACGCGCATCGGAGATGCGCACCATAGCTGCCGCACGCATCTTGAAGAAGCTCGGTCCAAAATGGAACATCTGGAATGCATCATTGGTCATCGCGGTGGCACGGATCCTGACCGGATCTGTCTCGCGCTTGCCGTTGTAGTAGACGGCGATGCCTGCCGCGGTTCGTACCACCTGCTTGCTGCCAAGCGGGCCCTCGTGATGAACTGAGTAGACGCCTTCGCTGGGACGGTAGCGCTCTTCCGAGGTGACCCTGAAACCAGCATCGCTGACGATCGGCTGGATGCGCTGAATCAGCCGGTGCCACTGGCCGTCGGTCGAAAGGTTGATGTCGCCCGGATAGGCGCGCAAATCGCCGCCATGCGCGTCCATGCAGGCAGCGAAGATGGCAGCGGCGTCGAGGCCGTCATCGAAATGCGCATCCGCGCCGACGCGGGGAAACGAAGCGCAGCCGGCAAGCAGCGTCGCAAGAACGAAAACCACAACAAGCGATGCTCGATGCATCATGGGCTAACTCCCGGTTATGGTGCCTAAGGGTAGCGTGGCCTGCGCGCGGATTACTATTCTATGCTCACGCACGGGTGATTGGCGTCGTCCGGCGGAAAATTCAAAGGGCCAAGAACGCTTCATTCGTCGGCTCCAAACCGCCCCGCCTGGGCGGGGTCGGCCATTTGTGGAAGCGCTTACTCCAACGCCGTCGGGAAAGATGGCAGCGCGGCAAAATCTTCCGGCACGTGTTGTCGGATTACGCGAGCGCCGGTCTCTTTGGCCAGCGCTTCGACCTTGTCCATCGAAGCCAGGGTTTGATCGCGGCTGAAGTTGAACGAGGGCACCAGCCGCTTCTCGCGCGATTCGAGCAGATGCCACATGTCGCCGGTCAGTAGCACCGGGCCACTCTTCGCCAGTTTGACCATCAGTACGGTATGCCCTGGCGTGTGGCCGGGCGCCTGATGGATGACGACGCTGCCGTCACCGAACACGTCGCGCGTGGCATCGCCTTCGATCAGCTCGGTCCTGCTTTTTTCAAGCGCGCTGTAACCCGCGAAATCATCGGCTTTGCGTGCGTCATCGCTAAACATCGCGTCGCGCTCGTCGGCATCGACGATCCAGGTCGATCCAGCAAACAGGTTGCCATTGCCGGTGTGGTCGAAATGCATGTGCGAGAAGGACACGTACTTGATGTCGGCCGGCTTGAGCCCGAGTTCTCCGAGTTGTGCGCTGAGCTTCTTCTTGACGACGATGTGGACCCAGTCCCCTTTGGGATCAACGCCGTTCGGCGAATCAGCGATGCCTTCGGGAACGCCGGTGTCCCAGATCAGATCGCCGGATGGGTGACGAATCAGATAGCAGGGATCGACAAATTTCCGCGCAACGCCCTTCATCGATCCATCATCGGCGAAAGAGTCGACGTCCGGGAATGCAAAGTCGCCGCAATCCATCGCGTAGAGCTTGATGGCCGGTGCTGCCGTGTCGAGAGTCGCCGCAGGTGCTTGCACGGGAGCGGGTGCTGGATTTGCAGCGGTCTCGGGGTTTTTGTCACTTTGCGAACAGGCTGCCAACGCCAGGAACGCTGCCAAAATGATCGGTGATTTCATTGAACGGACTCCTCTTAATGGCGCGCACTGTCTCGTGTCAAACAGCGGCGGGTCAAGTGACATTTCGATGCAGCCTGCTGGATTTGATCAGGAGTCGGCATCGCCCGCGAAGATCCGACCCGCTCGCATAAAATGCGCAGCGTAGCCAAGCGCGGCGTTCGGCATTGGCTTTCGCCGCTCATGTGTGTGGATATATGAATCGACGCAACGTCGTCTAGCCTCGCCAGATCTGCCTGGAGACGTCACGCCATGCAGCGGAAGCATCTCACCGCGCACACGCTTGAATTTCGCGAGCAGCCGCGGCCGTTCGCGGCGGCGTGCGCAAGATCGCGAACGGCAGCAACTGCAGCGCAATCACTGAAGCGCTTGAGGGACGCCGTCAACTCAAACGGCTTGACTGGGCTCCGGCGCGAATTCAATCAGCCCAACAGCATCTGGTCGCGGCCATTTTCCTTGGCCCGATAGAGTGCCGCATCGGCGCGGGCAATCCACACTTCAAGCGGCAGCTCGGCATCATGCTTGATCGGGACGAGGCCAATACTGGCGGTGATCCTGATTTCGCAATTGGGTCCGGCAATCTGTTCACTGCGAAGCCGCGCCAGCAGCTGATTGGCCCAATGACTCGATTGCGCAATATCGCGATCATAGAGCAGGCATATGAATTCTTCACCGCCGTAACGGCCAATCACGTCACCGGGACCCGCCTGCCGATTCAGCAGGCGCGCAAACGCGCGCAGCGCTTCGTCACCGGCGATGTGACCGAAGCGATCGTTGATCGACTTGAAGTGGTCAAGATCGATCAAGGCGATACAGATCGGACACTCATGGTCAGAGCGCAGGATTCGCCGCGCCTCCTCAAGCGAATGCCGTCGATTGAAAACGCCGGTGAGTCCATCGCGAATCGAGAGTTCGTAGAGCTTCTGGTTGGCCAGCGCGAGGTCGGATCTCTGCTGCTCGATTTCGCCCGTTCGCAGACGCACCTGCTCCATCAACCGACGCTCGTTGTTGCGGATGCCGAGAATGCGTTGCCGATAGAGCAGCCATGCGGCCAGCACGATGGCGAAAACGGCCAGCGCCTGGACGATGCTGCGCTCCCACCAAAACGGCGCAACATGCAGCGCAAGTATTTTGCGCTCGATGCCTTCAGGCGCGCCATTCTCGATGATACGCAAATAGACATTTCGATCGCCTGCCGGAAGATTCAGAAAATTACCGGCATCGGCATCTGCGGCGGAAACCCATCCCTGCAAGCCATCGACACGATACTGCAGTCGCTGATCAGCGCGACTTGCACCGATCAGATCGAATCCAAGCACGACCTCGCGCTGATCGGGCGGCAAGCGAAGATTCGCCGCATAAGGCGGCGACGCATCGAGATCGGCAGTCGCACCAATATCCGCGGCGCCCAGGGTCCGCCCGCCGACCCGAATCATGCTCAACAAGGGATTCAGCTGCTGCTGTGGAGGCGTCGCGGCGCGCGGATCAAACATCTGCAAACCGAAAGCGGTACCAAAATACAGACGCCCCGATGCACCTGCAAACGAGGCCCCCTGGACAAATTCATCCGTGAGCAAACCATCATTGGCGTAGTAAGCCTGAGCGGTCTTGGCACCCTGAACCAGATGCCGCAGTCCATGCTGCGAGCTCAGCCAGATGGTGCCGTCGCGGTCCGCTTCGATCGCCTGGATATCATCGTCAGGCAGACCGAGTTGTTGATCCTCGCAATTCGCATTGCTCGCGTCGAGATCGGGTGGGCGCGAGTCAACGGTGCACAGATGACCGGCGGCGATGTAAACCTTGCCATTGCCGACAATCTTCAAGTCGCGCACGAGATCGTGGTAGAGCTGTGGGCGTCTGATGGATTTCAATACGCGGAAGTCCGCGCCGAGTACGTAGACGCCGTGATACGTAGCCAACCAGATACGACCGTGCGGGTCCTGCGCCAACGCGTTGATCGTATTCGCCACGGCCTCGCCTGGACCGGGCTCGGCGTAGCGAATGCTGCGAGTCTGATCGGCTACGTCGATGAGCGCCAAGCCGCTTGATGTGGCGACAAGGAAATCACCCGATGGGAGTTCGAGGAGGTCGCGAACGCCATCGCCCGGCAGTCCGCCAGCGGCAGGATCAGTGCCGAAATGACGCCAGATGTTTTTCCGCGGATCGAGTCGATCGACGCCGGCATCGCTACCAATCCAGATGCGTCCGTTGCGGTCTTCGCGAATCACGTAGATAACGCGCGCGCCGGTATGCCAGTTGTCTTTGATCCGAACGTGCTCCATCGCAATCGGTGCGTCCCCGACCGCATGCACGGATCGCTGCAAACCCGATCCGTAACCACCAAGCCAGAGCACCCCTTCGTGATCTTCAAAGACCGATTGCACGCTGCGTGTCATCAAGCCGCCATCGACAGCCTGTAACGCGGGCAATGAGCGGAAAACGGTGGTGTTCGGCGGAACCTGGAATGCCCCGTTGGCCCAGGTACCGACAAAGACGCTGCCATCATTGAGGCCAAGCAAGGCGCGCACAAAGACGAGCTGGGAGTTGCCGTCATTGGCGGACGACAGCGCGATGCTGCGCAGGCAATCGCAGTCCGAAGCGTAGCGCGCGATGCCGGTATCGAAACCAACCATTGGCTCGCCATCCATCAGCACGATACTGGTGACCCGCGAACTGGCTGCAGCATCCGCGCGCGGAATTAGGCGAACACCCGTGGCATCGGTATGGAACAGGCCATGATCCCAAGTACCAATCCAGTAGCCACCCTTGCCATCGCCGATGAATTCTTCGAAGTTGGTCTCGCCGCTATCCGGAAACGGCGGCGGCAACCGCATGCGCTGAAACGAATCGGCAGCTGGTGTCAATCGCGCACCGCCGGTCTGGGTTCCTGCCAGGATCGTACCGTCGGCATCAACCGCGATGGACCAAACGCGAACGTGTGGCAAACCCTGCGCGGTCGGCAAAAACTGTCGATATCGCGGCGTAGCGGACACCATATCCAGACTGATCACACCCGCGCCGTCCGTAGCCAGCCATACCCTATGGTGGTTGTCGATCGCGATGCCCTGGATGGCGGCAGGCGGAAGTCCACCGTCCTGCGGTAGAAATGCGGTTACTTGCTCAAGGCGCAGATCCACGCGGCGCAATCCCGCGCTGCGGGTGCCAATCCACAACAGATGACCATCGCTGGCCATTGCAGTAATCGTGATGCCCTTGAGCGCGTCGGCAATCGCGTCAGGTGGCGCGGTGAAATGCTGGCCGTCAAATCGATTGAGTCCCGAGTCGGCTGCAAACCAGAGATAGCCGAGATCATCACGCACGATCGAATTCGCCGAATTGCGCAACAAGCCATCGCCGGAATCGAATTGGCGGATCGCCGATGCCGGCGTCGCGCAGAGCATCAACACGATCAGCGCGACGCCTTGCATCGCGGCAAGCCACTTGATCAGCGTTGCCTCTATTCCGATGTAGTGATCGGGACTCTCCACCCGCAGCTCCCCACAGCCTGTCGTTTGGACAGCATAGACCTGTGGAGATCGAAACGGCAGCGGCGCAGCGGGCTTTCCGCAGTTCTCAACTCATCGCTCTGGCTGCCGCTGCTCAGCCATCAAACGCAGCGGCGCTTCGCTTGCCGATGCCGAATCCGCGAGAGATCCGACGTCTGATCATTCGGTCCGGTCTGTCGTTGGCTCGCCGTCGTGACGGTGGTTGCGCGAGGGGCGTTGCCAGACGCCACGACGGAATGCCTCGCGGTCCTCATCGGACAGGTGCCCCCAGCGCTCGCGCAATCGGCCATATTGATGATGACGAAATGGCTGGCCGCGGAAGCTGCCAAACACAATTTTGCTGAGCACGAATAGACCCCATGCCTGCCAGAAACCGATACGCGGCAAGCCGAACAATTCGGGCATGAGCCAGTTCCACAAGCTCATGACAACGAAACCGAACAGCGGAATCAAAACGATGGCCAGGATCGCGAACCTGACGATGCGTCGTACGCGGTATTTCTGAATGTTCATTTCGTTTTCCTCATTGCTCATTGGACTTCTTCATAAAGTGCTTGCAGACGTCGACGCAGAAACAGCACCGCGTAGCGTTTGCGCGAAAGCAGGGTGTTGATGCCGATGCCGGTCTCGTCGGACAGTTCCTTGAAGCTGCGCCCGTCAAATTCATGCGCGATGAATACGCTGCGCTGGTCGTCGGGCAAGTCATCGATTGCCGCATCCAGTTCGTCGACCAGCAGCGCGTGCGCGAATGCGGCTTCTGGCGTCGCCCCTGGATCGGGCAACAGATTGAGAATTGAAACGTCCTCGTCGTCCGCTTCGTTTGAATCAACAACCAATACCTCGACGCGACGCCGTCGAAAACGATCCTTGATGCGATTTCGTGCGACGCTGAAAAGCCACGCGCCGGTCTGCTCGATGGGCTTGAGCAGACGTGCCGCCTGGATGAACTCGAAGAAGACCTCCTGCAGGATGTCTTCGGCATCGGCCAGATCAGGTACGTAGCCGCGAATGAAACCGCGCAAACGGTTTCGCTCATGCGCAAAGGTGTCGGAAATTGAGCGATCCTGTTTGATCATGAGGCCGTGAATGTCGGTTTCCGATTGCATACACCCATGAGGACGGATGAGTGCGCCGGATATTGTGGTGATCGGCAGGGTTGGACGACGACTAACTCGGGCATCAGCCACATCGACCCGAGCGCGACAGGTTCATCATCGTGGACGCGACTGTCCACGCAGCCGGCACCCTCACGTATCTTGCCGGCGCTCGTCGTTCGCCCTGCTCTTTCATCCACATCGCGCAACGCGACAAGCCCGCAGCGATTGGACGGCATCGTCGCGCCGAAAGTCGAACAGCAACCGCATTTCCTGCGAATTGCATCCCCGCAACAAGAAAAAGCTGGCGCAGGACTGACACGGTTGCAGGCCAAGGATTCGTTGCACAACATCCCCATCGCGTGCCGGCATTGACGACAAGTCCCCTTGCGTATTGGTGACGCGCTGGCAGCCTCCACTAACCAGTCAGGCCGCAACGGCGAGTCAGGATGGCCGGACCACTTGCGTACTCTGCGCCTGAAATGTCCATGTTGGGCTCACACTCGCGTTAGGAGATGAAGCGATGCCGAATACGGCTTCGCATTCCTGAACTTCACGCGAGAAACCAATGAATCTTCGAATCCTGGCCATTTCCCTGGCCGGTGCAAGCGCAATAAGCAACGCGTGGGCTGCACATTCTGTCCTCGATCTGCAGCTCGAACAAGCCGTCAAGGAAGGCGCGCAGATGCAAGCCGCGCAGAAAGCATCGGCCATCAGCGTCACCGGTGACGACGATTCGTTCGGTCGCAGCATGAACTTTCTTGGCCTGCTCTCGGGCAACCTGACCCTCAGCGACGACTGCACCCAGCTCCCTACTTGCGCCACTCTGAACCCGGCGCCGGCGGCGACCGCTTTTTCTGCGAGCCGTCTCGCCAACATTCTCATCCCGGGAGGATCCACGCATTCGCTGATCTGCCACTGGCAGACGCCGCTGATCGTCTACACCTTCAGCAATCAGACGGGTTCCTACCAGCCGAACGCCGAGTTCAACGTCACCGCGGTGTACACCTTGCGCAACGAAGTCCTCAACGACGCGACGCTGATCAATCCGGATACCGGACTTCCGTTTGGCGGCGAGCTGACGGTCGGCGTTTCGAGCGTCCGGCATTTGCGCAGCCTGCAGCAAGGCGATACCGAATACGCACGCGAAACCGGAACGCGTTCCTGCATCGGCGGGCTCGTCAGTAGAAATGCGTTGATCAACGCTTACGGATTGAGTAGCAAGCAAGCCGACAAGTTCTTCCTCAACGACACCGACGTGTCTCTCGGAATCGAGGGCAATGCCAAGCTGGTCGGCTTTGCGACGATCACATTCGGCACCCGCTTTGTAGGCGATTGACCTCAAGTGCGTGCGGCGTCCGCCGGAGAGGCTGACGCCGCTTTATGCTGGCGTACGCGAGATCGACTAGCCTCGACTTGAGCAAAGCCGGCGCGACGGGCACGATGGTGAGCTTGTCTTTCGGAGTTGCCCGCATGCCGCATGTCGCTCTCGTCACCGTCCAGGCTGCACGCGCAAGCGACGAGGATCTGGCGCCGCTCGAATCCGCGTTGCGGGATCTCGGCGCACAGGTTTCGATCGTCGACTGGGACGATGCGACGATGGATTGGTCGACGTTCGATCTGGTCGTGCTGCGATCGTGCTGGGATTACACCGAACGCTATGTCGAGTTCCTGATCTGGGCAGAACGCGTGAGTTATCTGACTCGCCTGCTCAATCCGTTCGAGATCGTGCGCTGGAACACCGACAAGCACTATCTGGCCGAACTCGAAAGCGCCGGTATCGCGATTGTGCCGAGTCGATTCGTCGAGCCAGGGGCTGATGTTGCGGTAGCACTGCAAGCCTTCCTCGACAAGCACCTCGATTGCGCCGAGCTGGTGGTCAAACCAGCGATCGGTGCTGGTTCACGCGATACGCAGCGGCACGCGCGCGATGCTGTTGAGGCAATCACCGCTCATATCGAGCGTCTGCTCAAGGCCGATCGCAGCGTACTGTTGCAGCCCTATCTCGATCGTGTCGATGAAGCCGGCGAAACAGCGCTGATCCATTTCGCGGGCGAATACAGCCACTCGATCCGCAAGGGCCCCTTGCTGCGTCGCGGAGAAGGCGCGACGGATCAACTCTACGCACCGGAACAGATCGAGGCACGCGAACCCGGCGACGATGAGCGTGCCCTGGCGGCCCGCGTACTCGCGACGCTGCCGTTTGCCGAGCTTCCCGCCTACGCGCGCGTCGACCTGATCCGCGCTGCGGATGGAACGCCGCTGTTACTCGAACTCGAACTGGCCGAGCCCTCATTGTTTTTCCTGCACGCGTCTGGGTCGGCTGAACGTTTCGCCCGTTGCCTGCTGGCGCGTTGCACCGGCTTGAAGTGAAGCCTCGAAATCGCAGACTGGGCAAAAAATAGGCAATCCGTCGACTACGCCAACAACGGTGCGGGCCAGCGCGTCTCCATACAGATCTTGTCCACAGGGCTGTACACCCCGACTGTGGATAACACGCGATTGCCAACGAATTTGACGACAGCTTTTGCTTTCAAGTGCAAGCGGCGACGGACGGAATGCCGCACAGTTTCGTAGTGCTGCGGCGGCCTAAGCTACAATCGGCGGGTCCGTTTCCCTGCGTAGGAATTCCGCAACGATGAAAATCCTGGTCGGTTACAAACGCGTTGTCGATTACAACGTGCGCATCCAGGTCAAGCCTGACGGTTCCGGTGTGGTTACCGATGGCGTCAAGCTGTCCGCCAATCCATTCGACGACATCGCGCTCGAAGAGGCGCTGCGTCTGCGCGAGAAAGGCATCGCCAGCGAAGTCGTCGTGGTCACGATTGGTCCGGCCAATGCGCAGCCGCATATCCGCAACGGTCTGGCCATGGG
>JBBQTY010000024.1:0-28471 GCA_038234445.1 Lysobacterales bacterium
CATCTCGGCGATGCGCAGGGCGTTTTGCGCTTCTGCATCATTCTCGCGCACGAGCATGTCCGTGCGCGAAAGCACGCAGCAGCCGACAAACAGGTCGATCGCGATGTCGGCAAGTCGCTTCTGCGCATGCTGCTGGTCGGCAATACCCTTGCCGTATTTTCTGAGCAGGGCATCGGATGCCTTCGACAGTTCCACGACATATTTCTCATAGGTTGCCGCTGCCTTGCGCAAACTCGGATGCAACTCACGCAATATCTTGTCGGTGCCGACGCCGGTGGTCTCGCGCGCGCGCCGGCTCGCATAACCTGACAAAACGCCGAAGCCCTTGATCGGATCGTTGAAGATGTTGCCCAGCGCGGACTTCAGCTCGCCCAGTGAGGCGCCCACATCCTTGAGGCCCGACAGAGCGATATACAGCCGCAGAATCTCGTTGGTGCCCTCGAAAATCGTCAGGATGCGCGCATCGCGCACGATCTGTTCGTACGGGAATTCGCGCATGAAGCCGTTGCCGCCGGCAATCTGCAGCGCCTCGTAGCCGGCGCGCTGGATGGCTTCACTCGCGAATATCTTGCTCATCGCGGCTTCGACCGAATAGTCGGTGCAACCCGAATCGATGTAGTGGGCGACCATCCACACCGCGCTTTCGGCGGCGAAGCAATCGACCGTCATCTGCGCAATCTTTTCGCGGACGAGGCCAAAATCGGCGATCGGCTTGCCGAACTGCTTGCGTTCGGTGGCCTGCGCGATCGCGAGCTTGATCAGGTTCTTGATGCCACCCACGGCGCCGCCGCCGAGACCGGTGCGGCCGTTGTTGAGGATCGCCATCGCAACCTTGAAACCTTTGCCGACCTCGCCGAGTACGTTCTCTGGCGGCACGTGCACGTCGGCAAATGCCACCGTGGTCGTTGATGAAGCGCGGATACCCATCTTGTCTTCATGCGGTCCGTGGCTGACGCCTGGCCAAGCCGCTTCGACGACAAACGCCGTCATCTTGCCCTCGGGCGTGTCGGTCCGCGCGAATACCGTGTACACGCCGGCCAAGCCGCCATTGGTGATCCAGATCTTTTCGCCGTTGAGGATCCAGCTGCCATCTTCGTTGCGACTGGCCTTGGTATGGATGGCTGCCGCATCGGAGCCGGCGCCCGATTCGGTCAAGCAGAACGCTGCAATCAGTTCGCCACTGGCGAGCCTGGGCAGGTAACGCGCCTTCTGTTCTGGTGTGCCGAAAAGCAGCACACCTTTCATGCCGATCGAGCTGTGTGCACCAATCGTCAGCGACACCGAACTATCGTGCGAGCTGGTTTGCGCGAGGACACGCGCATAGGCCGCATTGGATAATTCGAGGCCGCCGTATTCCTCGGGAATAATCAGGCCGAACAGGCCCATGTCGCGCAGCGCCTGGATGAACTCGGGCGGCTGCTCGGCAGTGCGGTCCCAGTGGGTGAGGTCGGCATGTTTCGGCGCGAGGAAATCGTCTATCGCATCGAGCATCGGCGCCAGCATTTCGCGGTCGCGCTCGCGCATTTTCGGATAGGGGAACAGGTTCTCCTCGAAAATGTCACCGAAGAAAAGTTGCTTGGCCGCGCTGCGATCACGCTGCAGCGTTTCGCCATCGCTCGCTGTCGGATTCGGCGATACCTTTGCATTCACGGCGCGGCTCCGGTTGGTCAGTTGATTGCGCAGTTTCCGCCGAGCCCCCGTGTGCCGCAAGGGGAGCATGAATTTGTTACGCGTTGCAGTTCCCAAAGCCGGTTCACGGGCGCACTTTGAGAATCAACTGGATCTTATCCTGGCCGCCAGTTTCTGGAAGGTGCTGAACGTTGAAGTACCCACAGCCTGCTGATGACTACTGGTTCGCATTCACGCGCCAGTGGGCTACTTGGACTCAGGCGTGAGACCTTTCGCAATTCTGGCGGTTGTATGGGCCCTATTTTTTCGGAGCTTGTTCGGGGAACATCCATCCGGCGCGACCTTTCGCTGTCCGCACCGGGATCCAACCGCTCAATGGGACTGCAAAAACGAGGAAGGTCATGAAATCGAAGCAAGCTGCGCAATCGCGCAGTGGCGAAGCCGGCTCTGGAAAACGCAAAACAAGCCGTTCGATTCTCATTGCACTGGCTGTTTGCGGCGCTTTCTGGTCGCTGGTCAGGGTGACTGACCATTTTTCAACGCAGATAGTCGCATCCGTTGAAACGATTCCATCGCCGTCGCTTACCGAGTTCGTCAACGATGAAATGCATGTTCTTTCGCCAGTAGAAAAAATTGCGCTCGAAGAAAAGCTGAGCGACTTCAGTCGGGATACTTCGATACAAGCGGTCGTGGCGATCCTGTCGTTGCCGGGCGACGTGATTCTGGAAGAGTTCACGATCCGTACGGCCCAGGCCTCCCGCATCGGTCAATCAGGTGCTGACAACGGATTGGTCCTCTTTGTCTTTCCACATGAGGGTATGGCCCGACTCGAAATTGGCTACGGGATGGAAGGCGTGATGCCGGATCTGCAGTCCTATCGGGTGCTGACGGAGTATCTGACGCCTGCATTGAAGGGCGCGCGTTACGGTGAAGCGCTCGAAAGCAGTATCGACGCGATCATCAGCCTGAGCCATGGCGAATACGCCGCGACGAAAGGACCGGGTCAAGTCGCAAGGCTTGTTCGAACGTTCAAGGTGGGCAGCGTCAAGCTGGCCAAGAGGGCCTGGCCTGCGTTGCGCCAGGTCAGCCTCTGGCACCAGGTTGTCAGCTCATTCTTCGCCGCACTTGTCCTGGTGGGTCTATTCGACGGCGTTCGCCAAGCCATCGCCTTGACACGAAATATAGCGCGATCGATTCGCAATGCGAGAAGTGGTCAAGCGATCGGTACGGACACAGTCCGCGTTGATTTGAAGGCCATTACTGATAGCGCATTTCCGTTGGTGCTGCTTTTCGGCGCCATCATTGCAGCGGCAGGCGCCGTGCTGATCGCGGGCGGCGGAGCTTTTGGTGGTGGCGGTGCGACCGTTCATTTCTAGTTGAAAAAAAGCGCTTGTAAAAAATATATCAGTCAAAAAAAAGTTAACAGAAGATAGTACAGCGTTCGAACAACGTTCTGAAAAAGCATGGACTATCAAGGCGATTCGTCCACCCGATTTCGATGGATTCATCCGCCATGGAAACCTCGTCAGTCTCGGAAGAGAACGCCAAGTGTTGACCTCGCAAGGTCGAGCCTCGATTGGCGCAGGTACCGGCTGCTTCTTTACTCCTTCTGCTTTTCGAAGTTGGAGCACGCAATGCTAGTATCGATGCATCTCAGGGGAGATTTCCGATGCGCGTTGTCTTGATGTCGCTATGTGTCTTGCTATCTTGCTCGTCTGTCGAGTTTGCCCATGCGCAAACCGGGCAGCCAGATGCCCGCCCTGCTGAACTCGATGCCTATATCGACAAGGCAATGGCCGACTGGAAGCTGCCGGGGCTATCCATCGCGATCGTCAAGGACGGTGAGACGGTTTATCTGAGAGGTTTCGGCGTACGCGAGTTGGGCAAACCGGCGCGAGTGGATGCCGATACACGCTTCGGCATGATGTCGACCACCAAGGCCATGACGGCGCTGGCTGTGGCGATGCTGGTCGACGAGGGAAAACTGGCTTGGGATGAACCGGTGCAGAAAGTGCTGCCGTGGTTCTCGATGCCAGATGCTGCATTCAGCCGCACGCTCACGGTGCGCGATACCCTTCATCACAACACCGGCCTCGGAGCAGATGCCGACCTACTCTGGGCGCGCGGCGATCTGAACTCACGCCAGATCCTCGAACGCGTGCGCGATCTCACGCCTGCGTACGAACCCTATTCAAGTTTCAGTTATGCCAACGTGATGTACCAACTCGCCGGCGAACTGATCTCCACTGCGTCGGGAATGCCTTGGGATCAGTTTGTGCAAACGAGAATCATGGCGCCGCTCGGCATGAGCGAGTCCAGCGCAACGTATGCCGGAATGCTCGCGCAGCACGACAACAACGTGTCGGCTGCGCACTTCGAGATCAAAGGCCACTACAAGATAGTCGATGATGGAACCGTTGACAGCGTTCCTGCTGCGGGCGCCGCGTGGTCAAGTGCAACCGACATGGCGCGTTGGATGAAATTTCTCCTTCGCGGAGGCACCGTCGACGGCAAGCATCTGGTCAGCCAGAAGAATTTCGGCGAATTGTTCCAACCTCAGGTCCTGGTGCCGGCCAGCGAGTTTTATCCAACCGCAAAATTGACGCTCCCGCACTGGACGAGTTACGGACTTGGCTGGTTTCAGCAGGATTACCGCGGGCATTTCATCGCCATGCATACCGGCAGTATCGACGGCCGTACCTCGATCATTGGCCTGATGCCTGACGCAAAACTCGGTGTCTATATCTTTGGCAATGCCGACCATGTCGAATTGCGTCACGCGCTGATGTGGAAGGTCATGGATCTGTATACCGGCGCACCCGAGCGCGACTGGAGCAAGGATTTCCTCAAGCTGTACGCGGACCAAAAAGCCGAGACAAAGAAGAAGGAGCGCGAGAGTGATGGCAAGCGCGTGCAAGGCACTCACCCCTCACATCCGCTGGTCGACTACGCCGGAACCTTCGTACATCCCGCCTTCGGCGACATCGAAGTCGCTCTTGTCGACGGCACGCTCCAGCTGCACTTCGGCTCACTGCCGGACAACTCAGGTCCAATCACGCATTGGCAATACGACAGTTTCCGCTGCCAATGCGGAGACGGCCGCAACGGCGAGCTTGCCGTCCACTTCAAGCCGGCAAGTGACGACAGCATCGGGTCATTGACCCTTGGCGGCGATGACTCGCTGCGCTTCGTACGCAAGCCGCCCGCGAAAAAAGTTGAACAGCCAGCCAAGTGAACGATCACGCGTCCGCGATCTTCCTGCCCGCAGCGCGCGCATGAAGGCTCACCGGGTTCGCTTCAGCTTGGCGACCTGGTTCCGCGTTTCAAGCACGTTTTCAAACGTTTCCGGGATACGCAAGGTCCCGGATCCCAAGGCGACGTTTTCTTGAATGTGCAATGGCCGCTTCTGCGATCGTTTCTTGTTCTTCAAGCGATGTCGGCATTTGGTAGAGCCCAGAGGTAACCGGTAGAAACCAGGCTGCGTGATCGTTCGATACTCTGACCGCAAAATTTCGTCCTTGACCAATTGCCGCGCGACGCGAATGGACGAGCGCACGCTATGAGGTCCAGTCAGACGGGCGATGTGGCCGAGTGCAATTGTCATGGACAACCCTGCAAATTGACGCAGACGTTCCGAAGTGGGCTGAGGCGCAAAGTATCCCTGCGAGATTGAGGCAGGCCTGTTCACGGACCTGTCGGCAGAGGCGTCAGCAGTGACTAAAAAAGGATGCAAAAATGCTTTCCACACCGTTTTCAATCAAGCATGCATGGGTTGTATTTTCGCTGCTCGTTCCCAGCATTTCGCAGGCAGCTTTAACCGTATATACCGACCGCTCTTCCTTCCTCGCGGCGGTGGAGGCTCCGGGCGTTGACACGTATACGGGTTTTTCGACCACTTCACCGACACAGAGTCCTATCTTTCGCACCGCCGGACCCTATACGTACACTGCGAGCACCGACACATCGAATTTCTATGGAGCGGGAACGCTCGCGGATACCTGGTTAGCCACAAACACTGCCACCACCACGATCACGTTCAACGCTATTCCTGCAAATGTATACGCTGCTGGCGGATTCTTCTTCGGAAGCTCGGTCAGTGGAGCCTTCGCCTCAGGCAGCGTTACCGTGAACGCCAGCGACAGCGCGGGCGCCATGTCCACGCAGACGTTCGCTGGCTCGACCAACGGTTTTCTGGGCTTCGTTTCTGATACATCAGTGACGTCGCTGTCGGTACTGGCGGTGCAACCCTCCGGCGGCTTCCTGTGGCCTACGGTGAACGACTTGACCCTCGCGTCAGTCATTACGGATCGGATTTTCGCGAACGGTTTCCAGTAACTGATTCGGCGAAATCGGATTTGCGGGTCTGAGCGCGTCAGCAACCATCGTCTGAAGGTCAGTTGCGACAGAACCGATGGACTGCGCACATCTGCACCAAGTACTTCGGAAAATTGTCGAGCATAGCGTCGACGTGGTCTGGGCGACGTTCGGAAACCAGGGAATGCGGAGCGCGATCTGCCAGCAGATGGGCAAGTAATCTATCTTTTTTCTCCGCCGCAACTACCCACGAGTGACGTTTCAAAGCCTGCGGAAAGCGACGTTCTTGAGCGCGCTTTGAAAGGTGAGAGCGTGGCGATTGGTGTCAGTGGCGACGGCGACTTGACCAGAGGCTTCGCGATATCGCCGAGTGCCGAACTGACCCACCCGAACATCGCTCGCATGATCGATGGCCGCGTGACTGAAACCGGTGTTCCCTATCTGGTTCTGGAGTTTGTGCATGGCCTGCCGATCACGCCATCAAACCTGAGCGGTGCAGCGACAATGATCGTCACTACGCTACGCTCGGCCCGCCAACGCAATGCAAGACGAAACGATGCGTAGTCATTTCGTCTTGCGAAGCGCCAGCCATGGCGCAGGGTTGCGCGGGCAATGCCGCGATGCGCCGGCGAGCAAAAGCGCGGCGGCGATCAGTCGGCCGATTTACTGGTCTTGGCGTCGGTAACCGGCGTCGTCGGCTTTTTGTTGGCTGCGCTACTGCTGGAGTGAAATGCCGCGGAGGTCGTGGTGCGCAATGGGGTGTTGCCCAGTACGTCAATGCGTCCACCGCGCTTCTTGAACTCGGCAAGGTCGTCAAGAATCGCTTCACTGGTGAGGATGCGAGCGCCCGGTTTTGCCTTCTGCTGCTGGAACGACTGTGAGTTGCTCACGGGGCGGCTGGGACTCAGCTTTGCTTCGCTGGACATCTGAACTCCTTGGACTGGCTGATTCAAGTGATGGTTGGTGCGTTGGGAAGCCGCCAGCTCTAAATTGACCAGGAAAAATCCTTGCCCCCGCCATGTGTTCGCCATCCTGCTGCAGATGCGCGACATGCACTGAAAAAAGCTGCACACATTTGATGATGGGTATTCCGGGCTTGCGGAACCACCCACCATGATACGAAAAGTCATGTGAACGAGATGTTATTTGCGTTGAAATCCGCCGATCGTGTGGCTAACGGTGCTGAAAAAACGACTGAAGGACGCTCGTTTCCGGTTTTCCTTGCTTGGATCGCTGTTCAAATGCGCCATAGCCGCGGTTAACGGTATCTCCAATCAAGTCCGATGCGCCGTGGCCGGTCGCTTGGTGTCGTGAATCTTAAAAAGCCCGTGCGTGGCCCCCATTTCGTTCGCGCCAGCGGAGCGGTGCAGGGATCTTGATAGCTGTCCAATCCCGTTGCGCCGCCATATAGGCAAAAGAGACGGTTGCTCCAGCGAGGCGCCTCGCCGATGGGCCAACGCACCGTGCTCGCTTGCAGTCGGGTCAGGCCGAACGTCGATACAAGAATTCGAATCGGCGCAAGAGAACCCACAGCGCGAGAAAACTGCGCACTTGAACCTTGCAGCAAGCTCTCATGTTCGATGAAGTCCGGGTTGCCAAGTCGTATTGAGGAGCCACGCGCCGGTCGACGGCGTTTACGTCGTTATTGATCCGGCGGTGGCAGGCAATCGAGGCAAACGAACGTGCTTAGGCAGCGCAGCGAAGTCTACAATCGAGTTGCATTGGAACGTGGCTTCACCTGACTGCCGCTTCGTGGCCGCTCAATGCGCTTCGTTGTTTTCGCTGTCCTCGTCACTGAATTTTGACCCACCATCGCCAGAGGTTTTGATGCGCAGATTGATCAATTTTGATGGGAGCGCTTCGGAGCCGCGTTGGCTGGCGGTCAATGACGGTGTCATGGGAGGGCGTTCGAGAGGTGGCTTGACGATCAAGGATGGCACGCTGCATTTCAGCGGCACGCTCTCACTTGAGAACAACGGTGGATTTGCCTCGGTGCGCACCGTCGACTACGCCGTCAACCTGTCAAGTGACAGCGCGCTGGTATTGCGCGTTCGTGGCGATCGACGCCGCTATCAGCTGCGACTCACCACCCGTGCGCAATATCGGGGTATGGCCGTGTCCTACGCCGCCGAATTCGAGTCTGTGCTCGAGTGGGCTGAAGTGTGCGTGAGTCTTGATTCACTGCAGCCTCGCGTGCGCGGAACTCTGCTTTCGGGCCCACCATTCGATGCGTCGCAAGTGACGCAAATAGGTTTTCTGATTGGCGACAAGCAGGCCGGCGCATTCTCGCTATCGATTGATTGGATCGGTTCGGAGTGATCATCGGACTTCCCGAGATTGTGGTCTGCTATCTCGTTGACTTAAATGGAAAGGTGAAAAGTCAACCAATTCAATGGGCGAATCAATAGCTCGACAGCAGCGGTTCGCGCCTTTCAAGAGGTCCATCGCCGAAAGATTGTGCTTGCGCGCATGGGTGCTGAATCCGCGGCTATCCTGCCAGTCAATGCAGCGGCTGTTCTGGTTGCAACGGTGGCTGTAAATGCCGCATTCTGCGGGCATGCGCCGCCTAACGATGATCCTTGCCTTTTGCAGCCTCGCACCGCCAGTCGGTGCGACGACATTTACTGTCGAAGTTGGCCCCGGCCTGACCTACAGCCCGGCAACCGTAACGATCACCGAAGGCGATACAGTGCGCTTCGTCAACCGTGGTGGCCTGCACAACGTCAAGGCCAACGACAATTCGTTCCGCTGTGCGCATGGCTGCGATGGAGATGGCCACGGTGGCAACGGTGCGTCAAGTTCGGATATCTGGTTCGCGATGGTGACCTTTCCGCTGGCCGGTACGATCGGCTACTACTGCGAAACGCACGGCACGCCGACCAGCGGCATGCGCGGCACGATCATCGTGGAAGCCGCTGTTCCAGTCGAGCTCATGAATTTCGAGATCGACTGACTTGGGCTGCAACAGCTCGCATCCACTCAGACGAAGCCGAGACCACGCGCGTTGAAATTGGCCAGATTCGGCGTGATCAGATCGATATCACTTTCACTGAGGCCGTACCAGCGCGCCAGCGTGGCCGTGTACTGGTCGATCGATGTGGTCGGAATGATCTGACCGTAGCCGGCGTCGTTCGGATTGGTCGCCGAAGGGTTGAGACTCGGCATATGCGCAAGCCCTGTTCCGGCCAGATCGTCACCGTAGAACTTGCCACCTTGTACGGCGCCGCCAACCACGAAATGGTGCGAGGCCCAGCCATGATCGCTGCCGTTCTGGTTGTTCGAGAGCGAGCGCCCGAAATCCGATGCGGTGAACGCGGTCGCGCGATCTGCGAGGGTGACCGCAGCAAGCGCCGCGTAAAACCCGTTCAGAGATTTCGACAAGTCGACGAGCAGATCCTGTTGCGTTGCGAGTTGCTCGGAATGGGTGTCGTAGCCGTCGGCGGTGACAAAGAATACCTGGCGATGCAGGCCGGTATAGCCGGATACGTTGTTGTTTGCCGCCCAGATCAATTTGACCACGCTCTCGAGCTGCGCACCGAGTCGACCCGTACCTGCGAAATAGCTACTGAAGTCGGGCATGCCGGCCGCTTGCAAGGTGTTCTGGATCACGCTGGCCGTATCAATCGAGCGTCGCATCGTGGTACCAAAGGTGCGTTCGAGTGCATTCGCCTGGCCAGCTGCGTGCAAGGCATTGAACGTATTTCGGAGCGCATTGGTTCCCGATAGCTCGTACGGAACATCCACGAGGTTCGGGCCGTAGGAATTCATCACGTAGCCATTGACGTTTTCGCCACGCAAAAACGCATCCTGGCCACCCAGCGAAGTCAGGATTGGAATATTCGCGGGATTGTTACTCGCGACGAGATCGGCAATGCGTCCGCCCCATCCAGTAACGGGTGCGTTGCTCGGTGGAGAGGATTGCCAATAGGAACTTTGGTCGGAATGTGAAAAAAGCTGCGGCGGCAAAACCGGATTGCCGTTCTGGTACTGATCCTTGGTCACCGGCCCGACCAGCGCGCCGACGTTGGCGACGACCGCCGCATGGCCGGCATTGAACAGCCCTGCAAGCTCGGGCATCGACGCATTGAGACCGTAACTACTGCCATCGGCCGGACTTCCCAATCCGCTCGCCGGTGCGTTGAGTGCATGCAGTCCGGCGATCGGCAGCGACAGGGTAGGGCGCACGATGTTGTAGCCCGTGCGCGCAGCTCCGGAGATCGGCACCACGGTATTGAAGCCGTCGTTGCCGCCGTAAAGGAATACGCAGACCAGCGCCTTGTAGTCGGTAAAGCTGTAGCTCGGTGCATGGGTTGCGGCCTGCACTAGCTGCAAGCCGCCGAGGGCCGAATACAGGCTGGCGCCGCCGAGCGCAGCGCAGATCGTGTCGTGAAGGAATTTGCGACGATCGGGACGCATGGCGTTCTCCTACTTCTGGATCATGTATTCGGGTGAGGTGGTGATCAGGTACAGCGCCGTGCGTATGCGCCAGAGTCGCCAATCGGAAACGCCGTCGGTCCAGCTCGAATTGATCGGATTGAGGTAGGCGAGCAGGGCTTGGCGCATGAAGGGCGACATCTGTCCAGACATGAATCTCGTGTTGTAGGCATCGACGAGTCGCGTTGCCGGATCCGCCGCTCCGCCATTTGCACTGCCGGCGAGCGCAAGGTCGCGCGAATGGTTGACCTTGACCTCGCCAGTATCGTCGCCGGGGTCGCACGGATCGTTGGTGTCATAGCCGAAGCTGCGCCCCGTGGTGCTGTTGGCCGTATTCGCAATCACGCTCTCGGTCTGCAATTGGAACTCGGGACCGCGCAGGGCAAGTGAGGTCATCTCGCCGGGCGGCAGATAGCTTGGCTTGAAGAAATTGAATACCGACGGTGCCCGCAAGGGAGCCTGGGCCACACCGCTGCCGTACTGACTGTCTTGTGTGCCCCAAGCCGTGGCGTAACCGGCGTATCGGTAAGGCTGATTCAAAAACTGTCTGCCGCCTGCATTCGTTCCGCACTTGTGGCGTGCATCCATCGCGCGCCAGAAATGGGTCAGGGCAAGCAAGGGTTCGCGCAGTTTGCCGTAGGTACTCGGAGCGCTCCATTGACCGTATCGCGCTTCGGGATCGAGAAGGATCGTGCGAGCCACCTCACGCAACTGGTTCGGATTGGCCCGGTTTGCGTCAAACACGGCGGCGACGCGCTGCACGTAGGCCGGAGTAGGGTTGCTGGTGACCAGACGCTGGATCAATTGCTTCGAAACAAAAGGCCCGACATTCGGGTGGTTGTAGATGTTGTCGAGGGCGAAGGCGAGATCCGTTGCTGGGGTGCCACCATCGGTGAGTACGCCACTGTTCTGTGCGCCGTTATAGATCAGCAACTGCTTGTTATGCAGGTCGTCGCCGCCCGTGCCATTGTCATGATAGGCGGGGAATGCGGCCATCGGCTGCAGTAAATTCGCACTAGTCGTATAGTCCGGCCCGCAGCTCTGAAAGTTTACGCAATTAAACCAGTTCCATCCCGTGAACACATGCGCGAATGCGGAAATCGTATCTTGCGAATAGGTCGGAATCGGCTGGTTGTTGCCGTCCAGTAGCGGCACGCCATTGCTACCAAGCATCACCAGACCGATGCTGAAGAGCTGATTGATCTCGCGTGCGTAGTTCTCGTCTGGGTGGATGTTCTGCGCCGAATTCGCGCGCTGGTTGGCGAGCATATTGAGATAGACGCCCATGGCCGGGCTGAGGGTCACGTTCTCGAGCAACGTGCGGTAGTTGCCGAAAGCACCGTTGACGAGTAGATCCTGATAGTAGCCGAGGCTCTTGGGGAACTCTGCCAGCGTGGCGTTCTGTTCCGAAACGACCAGGATCTCGCTGAGTGCGAAGGCCATGCGCTGACGCAGCTGGTCGGTATGGATGATCGTGTTGTTTTTCGGATCAGGTCCGCCCAATGCGCCAAGAAACCAGGCCTCTCGGCGTGTGTCCTGCCCAACCTGTTCGTGGAGAATGTCCTCGACCCAGGTCATGTAGGCGAGAGTCGACGTTGGCGGTGCGGAAAACTGCGCATTGAGCCAGGCCGTGTAGCCGATCGCGCGCAGATCGGCGATGTCCGCATCGGTCGGGCCAAAAGTTGCCTGGGCAATAAACCGCGCAGCATCGGCGTCATTGGCCGGGCCCGCCGATATGCCATCAAAGCCATCGTGCATGACGGTCTCGGGCAGATGACTCTGCGCCATCGCGGTGCCCGCGAAGAAGGCAATCGCCGCCATTGCTTGTGCAATGAAAGCGCAGGAGGCACACGTCCGCACCACGAGACACCGAGCCTTGTTCATGAGCACCTCCCATCCCCGTCGACGCAATAAGATAACCTGCTTCTTCATTCAGGAAGGCGCGCAGGTTCACACTGCAGTGCCAGCATCGCCGCCTCGATGGTGCGCCAGCCATCGATCGGCAGCACGCAAAAGTCTCTACTCGAATCCATTGGCGAACAGCCTGTCGGTCATCAGGCTATCAGCCTGCAGTCGGCCAAGAATGGCGCTTTGCGAATCAGGCGCTGGTTGTCCCCAAGCCGGAGGGTCGGCGGTTGTCAATGGGTTCGGCCGTGCCACGCGATTGGCCACCATCGCGGCACTGCATACCGAGTCCACCGAGGCGCAGGCGTTATGCACGCCGGCCACCAATAGTGCATCCGGTGCGAACTCAAGACCGAGTAGCGATGTATTGTCACCGCCCTGGCCATTGGTCGTGTTCCAGGCACCCGTGATCAGGCTGCTGTAGCGAAGGCCGGAAAGATCCGGTTCGTACACCCGAACGAAATAATTCCAGGTACCTACCAGGCTTGCTTCTGTTCCAATTGGGTAGGGCATGGTTTGCCAGGCATTGTTGGTCGTTATGGTTCGTCGACCTTGACACACAATACCGACGGCGCCATCGCTCGCGATCTTGAGATCGTTGCAATTTCTAGTCGTGTTCAAGTTGGGCCATCCGGCATTCGGATTGGGCCAACCGGCCAGCAGGCCGGTGAGGAACGGCGCGCCATAGTTCGTGGAGCCTTCCACGTACTCTCCGACGAACGTCGACGCGTGGAGCTCATTCGCGGTCAGGGAGAACTTGCCGATCCATGAAACATGGATATTTCCGTTGGTTCCAGAGAATCGGTTCTGGAACCCGCGCCCCTGCGGGTTGGCGGCGATCTGGTCACCGGGCCACAGGTTGTAGGTGTTGTTGCCATGGCTGCGGGCGAGCACGACGATCTCGTTGCGAGCGTAGTCGATCGCTACTCCGTCCACATATTGGTCGGGAGTCGAATTGCTGATCGTTTCACGGTAGAGGCGATTCCACCACAGCAGTGATCCATCGGCACTCATCGCGACAATTGCCGGTTCGAAATCCGGCTGCCCACCGGGCAACGTGGTTTGGGTGCTGTAGCCGAAATAGAAATTGCCGTTGCGTCGGTCAACCGCTATCCCGCCGAGCCGTTGGGTCGGACTGTTGACGCGATAGCCGGTGTAGCCAGGACCGCCGGGACAGCTCGCGCTGCTTGCGAGACCGCATGGCCCGCTGAAGTAGTAGTCGTCTGGGTAGCGCCCTTTGCGCCCGGAATTGCCATTTCCATCGGGCTGCAGCATTTCGAAATCCGATTGCGTGATGGAACGCAATGATCCACGCCGTTGTGCCTTGAGAACCAAGGCGCTGTAGCGCAAAGGAAAATCTCCTGCGTAACTCGAAGCCGGCGTCCCATCCCATTCCTGGTCACCGGGGACGCCGGGATCGTCGAACCAATGTGCGTGCCAGTGCTCGACCGCGCGGCGCTGGCCATTTGCATCCAGCCGTTCCATCACCGCCCAGTTCGCATCGAATTCCTTTCCGCGTCCAAACACCACTTCTCCGTCGTTGCCTACATCCCACGGTTGCAGTTTTTGAAAGTCGGAACCTGCTGTGCAGTCCGCGTTGTGTGCCCAGCTCACGGCGGTCGGTGGGCTCGTCAACCAATTCGCGTTCAATCTTGCGATGTAGTAGCCCGGTGAAGGGCCATCCCGCGTTCCTGAAATATAGATCGCACCACTGGCCTGGCCTGGAATTTCAGTGCTACGGATCCTGCGCACGTCACGCACGCTGCCGGCAGGGAAAGCCACGACATCGAGAATAGTGCCGAGATCGGCGGATAGATGAAGTATGAAACCGGTGTTCCCGTCCGATGTGGAGGCAATGCCCGACGTCGCGAGCGTTGTGTGCGGCACGGTCCCCGGAATCCAATCGAGCGAGCTGGCCTGACCGGCAACCAGCAGGGTGCCGTCAGACAGCCGATGCACATCATTGAACCGCTCGAGCCCAGCGTCTCCCGCATAAAACAGACGCGAGTCTGCATGAGCGATGGCGCTTGAAAGAGCAAATATCAGTAGAGCTGCAGTCCTCAAAATGCTTAACCCTGCATTGAAAAAGCGATGATAAATCAGTCGACGCCTGAAACGTTGAAAGAATCGACGTTGCCTACCCGGCAGAGGGCGAACCGTTGAGGGCATTAGAGTTTCAAGCGGGCGATCGCTGACATCGAGTCATACGCTGCCGCCGTTCTCTATCCTGATTTTATTGATTTCGTACACGTGTCGAATCGACATTCCGGCGCACACATTCCATGTCTGTCCGACGGCGATTCGTGACTGGCCGGATCGCTACGGTTGCGCGCAATCTGTTTTTCCGCGGGCGTCGTTGGCGGATAGCGCTCAAATTACGCCGGCGACCTTGATGCTCACTTTGTTCAATTGTGATAATGAACCGACCGAGTCCCAACGGTTGGCCGTCAATGGCAGGGCTGGGCGAGTCTCTTGCCCGCCCCACAATCGCCGCTAGAGAGTATGGCGTGGTTGCGCGATGTCGAAAAATCTGGACTTCAAGCGGATCGAATCGAGTGCAGTTTCCCATTCATGAATTTTTCTCACTCCAACTACCTGGTTTCCTGACGCATCGGAGCAGCGCATACTCCCGTCGTCGGGCCGTCGGCATGCCTGTTGCCGAGGATCGAAGGGAGATGCAGCTTTCGGCTTGAAGTCCCGGGGAGGGAATCATGCGACGGATCAATCGACTGCTTGTTGCGGGAATCGCTGCGTTGTCATTTGTCCAGGCGTGGGCGCAGCAGGATGACGGTATCCCGAAGGTGACCGATCCTTCGATACCGCTGAGCTATGTTGGCAACAATGGCAGCATCGCCATCGGCATCAATAGCGAAGGCGATAGCGAAGGCAAGCTGACTGGGGTGTTTGCGCGCAACGATGAACGTGCGTTCATCGAGCAGCTCTGGTGGGATCGCAACGGTGCTGGCGGCATCCAGTCCGACTACAACTGGCTCTGGGGTATGACAAAGCAGGAGGCTCTTCAGCATCCCGATCAGGCGACTGTTGCGCGGCTCTCATTCGCGATCGATCAGAATGGCGAGCACGATCGAAAGGCCACGCTCGGGTTTGGAATCGAACGACGTGCATTCTCGATTGAGGGATATGTCGCACGCGGTATCAGCGGTACGCGCAACGATGGAGTCGGGCTGCAATCCGATGCCCAGCCGATTGCCGGCAGCGATGAACTTGGCACTTTCACTCAGGTGGAAACGACAACGGTCGAAACGGTCTTTGCAAGCAAGCCCTTCGACTCGGAAGTTGGCCTGCAGATCAGTCACTTCTTCGAGCCGCTATCCATGCGTGTGCATGGCGGAGCCAGTTTCCAGAACGGTGACGGCGCTCGATCAAATACCTTGTCGGTGGGCATCGACGCACCTTTGGGCAAGAGTGGTTGGGGCATCGCCGGGCTGGCCGAGCATGTGAACGCGAGCGGCGGAATCGATGCGCGCAACGATGACCGCTTCTCGCTTTTCCTGCGCTACGAATTCGGTCGGCATGGTTCGTTTGTTCCGTCCAGTCAGCTTGTTGGGCCAGCATGGATTGCGCGTTCTCTGGCGCGCGACTCGACCGCGCATCCGCGCACGGTGGAGACCTATCGGGTGCGTCGTTCGCAGACAACCACGGTCAGCCGATCGCCGAAGGAATACACAAATCTCTTTCCCGTGGCCCGAGACGACACGGCCTCGGTCAGCAGCGGCGCGTCGGTTACGATCGATGTGCTGGCGAATGACAACGATCCCGAAGGCGGCACATTGTCGTTGCTCTCGGTCAGCGCGCCAAGCACAGGCTTGGCCGCGATTGTCGGGAATAAAATTATGTACACGCCAGCAGTTGGTATCTCTGGTGTGGCGACATTCCGCTATACCGTCAGTGACGGCCAGGGCGGAACCGCATCGGCCCTTGTCACGGTCACCGTCAATGCCTTGGCCAATAATCCGCCCGTCATTCGTGACGATACGGCGAGCGTGATGTTTGGCCAGTCGGTGGCCATCAACGTACTTTCCAACGACAGTGATCCGGATGGCGATACGCTCAGTGTCGTGGGTGTAGGTACGCCTTCGCATGGCTCGGTGTCACTGTCCGGCAATGTCGTCACCTATACGCCGGCGGCAGGATTCAGTGGGCCGGACTCGTTCACCTATACGGCCAGTGATGGACGAGGTGCCGAAGGGTCGGCGACGGTTCGGATCACAGTGGCCATGCAGCCCAATCAAAATCCGATCGCCAACGATGACGCGGCGACCACGACTGGCGCGCCAGTGGTCATCAATGTGCTGGCCAATGACAGCGATCCCGATGGCGATCCGCTGAGCCTTGTCAACGTGACGACACCGGTCAATGGCGGCTCGCTAGTAGTCGGTGGAAATGTCGTGACTTACACGCCGCCGACCGGTTTCGTTGGCACCGATCGCTTTTCGTACACGATCAGCGATGGTCGCGGCGGCACGGCAACGGCCATCGTGAGGATCACGGTGGCCATGCAGCCGAATCAAAATCCCAGCGCCAACGATGACACGGCAGTCACGACCGGCGCGCCAGTGGACATCAATGTGCTGGCCAATGACAGTGATCCCGATGGTGATCCGCTGAGCATTCTCAGTGTGACGACACCGGTCGCCGGCGGCACGGTCGTGATCAATGGCAATGCAGTGACCTATACGCCATCGCCCAGTTTTCTTGGCACCGATCGGTTTTCATACACGATCAGCGATGGTCGCGGCGGCACGGCGACAGCGATGGTCACGGTGACGATCGCGCCTGCTCCCAACCAGCCACCGGTTGCCGTTCCCGACACTTATACAATGCCGGCTGGAGCCCCCAGCATCGTGTTGCCTGTGCTGGTCAATGACAGCGATCCCGACGGTGATCCGTTGACGATCATCGCCGTCACCCAGCCGCCGGTCAGTGAGGGAACGGTTGCGATTTCAGGTGCTGGCCAAACGCTGACTTTTACCCGCCAGACGACGCTGCCGACCACCTTCACCTACACCATCAGCGATGGCCAGGGGCATACGGCAACTGCGCAGGTAACGGTGAGTCCATGACGGCGGCCCAATCCCGCGTGTGTCAGGGTAAACGTTAGATCTTTCCTGGCAGACGAAACGGTATTCAACGTTCGGATCAACGACAGCGACGCCGAATGCGACCCGAAGACGGTCATCGGCGGCTCACTGCCGTAGGACAATTTGGTCGGTCGCGGGTTCCAGGCTGTGGGTTACACGGTCACGACGCGCTCGCACCTGAATTCGACTCTGACTCGGAAATCGTTGGGGTCTGAATAGCCTGGCTGACCATTGGTGCCGCACAACAGCGTCGATTGCTGAGAATCCAGGCGCGCGTGTTTCGGCGGTCCGGGCATGGCAGAAGGATCCAACGAACGACGAGGCGAAGATCGCGTCCTTGATCGTGTTTGTTTTCGCGTTGTCGGTTAGGTCTGCTGGCAGGCCGAAGTGTTTGACCCAGTCAAACGCAACGCGCCATGTCCAGATACGAGATGGAACCGCGTTTACTGAGAGCGCGGCGGATGTTCGCGTCCGTCTCCCTTCCAAGCGCGAGAAATCATCATGATGAGCACTGCCCGAGCCACGCTTCCTCTTGCGCTCGTCGCCGCTTTCCAACTCGGCTCGGCGTCGGAACCTCCGAAAACCGACACGGCCATGTTTCAGCAGGATCGTTCTACCTATCTGATGAGATTCGTCGACAAGCCCCTTGCGCTCTTCGATGGGACCGATTTCGCGGGCAAGGCAGTGGCGCTGCCTATCGCGCTGCCGCTGCCAAAGAAGACCTCGGCGAGGAGCGGGCGTTCACGACTCGACACCCATAGCCTGGAGGCGCTGGCCTATCTCGCCTATCTGGATGATCGCCAAATCGAGCATCTGAACCATGCCGCAGCTCTGATTGGAAGGCCGCTGTATCCGACGCGCCGAATGCAACACGCGCTCGACGCGGTTGCGGTTGGTTTGACGCCCAGCGAAGCGTTGGCCCTGTCCGTGCTGCGGGGTGTTGAGGCGATTGAACCGGAATACTTCGAACCTTTGCAGACCGACATCGCTCCGGCCTTCATTGGCGCAACGTCAGTCTGGTGGAACGCATCTGCGGGGGCCGATTCGATCTTTGCAAATTCGTTTGAAACGGCGGGAGACTATGGCGACGGTATCGTCGTTGGCGTCATCGATTCCGGCTACAACAGTGCAAGTCCATCATTTGCGGCGACCGATGGGCGCGGCTACACAATCCAGAATCCGCTCGGTGCAGGTCAATTCATCGGCCAGTGCGCGTTACCTAGTATCAGCGTGGCGGGCTGCAACGCCAAGGTCATTGGCGTATACGACAACGTGGATGACGGTTCGGCTGCACATCCTTTCAGCGTGGAAGATCCATTCGGTCCGCTCTATACAGGTCACGGCAGCATCACCGCGAGCATTGCGGCCGGCAACTTTCGCACGGCGGCTTACACCGATCCGAACCCCTTCGTCGATCCTGCGCTGGCAACCTATACCGCGAAAATTTCTGGCATCGCACCACACGCAAATCTCGTCATCTTCCGCGCCTGTGGTGACGAATTTACCGGCTGCAGTTCGATCGCAACCACGGCGTCTGTGGATCAAGCCGTCGCCAGCGGGGTCGTCGACGTCCTGAACTATTCGATCTCGGGCGGCACTGCGCCGTGGGCTGAGGCAACCTCGCAGGCCTTTCTGTCAGCCGTCAATGCCGGCATCTTCGTTGCGGCCGCGGCCGGAAACACCGGTGGCGATTACGTAAACGGTCGCGTGGCCGGCACCGTAATTCATATCGAGCCGTGGGTGCTCAGCGTTGCGGCCAGCTTTCATACTGCAGGTGGCATCATGGGAACCCCGCTAGGCGCCGTGCGCAATCCGCTGACTTTGGAGCTGCCTTGGGCATTTCCGGATGGACTCGTCGCATTCAGCGGCATGGGCCCCGCAGCGCTGGACATTGTCAAGCCGGACGTTGAAGCTCCAGGAAGCAACATCCTCGCTGCCACCTCAAGTGGCGGCAGCCCGTCCGGACCCGTGGCAGTTTCACTTTCGTCCGGCACATCCATGGCATCGCCGCACGCCGCTGGTGCTGCAGCCTTGATCTTTGAGCGCCACCCGGACTGGACGCCAATGGAGATCAAGTCAGCCTTGATGATGACGGCAAAGGAAAATGGGCTGACGGTTGCGTCCCTGGCCAGCGGCTCGCATCCGAGTACGCCGTTTGACCGCGGTGCGGGTCGAATCCAGCCCTTTCCTGCTTCGCGAGCGGGACTTGTGCTCGACGAACTCGGTGAAGAACTCCTCGTAGCCGATCCGGCACAAGGCGGCGACGTGAGTTCCCTCAATCTGCCGAGTATGCAGAAGTCTATATGTATAACAACAGATTCGCCGACAAGCAGCTCCAGCTCATGTTCTTTCCATCGCCGATTGCGCAGCACGCTCGATCATGCGGTCACTTGGACCGCCAGCGTCAGCGGCCTCCCAGGCGACATCACGCCGGCAACCATCGCGGTCAATCCACAAGGCTTCGTTAGACTCGACATACGCGCGGACGTGTCGGCTTTCGTATCTGATGGATCGTGGCATTTCGGTGAGGCTGTGCTTGTACCCGACGACGGTGGGCCGACTCTGCATCTGCCAATCGCGGTTGCGGTCCCACCGCCTGCGATAGTTGCACCCGCGGCGGTGGCCATCGCCGTTCCTGCAGGCGCCAACAATGCGTCGGCCGTGGTTAGTGTGCAGAACGCAGGAGGCACTTTGCTTGCTGTCAGCTCGACAAATTTTGTGCAGGCGCAACCGATAGCACATGTGCTGATTGATCAGCCGGTAAAAAGCGTTTTTCCGCGCGCTTCCTATTCGTCGTATCGCCCCGATCTTGGTGGGGGCCTCTATACCGCGGAGGATATCCTTACTCAGGATGCACCGACCAAGCTCACGAAAATGGTTTTCCCGGGCGTCATGGGAGGCGCCTCACTGGCGACATTCACCGGGACCGCGGTGCACTTTCGCATTTATCCCGATGCCAATGGCGTTCCCGCGAGCGTGCCGTTCAACGACCCCGGGAACCAGATCGCAGCTTGGCATTTCGATACATGGATCGGCGCCGCGGGTCTCGATGTGTCGAACGACACGATCACGCTCGATCTGGCGAATGCCGGCGCGCCCGCCACCAATCTTTCCGCGGGGACATGGTGGATCGTCGTATATGCGGACATTGCTTATGGCACGAATGGCGACGGCTGGAAGTGGCTCGAGTCGAGTGCCGGCAACGGCCATCTCCCCATGCAATCGAGCGCACCGCCAACGATTCCGTGGCTCGCACTTTCTCAGCTCTCAAATACGACATGGACTGGCATGGCCCTGCATGTCGAGGATTCGGTGGCATGCGGCGCACCGTGGCTGTCGACATCGCCGCAGCAAATGAACCTTGGCGGCTTGTTGTCAGCTCCCCTCAGTATCCAAGTCGACGCCACCAAGTTTCCCCCCGGCGCCACAGCGGTTGTCGGATATGCATGCATCCAGAGCAACGATCCGAAGCACGGGTTGGTCTTGATGCGCGTTTCAGCGACAAAGAACTGATGGATAGTCGGGACACGCGGAATTTGCGATTGCGATGCGGCCGTCGGTTGTCGCCGGCACCAACGAAGACAGCTGCACTCGAATGCCAAGTTTCCGGCGCTACTCCCCTTTCAATCAACCATTCTCGTGCCGATTGAAAAAAGCAGAGCGCCATGGATGCGGTCATCCCTGTCGCAATTTGCAGGCTTCCCTCTCCACTTACGGTTTCGGCCAGCCCACCGCAAGATCGAATGACACTTCGCACTTCATGTCGGTATCGTTGAAAGGCGCCTCGTGCGCTTCGCTGCCCACCTTGCCGACGACATGCGTTGGCGTGTTCGTTTGCAGGGTCACCTTGCCGTTCCCGCCATCGAGTCCGGTCAGGACGCCATCGCTGGCGAGATACATCAAGTTGACAATCGAAGTCATGTCCAGTTCGCCGGAAACATGTTGCATCTCGATCCAGCCCTCAGCGGTTGCCGACCGTTGCTTTTCGATGGTATCGCCGCGCGAACTCATGAAGGTGTTTTCGCCGGGCGCGGATGCGCAGGTTTCGCAAGCGGCCAGTGCTTTCCGATCCAATGATTTGGCGGTGAGATAAATGGCCGTAGTGACGACGCCTTCTGAATCGCGTGCATCGACGAAGGCAATGCCATCACTGAACGTGATGCGCTTGCCATCGCGCTCGCAGAAACCCTGGACCGTATCCGCATGGACCGGTGTCATCAGCATCAAGAAGATCAACAATTTCAAGCTACGCATGGCGTAAACCTCCAGTCAGTGAGCAGTAGGCAAATCGATGACGAAACTTCGTCATCTTCAGTAGACACGGAACAAAGCAACGGGAAGGGCCACCCGAACCGCTGTGGTGCGACTGGCGAACTGTCTGAACATTCTGACTTGTTCCGGTTTGCCTTGTGTAAACGCGCGTACTCTGGGCTCAATCTGAATCCAAGCCATTGCATTCGGCAGCGGAGGTGGTCGGGGCTTGTCCAGCGGCTGGGGATACGAATGGTTTCCCGTGCTTGCCTTCGTGGATCACGATGTGCACTTCACTGGCGTCTGCTCGCGTGCCGCCAACTCAAATTTTCCACTGCGCTGGTGCGCCGTGACGAGCACTGGGGCATTTTGATGCGAAACATGTCGTTGCTGGCCTTATTGACGCTTACGAGAAATTCGCCATCGCGACCGACGTAGTCATGGCCTAGACTTTCTCCGACAAGTGCGATGATTTTTGCCTCAACGGGTTGCGCGAAAGCAAAGTGCTTGAGCGCACCGGGAAGTTCCGCAGGCCATCGGCTAGCAACCCATGAGTGCGCTATTGTGTCGAAATCGCCTCGCGGAATTCGCGGACTCAGGAGAGACGTCATGCTCAAGGTCGTCGTTCGTATTGGATTTGGATTGCTGTTCTTCGCCAACGCGCTGTCCGCTCCGGCCGCCAATCTGGTCGTTTACGACGATCAAAGTGAGAATGGCTTCAATGATGGTTGCAGTTTCGGCGGTGCTGCCGGTGATCTGGATGTTGCCAACACCGTAACCGTCCACAGTGGAACGCTTTCGATTCGTTTTACGCCCGATAATTTCAACGCGGTAAGCTGGTGCGCACCGGCCACCTATTCGGCTACGACCGATTACACCGGCATCGACTTCTGGGTCAATGGCGGCACGACGGGCAGCCAGAACGTCGATGTGGTTCTGGGCCTTGCCGGCAGTGCGGTGAAATTCGCAAGCTTGACCTCGCTCAACGGTGGCAACCCGATACCCTCGGCGACCTGGGTTCATATCCAGGCGCCGTTCACCTCCGGCGACCTCACCTACAGCGGATTGTTCGACAAGATTTCCTTGCAAGACGAATCTGGCGCCGTGCAGGCGAACATGTACTTCGACGATGTGGCGCTGGTGGGCGCGGCATCGGTTTCCGAGCAGAACTACATTTTCGGCGACAGCTTCGAACCGGAATACATGTTCGTGCCGCAATTTGCAAACAGCAGCATCAGGGTTTACCAGCGGAGCACGAACTCTACGAATTTCTCCTTTGTGCGTGAAGCGCCGCTCGGCGGCGGAATCAAGCCAAACGCGATCGCTTTCGCACCGGACGGGAGTCTGTGGGTAGTCGATGACGGGAACATCCGGCTGCGGCGCTATACCTTGCAATCCATTCTCAACAGTGCGAATCCCACGGCGATAACGACAGTTGGCCCTGTCGGTGCCTCGTCGGCAGATATCTTCGACCTGCAGTTCTTTGGCGCTTACGCCTACGTGAGCCAAAGCGATTTCGGTGCAACCAACCGCATCGTCAAGTTTGCCGTGTCGGATTTGAACGCCGGCAATAACATATCGACCAATTTGACCAATGCCAGCCTGTCGGTTCCCGCGGGTCTTGCGTTCGATGCACAAGGACGTCTGTGGATCGGCAACTACAACGACAACAACAATCCGACGATCGTGCGCATGGACACGGGCACCGGCAATGTCGACAAGATCGGCACGAGCGTCGTTGTAGGCACGCGCGCTTCACTCAGCAATCCCGAGGGGCTGGCCTTCGACAGCTACGGCAGCCTGTGGGTCGGCAACAATGGCGAGCCGACAATCTCGGTGTATTCCGAGTCACAACTCAACGACAACGCTTTTGGGGCAACCGCACCAATCTATCAAATTGACGTTGATCCCGGTGTGATTTTTGCCGGAACCGGCTTCGTCGGTGGCATCGCCATGGACCGTCATGGCGATCTCCGCGTCAACTACGAGTACGCGCTCTCCGTGATCAGCTACACGTTCGCAGCGGTTCCGTATACAAGTACTCCGCTGGCGGCGTTGGCCGGAGCGACCACAAACCCCGGCCGCGGCGGCATCGCGATCTGGCCGGTTCCGAGTACGCTGCATCGATAGGCACCTGAGGCTGTGGCCAGCCCATTTGCCGGGCCAGCCGATACGCCTTGATGTGATTGCTGTTGCCGATCGATGCGGGCAAGCAATTGCGCATCGCGCCTTGCGACAGCTGCGGTTGATTAGCGATCTCGCTGGTGCTAAGTGTATTGTTGAGCGGATATCCGGTATCTCAGCGGTACTTCCATAGCTGTTGTTGCCAGCGCTCAATCGGAATCAGCGCTATCGCATTGCGCAGCAGAGGTAGTCAGAACTTGTCCAACTTGCGGAAATACGAGGGGCCGCCCCTGCATGGCTTCGCGAATCACGATGCGTACCTCGGTTGAGTCTGCGAGCGGAGTGCCCACCCAACCTTTCCAATGCTGGCCGGCGTGGCGTGGCGAGCACAAGGGCATGTTGATACGGAACAAATCATTGTCGCCTTTGTCGACCCTTACGAGAAATTCTGCATCGCGGGCTGCATAGTCATAGCTGCGACTGTCTTCGAGAAGAGCGATGATTTTTGTCTCTACGGGTTGCTCGAAAACAAAGTGCTTGAGCGCGTCTGGAAGTTCGGATCGTGGTGGTGCTTTGGGGCCATCAAGCTCAAATGCGGGAAGTGGGTGATCACAGCGTGCTTCCACGAAGTAGTCCTCGCTATCGCCGAGCAGTCCCCGCCATTGGATCATTGCTCCGATGTCATTGAGGTGTTTTTCAAGCAGCAAAACGCGTTGTGCGCCGAGACGCATCGGAACAAGCAACTCATCGTTCGTGTCGCTCCCGAGTGACTGCCAATTGAGTTTCATGTCGAGCTTGATTCGTTCATCGTTGCGCTGGAAAGCACCGGTGTAGAGTCGTCCGGATTGTTCCTCGTCCCTCCAATACATCAGCTGATAGCTGCCATCAGCATCGAGCAGCAACAGCTTCCGGGAGCCGACGGAATCCGAGAAATAGACTTCAGCTGTTGCCCCTTCGTTACTGGGGCTTGCTTGGCAAGCATTGACTAGCAGCGTTTGCCATCTCGCAGGAACAGATTCGAGAAGAGTCTTTGGGGGTTGGCCCGAGTGTGCCGATGTGCTGGCGACCATGGACGAGAGTGCCGCTGCAGCTACTCTGTTCGTGCGCGAAAAGCGTTTGAACCAGTTGATCACGATGAATCCTTTGATTGGGCGAAACGGATCAGGGCAACATCGGGCGTTAACAATTTTGGCATGGCTACTGATTGTGGTCACTCAAGTGCGCGGTTTGAGCATGCGCAATATGTGAGTCCAGACGGCTACTTCGGTCGGTTGCCTCGGATACACAGGACGGCGCGCATCCCATTTGAAGAACTTGTGCAGGCTGGCGAGCATTGCCTCGTCGGTCGCGTACGCTTCGTCGAAGTTGGGTTCGTCGCCAAAGTCAGAGCGTCTGAACATCGAGCCGTCGAAGGAAAACTGCGTTCCGCCCTCCTTGTTGACGGTGAATGCGCGCATTCCACTGCGCAGTGAATCCACGATCGAGTGCTTCAAAGCAGCAATTTGAACAGGATCCTCGACGATACTTGCCTCGGCTTTTTCGAGCGCAATGCTTTCGGCGTGGCGTTGAACAAGCAATGCTTGCGAAGCATTGGCCCAGGCAATCTCGCCGGCGATTTCCAATTTCGCGCACCAGAATGCAAACGTCCGGTGGGTATTCGCTTCGAAGCGCTCCTCGGGATTCCACTTCTTCAACGCTTTCGATTCCACTTGAAACGAGAAAAGATTGCGGGAATCAATGACCGCCTCATGGCGCAGCCGGATTGAGCGTGGATCGCCGCCAGAGGCAGTTGACCCCTGATAGGTCAGTACGGCCTGAGTAGCGTCTCGGTGCAAGAGGATCCCGGTCAATTTCTCAACGATGCCCATTACGCTGAACGGGTTTTCTGCGTGCCAGAAGCAGGTCTGCTGGGTCTTCTGCCATTCGCCGGTCAGATTGTAAGGCTCGCCCAGTGGCGGCAGCGATTGTCTCTTTGTCGTCACGGCAAATTCCACGGCTCAGTCATGTGGTAGAGAAGCGCGCTCACCGAAGCGATTCGAAGAGCTCGTTGTATTTGCCAGTTGCAAGGACTGCGTCGAAGGCAGTTGCGATGCGCCGTACGAGAGCGTTGTCGCCTCCGCTGCCAAGAAAGAGCGTCACCTGGTGATCGGAGGTGTTGACGAAAAGATTGACCTCGACGCCTTCGATATGAAGCACGTAGCTGTCAGCGTATTCGCTCTTCACGATGTTTTCAGCGGCAAAGTCCGAGCGCAGGAATTCGACCAGTTTCGCGCACAGAGCTGCGCCTGACGGTTGCAGGAGATACGTCAGGTTTCCACTGCTCTCGGTGTGCAGCACGCCGCGGTAGGGCAGGGGATCGACATTGGCGCGTGCCGTCAGCCTGTCATTTCCATCGGCGGCGCGGTGCCATTCGTAATAGTGGTTGAACCATTCAAGATCCACCGCGTCACTGCTTGCAAAACGAGTAGCGACTTTATCGATGATCAGCAAGTGGGACGTGTTGGTCTCGGTATCAAAGTCTTGCAGGACAGCTGTACCGCTTGGCTCCCATGCTTCGCCAATACGCACGATGCTGCGGCCGTCGGGTGAGCTCCCCAGCGGTGGAATGCTCGGGCGCGCGCTGAAACCCGTCGAAAATGCGTTTCCATCGAGAGGGCGCACGACCCGTTTGTCTGCATCGAAGATCGCGTCAGTGAACACGTAGACGCCGGGATGCATGAAGGTCACGCGGTCAATCCGGCCGACAATCAACGGGAGTCGTTTGGCCGCCTGACGCCATTCTGGATCGGTGGTCAGTGGCGTCGCGGTCAACTGATCCTCACAGTGTGCGATGACCGTGATGATCGCCGCTGAGCCACCGTCTGTTACCAGGCGACACGTCCAGCCTTGGTCCGGCGCATACACCCGAATCAGCAAGGCAGCGGGTAGGCCAGGCAAGGTCGCGACAGCCTGCACGAGTGTGATGGTTTCTGCGGCTGGGGCCTGATTCTGACTGCTGTTGTCAGCGTTCGAGTGCGCGCCTGATTCAATTCCGGCATCGAAGGCGAGCAATTGTCCGTGATAGCGGATCGCAAATTCCCCCGTCGCTGCCATCATGGGCGGAGGGGCATCGCTCGCTTCAGCAAAGAAACTTTGGGCGATGGTATCTATCTGGAAAGGTCCCATCGTTTCCGTTCGAGATGGCTGACTGCGCCGAATCACCTTGAACCGATAGGTGAGTCCAAAGTCCGTCGGGCCAGCGGTGCCGTGCGCTGTCGGCAACCATCTGCTCCATTGAAGATCACGTTTACCGGGCGTCCCGTTCATAGGGAGCAAAAGGGCAAAAGCGCCGGGAATCGTCGGGCTCACCTTGATGACGCGAGTACCTTGATTGGTAAACAGTTCCACTGCACCGGGCACGATCCATCGACCGTCTTCCCTGCGCGCATCTTCCATCCATAAAGGACCTTGTCGACTCAAGCGCTGGACGTTGCCCGAAAGGATGCCTAATTCCAGAGTGCGAACTATGGGATCGCTCGCCGGAGTCGTCTGCTGAGAAGCAGGCCAACGCACTTCGACGAGCAGCATGAGTTCCTCACCCTTGATCGTGGGAGGTACGTCGGCCATGGCGCGCAATCCGCCGGTGGTCAGAATCGCAGTAACGACCACAGTCGCAAGCGAGTAACCGAGCGCTTTGCCGAAACCCGGATTGGCAGTCGAAGCGACCACACCCGCGATAACACCTCCCAGCAACAAGCCACCAATCACGCCGGCAAGAATGATGAAAATCACGAGAAATCCGGAGCTGCCCTCAAATGAGGAGACGTGGTACCAGTCGACGCCCAAGCTCGCCACAATTCCGCTGACCAGACCGCAGACAATGGCCGTCAACACGGCAACGCCAGAAATGCCAATCCAGCTCATCGTTGGCTTCCCAGGGGGCTCATTTGGAAATGGATTTCGGTATGGCAAGGGTCAAAGTGCGGCCTGACTGCTGCGCGTATTTCGACGCCAATGAAGTGCAATTCATCGCATTGAAAATCTCTAGAAATGTGCCTGAAATCGATGTGTTCATGGCGGCTCCGTTTCAAAACCAACGGCATAGCCGCTGTCGCTCAGCGTGCAAGCGCCTTCCAAATCAAATGGACTCGCGATTCGAATACGCGGCTTCGAGAACCTGCAACGATACATGCCCTCATCGCGCACGCAGCTGACGCGCACTCGCGAAAAGGACAAGCGCCGATGTGGCACCCATCGGCACTGATGATTGATTTCACTATGGATCAACGCCATCCGCAAATATGATGTCGTTCAACGGGACGCCCGAGCCCGAATAGAGCTTCAAGCGCGTCATGCTCAACGGTGGATTGTTGGTTTTGTCGACGAGCAGGATCGTGCAATCGAACTTGAGGGTTTCCTCGGTATTGGCGTAGATTTCGACGCGACCCTGGTCGATGGCGGGTCCGCCGCTGCAGACTGTCCCGTTGACCATCGATGCGACAGTTCCGACTTCAAGCGTTCGGGTTTGGCCAGGCAGCACACCGCCGATTTCGATCTGGCAAGCCGAGCTCCCATCGTATTGGAAAAATCGAGCACCAATCGTGCCGGCAACGCTGCCTCGGTTTGAACACATTGCAACGGTGGTCAGGCCGCCTCCATTGCGCACGCCTGAAGCACTCCAGATCACCTTTGTCGGTGAAGGGATCCGAGGCTCGGGCGAAGTCGTCGCACAC